>JANOJN010000281.1:0-1860 GCA_031418775.1 Acidimicrobiia bacterium
GCCGCGGCTCATTCATTCGGGCATCGAACTTCCACGGAACCTACCGGCATTCTCAATGCGTGTCACCGTCGCCGACCGCCGGATCTTGGCACACACTTCGCCAATCGGCCGCCCGCCCCCGGGTGCTCGATAGCCGGCCGAAGTGCAGCGGGGTGACCCTTTCCCCGGAGTGCCGTTCAGGGGCACTCGAAAACGCCCGTCGACTGTACCGCCGAGATGACCAGGTTTGCGCTGCGCTGCAGCCCACCTCGCGCCGACGGGCGCCGCTTTCGTCCGCCATCCGTCGCTAGTTCGCGGGAGCCCATCCCCCCCGGAGGGCTTGGCCGCTTCGCTGTTCGGCACGGCGGGCGGGGTCAAGGGCGCCGGAGGCGAGCGCAGCGGTCCCTTGAGGCCGGTCGACGGGTCGGACCACTACATGCGCATCCCCATTCCGAGCGACGGTGACTCCAGGTCCAGGTCGTCCTTGATGGGCGCGAGCTCTGCTCGGATCTCGCGTGGGTTGTGTCCGAAGAACGCGATTCGCTCGTGGGTGATGTCTTGCTCGAACCGGAACCGCTCGATCACTTCGACACCTTCCCGCCAGACATCGCCGAGCTCGGGATCATCGGGCCGCTCCCCAAGTTCGCGTGTCAGGTACTGGCCCGGTGAGATAAGAGCAACGTCGATCCGCACGCCGACCCGTCGTTCGATCTCGCCTTCGACGAGCGTGAGCCGATCGCCGACGTTTCCTCGCTCAGCGATCATCGCTTCGCGCTGCACCTGCTTGTCGGTGAGTTCGTCGCGTCGTTCGATGGCCTGTGCGAGGAAGTGGCGTTCGCCGTCGATCTTGTACCCGGTAGCTCGTCCGCGTTCATCGTGACGCGCCAGAACGTGTCGGATGCTTCGGCTTGTTCCTCGTTCGGCGGTTTGTTGTCCTTCGAGCGTGGCGATTCGCTCCCGATGGGCGTCGATCTGCTCGGTGAGTCCGGCGATCCGGGGTGCCAAGTCATTCGGCACGGTGCGGAGCCAGCGGTGAAGATCCTCTCGTTCGGCGACCAGGGCGACATCGGGGATGTCTGCGAGTGGGTTGATCTGTGCGCTTGCCAATTCTTGCGCTCGACTTGTCGAGAGCGCGGCAACGAGCAGTTCCTCGTTCGTCCGTTCGAGGTTGGGCCCGTGGAGTGGTTCGATCTCTCGGGTTGGTTCGCCCACGACGTAGAGGTAGTTGCCGAGCCGGCCACGGCTCATGGCGACGTAGCCCATCTCCCGGTAGAGGTCGTCGGTGCCGAGCACCAACGCCCGGTCGGCGGTGACGCCTTGGGCCTTGTGGACGGTCATGGCGTATCCATGGGTCACGTGGCCGGCCTCGAGGTAGGACGACGGGAGCTCGACGATGCGGTCAGTCATCTGCACGATCATCGATCGCCGGTCGGCGTTGATCGCTTGCAGGATGCCGCGTTCCCCGTTGCGTACGTCGAGGCGACGGTTGTTCCGCAACGTCATCACGTGGTCACCGGCCTGGAACGGCTCCCCATCCAGGACAAGCGTCGCACCGTCGAGCCGCTCGGACCTGGTGGCCCGGGCGAGGCGGTTGAGGGCACGGACGTCCTCTCGCCGGGCGGCGAGCATGATCGGCTCTTCGCCTTCGCTGCGGGCCGACGCCCACGCTTCGACCATTCGTATCCGCACGTCGGCGAGGCTTGCGACTCGTTCGATGCGGCCGTGGCTCTCGAACGCGTCGAGGGCCTTTTGGACGGACCCGCTCCGGAACTGGTTCAGCGCCGCCCGTTCCCACGGCTCGCTCTGGCGACGGTTCTCGTTGAGGGTCAAGACCGGCAAATGCTGGGCGAGTCCGCCGAGCACTCCCCCGGCGTCGATCTC
>JANOJN010000282.1:0-4131 GCA_031418775.1 Acidimicrobiia bacterium
GTCGGCATTGGTTCCTCCCTCAGAGACCCGGGCCGATGGGTCGGCCGCCCGACGGGCGGTCGAATGAGCCGTCACGGAACTTGGCGGTGGCCATAGCCATCGGCTCGACTTCCTGGGTCTGGGTACCGTTGTGCACACAGACCCGGTGGACGATGCGCCACTCGTCGCCGCGCTTCTCGTAGCGGTCGAGGTAACGGCCGTACCAGGTGTCGACGGCACCGGTGTCGGCCCGGCACAAGTTCGTGATGTTGTACATCTCACCGCGAGCGTGGACCCCGTCGACGTCGAGGTCGATCTGGTGGTTGTAGATCGAATGCATCGTCCACTTCCAGCGCAGGTGGGCGACCATGCAGTGATCGGAGAACTCGTGGGCGTTGCCGACGAAGTTGCCGTGGTCGTCGATCGCGTCGGGCCAGTACGCCGACTTCATGCAGTTGGGGTCGAGACGATCCACACCGTGGCAGTACCGCAGGGCGACGTCGCGGATCTGCTCCCGGTCCGAGAGCTGCTGCATGGTGTAGTTCATCGCACCTCCATCCAGTGGTCGAGCCAGTCGTGGTAGTGCTGGATACGCACCTCGTCATCGCAGAGGATCTGCGATTCGAAGCCCCGTGAGTGCATGCCCGCCTGCACATCGCGGATGTAGTGGACGTCCTGGTCGATGGTGATTGTCATCGTCTTGCGGCCAGCGATGATGTCTTCCTGGGTGAATTCGTCGTGCTCCGGACGCGGGACCGGTGCCAGGTCCGCCTCGCTCCATGGTTCGAACGGCACCCCGGCCCGACGCGCCACCTCCGGATCCGGCTGGCGGTGAAAGGTGAGCTTGTCGAAGTAGCACCAGTTCGGATCGGTGGGGTGCGGTCGAACTCGAACGATCAGTGCGTCGTCGGGCTGGATGGTGATCATCGTGTTGGGGAACACGTTGTACTGCTCGATGTCGGTGAGCCGCTCGTCGGTGAAGGGCTCGTAGTCCCACCCGAGGCGCGGCCCCGCCTCGCGCCGCAACTTCTGGATGTCCTTGCGGATGTCGAGCACCCGACCGGTGTACTCATCGGGGTCGGCGCCGAACATGCGGAGTTGGCGCACCTGGAAGAAGTTCGGGTCCTCAGCGATCGCCATGCGGCTGTTCAGCGTGTGGCCATCGATCACCACCCCGGTGTGCCCCGTGGAGAACAGGTGGATCTGCGCGGTCGGACAGTCGAACAGCAGCTGGTGCTGGGGGTGGATGTGCTCGACGTGGTACAGCTCCTGGAAGTTGTCGAACACCGCCTTCCAGTTGCACCCGAGGCCCACGGTCTGGTCGGCAACCAGCGTCATCGTGTCAAGACGGTACGGCCCAATGATGTCGACCATCGGGCCGAGGAAGTCCTCTAGCGACGGGGCCGCGGGGTCCATGCAGATCCACACCATCCCGAGCGCGCGTCCAACGCGCACGGGCTTGAGTGAGCGCTCGGTCCGGTTCACCCCACCGGGGAACCGGTTGTTGTCCGGCACCACCACGAGACGACCATCGGTCCGGTAGCTCCAGCCGTGGTACGGGCAGGTGAAGTGCTGCTCGCAGCCACGCTCGTTCACCATGACGCGCGCACCGCGGTGCTGGCAGACGTTGTAGTGAGCGGCTACGTCACCGTCCTGGGTGCACGAGACGAGGATCGACTCGCGGGCGATGTTGAGCACGACGTACTGACCGGGTTCGGCGACGTCGCGCTCGAGGCACGCGAACTGCCACACGCGGGGCCAGAGCACGTTGTGCTCGCGAGCCAGCCACGACTCGGAGATGTAGCGCTCCGCCGTGATGGGCCGCGGCTCTACCGGTGGCGCACCGTGGACGATGGTCGGTCGGGCTTGCACGTCGGGCACAGGTTCTCCTTTCGACGAAGTTTGTCAGAGCTTGGCAAGTTGGCCACCGTCGAGCGGAATGTCATGGCCGTTGATCATCGATCGCGGCCGTCGAGTCCTGGCAACTTGGGTCGCATCAGCTAGGGAAACGCTCCACGAAGGCGACGATGTCCGCGGCGACCTCCGGGCCGCGGTCTTCCTGGATGAAGTGGCTCGCCTCGTAGGTCTTGTGGTCGATGCCGGCGAGCCGGGCGCCCGGAATGCCTTCGCGGAACTGCTTGCCGCCCTCGGCATGGGTGAAGGGGCACTGCGCTCCCCAGATAGTGAGCACCGGCCTTGTGAATCCGCCGAGCACCTCCCACGCGGCATCCCCCTTCAGTCGTTCGGGGTCGTCCACCGTGATCGGTACGAGCATCGGGAAGCGATGCGCCCCGGCGACGAACTCCTGGGTCGGGTAGGGCGCGTCGTATGCCGCGCGTGCTTCCTCGGACAGCGTCGTGTGACACCAACCGGGAACGATCTTCGACGGGACGAGCTCCGCGATCTCCTGCGCGTACAGACGCCAACTGAGGAAGTAGAACTTGCGGCCGGATTCGACGAACTCTCGTATCCGTGCGCGAACGATGCGATCGTCGGCATCCAGCGTTTCCCGCCAGTCGATCCCGAGTACGTCTTTGACCATCGCCGGATCGAGTCGCTCTTGGGCGCGGATGAACGGAATGCCTGGTCCTGAACGAGGTAGGCCGGTGTTCGAGAACACGAGCCGGGCGAACCGATCCGGCACCTCGGCGGCGACGCGACCGCCGATGAGCCCACCCCAGTCCTGACCGAAGAAGGTGATCGAGCGCAGGTCGAGTCGCTCGATGAGGTCGCGAGTCCATGCCACGTGGTTGGAGTAGGTGTAGGCCGCAGGGTCGGTGGGCTTGTCGGAGCGTCCGAAGCCGATCAGGTCCGGTACGACGACGCGGAACCCGGCCGCGAGCAACGTCGGGATCATCGTGCGATAGAGGTAGCCCCACATCGGTTCGCCGTGGAGGAGCAGCATGGTCTCGTCTGCGTCGCGCGGCCCGGCATCGACGTAGGCCATTCGCAGTCCGGGTCCCACCTCGACCTTGCGGTGAGGCCACGGATAGTCGGTGATGGCGGCGAAGCGTGACTCCGGCGTGCGCACGACGGTTCCGATCGACGGGACCTCTCGTCGCTCTTCGGGTGCAGGTTCTCCAGCAGCTGCGTCATCGTCCGGCATGCGGTGACCCCTCGACTCGGTCAGCGCGCGACTGCGGCGCGGAGCGTGCGTCTGGTCGCAGGCTGATTGTTGTGCTTCTCACTCTGCCATCGTCTCGCCGCTGACTTCTCGGTACGCTGATCGGCATCGGCGCACCCGCGCCGCCGATGGGTCACGACCCGGAGCACCCGAACGCACGAAGGAGCAGTGGCATGAAAGCAGCGAGACTCGCCCAGGGCGTCATCCAGATCCAAGACCTCCCCACACCGGTGCCCCAGTATGAAGAGGCGCGCGTCCAGATGAGCTCGGCTGGAGTGTGCCACTCCGATCTTCACATCGCTCGAGGCGACTGGGCCGGGCTCCCGAACAGCATGCCGCTCGGCCATGAGGGCATCGGCATCGTCGAGGAGTTGGGGCCGGGCGCAGACCGTTTCGTGTCGGTCGGTGACCGCGTGATTCTCGGTCTCGGTGGCACGGGCGGCGGCTACTGGTGTGGGGCATGTGAGTACTGCTTGCGCGGCGACCCGCGCCATTGCGCCCAGGCGAAGGGCATCATGGGCACGTTCTCGCAAGAGTTCTGCGTCTACGCCAAGTCGCTGGTGAAGCTGCCCGACAGCATCGGTGACGAGGAGGCGCCGCTGGCCTGCGGTGGCCTCACGGCCTACGGCGCCGTCAAGAAACTGCTCAAGCATCACATCCTTCCTGGACGCAAGATCGCTGTGATCGGCGCGGCCGGCGGGCTCGGTCACTATGCGGTGCAGATCGCCACTTCGTTCGGCTACAAGGTCGTCGGTGTGGACATCGGCGCGGAACGCCTGGCGTTCGTCGAGTCGCTCGGAGCACACACGGTGCTCAGTGCAGATGAAGCCGGTGCTGCGGCGCAGGCGTTCGGCGGGGTCGACGCGAGCCTCGTCTTCTCGGCCAAGCTCGCCGGCTTCGACCTCGGCCTGAAGATGCTGCGTCGTGGTGGCCTGTTCGTCGGCGTCGGCATCCCGGCCAGCAGTGAAGGCAACATCCAGCTCAATCCGTGGGAGTTCTTCCGGCGGGACCCCACCATCATCTACTCA
>JANOJN010000283.1:0-4298 GCA_031418775.1 Acidimicrobiia bacterium
TTTCAATCGCTCGACGCGGCCGCGCGAGTGGAATGGGTTGTGCCTCACATGTCGAGATCAGTGAGCCCAAAGGGAACGGGCTGCGAAAGGGCGTGTGTGCACCATGGAGTTCCGCAATTTGCCTGGCCGTCGATACGTGTCCTTCCGCAACGTCGCGGCGTACGTGATCGTCCGCGACGTGATGGTGACGACATCGCGAGGCCCGGTCTTCGTCGATGTCAGTTACGGCGGCGCGTTGTATGCATCGGTCCACGCCGACCGTCTCGGCCTCACCGTGCATGCCGAGCACTACACCGACCTCATTGCACTGGGCCGCGAAATCAAGTGGGCGCTCAATGACACGGAGTGGGCGAAGCATCCGAGCGATGCACGGCTGGACGGCATCTACGGCACGATCATCTTCGACGACCTCGGCCAACACCTGAATGGTCCCCATCAGCGAAACGTGACCGTCTTCGCCGACGGCGAAGTCGATCGATCGCCATGCGGCTCGGGCACGTCGGCCCGGCTTGCGCTTCTCGCCGACGAAGGCCGAATCCATGCCGACCAGCATCTCCAGCACGTGTCCATCGTGGGAAGCGAGTTCAGCGGGCGAGTGGTTGAGGACGTGACCGCCGAGGGACGGGCGGCGGTCGTCACCGAAGTGAGCGGGGCTGCCTACAAGACCGGCACGAGCGTGTTCACGCTCGACCCACGCGATCCGATCGGTACGGGATTCGTGCTGCGATGACCCCTGCCCGGTCCGAGCAGATCCGACGCTGAGCCACAGGCTTCGACGGTTGTGCGGCGACGCCGCTCCTGGCGCTAGGGAGCCTTCTCGGGGTTCGCCGTCGGCTCGGTGTTGAGTTCGTTCTGGGTCCGTTCGAATCCGATCGCGACGATCCGCTCGACGGCATCCGCAGCGACCTGCACGGCGATGTCGAGTTCTGTCTGCTCGGCCTTGCCTGGGCGCTTCAGGACGTAGTCGCCGCCCTTCGGGGTTCCCGACGGCCGACCGATGCCGATCCGGATCCGCCCGAAGTCACCGCCGCCAAGGTGTTCCTTCAGGGACTTGATGCCGTAGTGCCCGGCCGCGCCACCGCCCATCTTCAGCTTCACCCGACCGAGCGGCAGGTCGAGTTCGTCGTAGACCACGACAAGCTTCACCGGGTCGTCGATCCCGTGGCGCTTCACCAGGAGCCGGACTGATGCACCGGAAAGATTCATGTACGTCTGCGGAAAGGCCAGCGCAATGAGCTTCCCGCCGACGCGGACCTCGGTGGAGAGCGCACGCTCCTTGCCGCTCTTCAGGCGTCCGCCGTGACGCTCGGCGAGCAGCGCTACGACGGCGGCGCCGACGTTGTGGCGCGTGCCGGCATATTCAGTGCCCGGGTTGCCGAGACCGACCACGAGGAGGTCGGCCGGAGTGCCCGTTCGTTCGGCGGCGTGTGTGAACAACTTCATCAGTTCACGGCTCCGATTGGCTCAAGCATGGTCGCCACCGGGAAGACGGCGAAGTAAGGCGCGGTCGCAGGATGGGGCGACCCGGCACAAGCCTCAGACGCGCAGGAAATCGATGTGCAGCGCGGTGTTACGGGTCTTGTGGCGCTGGATGTCCTGAAACTTGACCTTGATCGGCTGGCCGTCGAGCACCAGCGTGAGCTGGGCCTCACGGCTGGCCCGGGTCGGGAACGACACCGAAACGTCGTGGTGATCGAGCTCGACGGAAATCGTCTCGGAACCCTTGCCGTAGATCACGCCCGGAATCTTGCCGGTGTGACGGAGACGGCCAACCGCGCCGGAACCCGTCGCGGTGCGACGATCGGCGGTCAACGTGATTTCAGACATGGGGAACTCCGTGCAAGGTTGCTCTTCGGGTGAATACGTGCAGGCCGCCTGACCCGCCAGACGCAGGTCAACCGACAAAACAGGACCGCCAATAGTACTCCGCCTGCGCTGGGTGAGCTACCGAGGTCCGGATCGGCCCGGGGGCCGGGGGTCCGGCGACCTCCGAACGACGGATCGATGAGAGCGCCAGCGTGGCTAGAGGGCCACGATGCGGGTGACATTGGCCTTCTCGGGCCGCACGGCATCACGGAGGCGGTCGGCCGCCGTGATGATCGCGCACCGACCCGGGGCGCCGGATGAGCCGGCGGCACCGGAGGTCACGAAGGCCAGCGCGGCCTCCACCTTTGGAGCCATGCTCCCGGCACCGAACTCGCCAGCGGCAAGATGCCGACGCATCTCGTCGGCTCCGACGGTCGAGAGCCAACGCTGGGCCGGGGTGCCAAAGCCCACGGCGACCTGCTCGGTCGCGGTGAGGATCACCAGCAAGTGGGCGTCGAGTTGATGGGCGAGGAGAGCCGAGGTGGCGTCCTTGTCGATCACCGCCTCAACGCGGGCGAGCGCACCTCCCGACCCCCTCGCCACCGGGATGCCTCCGCCCCCGGCGGCGATGACCACGTGACCCTGCGCGAGCAGAGCATCGATGGCCGAGCTCTCCGCCACCTCGATCGGCGACGGCGATGCCACCATCCGACGCCACCCCCGACCCGAATCCTCGGCGACCCTCCAGCCGTAGGCGGAAGCGAGCTCCTCGGCCCGCTCCCGGCTGAAGTGGGAACCGATCGGCTTGGTCGGGGACCCGAACGCCGGGTCATCGGCATCGACGATGACCTCAGTCACGATCGCGGTGACCGGCCGCGCGAGACCGCGTGCAAGCAGCTCGTTGCGAAGCGCGAGGAGAAACATGTGGCCGATCGCGCCCTGGGTGTCGGCGACCGCAAAATCAATCGGAATCGGAGCAACCTCGGCTATCGCAAGCTCAGAGCGACGCAGGATGTAGCCGACCTGGGGACCGTTGCCGTGCGTGATGACGACCGAGTGACCGGCCTCGACGAGGTCCACGATGGATGGGGCCACCGCACCCACAGCGTCGAGCTGATCGAGGATCGACACGCGATCATCGTGGACCAACGCGTTGCCGCCGAGGGCGACAACGACCACCGATCCGTCAGCGCGCATCGACGACGCCCACACCACACATGCCCACAACGTAGGCGTTCGGTGACACCGACGCCCCGCCCAACGGTGAACGCTGGGTGTCGGTCGTGTTCGGTGTCGCCATGCGGACTCCGTAGCCCACGCTGCCGATGGTCCCCGTCTGCTGGATGCAACGCGGGTGGCTCAAAACGCCATCGGAACGACCCAACGATCCGAATGACCTAGCCAGAAGGCTCGGCGAACGTCCGATGATGCCTCGATGTTCGTTCTTTCTACGGGGGCGCGCCGCCCCATCGGTCGCATTGCCAGCTTCGCCGCGGCTGCTTTGATGCTCGCTGGCACTTCGGTGCTCACCTTTTCATCAGAGACGGCGAAGGCCGGTGTCGGCAACCGCGTGCAGCTCTGCCACCGGACCCACAGCACGACGAACCCGTATCGACGGATCACCGTTTCGAAGAACTCGAGTCACGACAACCATACCGGTGGCGTGTTCGGAGTCACCGCGCCCTGGGGTGACATCATCCCGTCGGGCTTTCCCCCGATGAACTCCCTGAACTACACGAACAACGCTGCGGGACAGGCGATTTACAACGGCACGACAACCTGCAAGGGCATGAGCCCGCTGGACTTCATCACCTCGGAGATCGCCGCTGGCCAGTCCCTCGCCACGATCCTGGCCGATCTCGACGATCAGGGTGCCGTCGAGGACGCGGCAACGCTCGCCGCGCTCGGCTCCTCCACTTTCACGACGGCTTTCCAGGGGCAGACGCTCTCGCAGATCCAGGCCTCGCTCGGCACGGCAACACCGATCGCCGTGACCAGCGCGGCCACGGGGGTCGGCGTGTCGAGTGCAACGGTCAACGGCACGGGTACGACGCAAAGTGCGAGTGTCACCGTCGCCATCACGTTTCGCTACGGAACCGATGCGGCGTTGGTCGGTGCCACGACGGTAGCGGCCTCTCCGGGAACGGCGTCGGGCACAACCACCGTGAGCAGCAGCGCCACGCTGACCGGACTCAACGCGACGACGACGTACTACTTCCAGATCGTCCTCACGTACACCGATTCGGGTTCAGGGGCGACGGTGGACTACCCGGGCGCCATCATGACCTTCGCCACGCTGGCGGCCACGTCAACCACGACGGCACCCCCGACATCAACAACAACAACCACCACCGAACCTGCAACCACCACCACCACCACCACACCCACAACAACCACCACCGAACCTGCAACCACCACCACCACCACACCCACAACAACCACCACCGAACCTGCAACCACCACCACCACCACACCCACAACAACCACCACCG
>JANOJN010000284.1:0-43964 GCA_031418775.1 Acidimicrobiia bacterium
GCTTCTCCGCAGCAAGGGTGATCTGCTTGTTGAGTTCGAAGCTCGGCATGTACTGCGGTGAGTTCTTCGAGATGATCCACCCGTTGTTGCCAATCGGGATGAAGACGCCAAAGTCCATGGGAAAAGCCTCCTGTAGGTGGAACTGAGCCACTGAACTCTAGTGACGGCCCTGAGGAGCGACAACTCGCCCGCTCGATTCCTCAGAGGTTTTAACAGACTCGTAAGATAGGCATCTCATGGTGTGCGAAGACTCCTCCGCAACGTGGGGTTGTGTGATCGGTCGGTTCCAACCGTTCCACCGTGACCATTTCTCCCTGGCCGAAGCGGTGCTCGACTCGGGCCAGCAACTCATCGTGGCCATCACCAACGCGGAACCGGCATGGAGAATTCCGGTCGACGAAGCGCCGCATCGTCACACCGACCAGGCCAACCCGTTCAGCTATGGGCAGCGGGCCGAACTCGTGCGTGCCGCCCTCGAACCTCTCGGTGTCCTCGGGCGAGTACGGATCACACCGTTCCCGATCCACGAACCGAGTCTCTGGTCGTCGCACCTCCCAGAAGGCACTGAGTGTTGGGTGCGGGCGCGAGGACCTTGGGAGTCGCGGAAGATGCAGGAACTGGCGACGCAGTTCCCGGTGCGATCGGTTCCCGCTGTTCCTAGCGAAGTGTCGGGCACGTCCATCCGAGGCCGCATGTGTCTGGGGGACCGCTCCTGGACCCACGACGTTCCGGCGGGAGTTTCGAGCCTGATCGAGGCGTGGTTGGCCGATGGGTCGGTGGCGACGGCTGATCGTCACCCCCGCGGCGGGGGCCAGGGCGCACGATGACGGGGGCCGCTTCACCACTGCACTACGGCGAGGACCATCCGAGGCCACCAGATGACCGTTGCCCGATGATCCTCGTGATCCTCGACGGGCTGGGTGATCGGTCGCACGCAGGATTGGCCGACGGGCCGAACGGACTTCCGCGCACCGCCACTGAAGCGGCACGTGCCCCGGTGTTGGACGCCTTGGCCCGCCGCGGAGAATCGGGGGTGCACGTGCCGCTCGGCTGGGGTCGTGCCGCCGCGAGCGAGATCGCCCACTGGTCGCTCTTCGGCTTTTCCGAGATCGCCTTTCCCGGGCGGACCCGTCTCGAAGCGCTTGGCCATGGCCTGTTGCCTGAGCCCGGCTCACTGTTGCTGTTCGCGGCGCTTCGTCCTTCCACGATCGATGATGCGGGCAGGATCTGGATCACCGGACGGGTTCGGCGTGACGAACCGGAGGTCGCCCGGGCTCTCCTGGAGAAGGTTCGCGTCTATGCGACCCCGACCCATCGGTTCGAACTTACGATTTTCAATCGGGGCGAAGGCATCCTCACCGTAACGGCATGCCCGCCGGGCGAGGTCGGAGCGGTGACCGACACCGACCCGTTCTTCGAACACCTTCACCCGATGCTGCAGCCGCTCGCCGTGCGAGGTTCCGATTTCGGAATCACCGGGTCTGAGTCCACGGCGAGTGCCCTCGCCGAGTACCTCCGCTGGGTACGGGCGACCCTCGGCCAAGACCCCGTGAATCTCGCCAGAGGTGCGAACGGGTTGCCGGCGCTCGACACCCTCACGACGAAGTGGGCGAGCGTGGTCGGCCCGGTCCCATCATTCCTTGAGGTCACTGGGCTTCGTGGTGCGATGGTCCCCACGAGTCCGTTCTACCGAGGGCTCGGTCGGCTGCTTCGTATGGAGACCATCGACGCAACCACGGGAACGCAATCACTGGCCGATTCCTTGGAGGCTGCGAGGCGGCTGATCGAAGGAGGCGCCGAGTTCGTCCATGTGCACACCAAGGTGACCGACGAAGCAGGACACACGAAGGATCCACATGCGAAGACGGCGGCGGTCGAATGGTGCGACGCCCAACTTGCCGCGCTTCTGCGGCCCCCCTTCTCCGATTGGGTCATCGCCGTCACCGGTGACCACGCAACCCCGGCATCCGGAGGGGTTCTGCACACCGGCGACCCGACTCCGTTCGTCATCACCGGGCCCTCGGTCCGGCCTGACGATGTGTCCGCTTTCGGTGAGCAGACTTCGCGCCGCGGGACTCTCGGTGTCATCACCGCGTCGGATGTGCTGCCTCTCATGTGCTCACACGCCAATCGACCCCGATTCCTCGGGCACCGTCCATCGGCGTACCCGACGATCGCACTTCCCGACGCGCCCGTTCCCTTCCGCTGACCGCCGCGGGTCGCGCGGGGCCGGCTAGCGGCGACGAAAACCTCAGATGTATTATCGGGAGGTGGCTCTCCCCGACGACTTCCCAACAGCCGGCGACTTCTCGGTCCCCGAGCATCTCGTCGGCGCTCTCGCCGAGGTCGATCAGCTCTACGCAACGATCGTTGCCCCGCTGGAGGAATCCCTCGCCCATCGCTTTGCCAATGTCGACGACTACCTCGACACCGACGGCCGACTCCATCCCGAGATCTGGGAAGCCCGGCGCCACATCATGCGAGAGTCCGGCACGGCGGGCCTCTACGGAGCGTTTCTTCCGAGCCGGATCGGCGGTCGGGACTACGACCGCGAGGACATGTTGTGGGTCGAGGAACGGGTCTACAGCTACGGCCTGCGACTGAACCCGGCGCTCCTGTCATGGAGTGAGGGGGCGACGCCCCGGGTGATCTTCGCCCACGACCACCACCGCGACGAGTTCACCCTTCCCCTCGTCCGCGGCGAGAAGACCGCGTTCCATGCCATCACCGAGCCGGGAGCCGGATCGAACCTGTTCGACTTGAAGACCAACGCGGTTCAGCGAAACGGCGACTGGGTCCTCAACGGCCACAAGGCGTACATCACCAACGCGTTCGAGGCCGACGTTGCCCAGGTGCTTGCCGTCACCCATCCCGGGAATGGCCGGCGGAGCTTCACCTACTTCCAGTTCGACACCCACGAGGCACGGGCCCGAGGGTTCTCGACCGGCAAGGTGTATCAGACGATGTTCAACGACGGCATCACCGGTGAGGTGATGTTCGACGACCTCGTGCTCCCCGCTGATTCGGTCATCGGCGAAGTCGGTGGAGCCTTCGACATCGCCATGGCCTCGATCAATTGGACCCGTATGCGCAGGGGCGGGATGTGTTCTGGATGGGGTCAGCTACTGATCCACCGCATGGTCGAGCGGGCGAAGAGCCGAGTGATCGGCGGCACGCCGCTCGGTGCGAATCAGGGCATTGCCTGGATGGTGGCCGACAGCTACGCCGACTGGATGATGGCCCGCTCGCTTTCGCTCTCCGTGGCGAAGGAGCTCGACCATCCGGGACCGTGGTGGAAGACGCCGCGTCCCCGCGAGGAGATTCGCAAGATCTCGGCGGTGAAGTTGACCAACGACGAATGCTTCTACCGGATCGCTGATCGTGCGTTGCAGCTCCATGGTGCCGCAGGCGTCATGCGCGACACCGAGATCAACAAGCTCTTTCAGCTGGCCCGCAACTTCCGCATTCCCGGAGGGGCCGATGAAGTGCAGCGGAACTCCATTGCCGAGGGCCTCGGGCTCCGCTTCTGAGCTCAGGAGCCGAAGGCTCCGTCTGCTTCGTAGGCGGCGATCTGCTCGGCGTCGTAGCCGAGCAGCCCGGTGAGGATCTCGCTGGCGTGTTCGTTGCGTGAGGGCGCGCGCACGTGATCGATGCGCGGAGGACCGACTCGGATCGGTGAGGTGAACTGGCGAACGGTCCCGTAGTAGGGGTGGTCGGTCTCGGCAATCACGTTTCGAGCTGCCGCGTGAGGGTCTGCAGCAGCCTGGTCGATGGACCAGATCGGGCCGCACGGCACGCCTGCCGCAGTCAGGATATCGAGCCATTCATCAGTGCCATGCGCGCGTAGGGCTTTGTCAAGTTCCGCTTCGCACGCGATCTTGTTGACACGGCGTTGCTCGAAGTCGGTGAACCGGACGTCCTGGAGAAGATCTGCTCGGCCGATTGCCTCGCAGAGCCGCTCCCAGAACTTGTCCTTGGCGCAGGTGAGGACGATCCATCCGTCGGCGGTCGGATAGTTGCCGAACGGGACAAGCGACGGGTGTGATGACCGGGTTGTCCGTCCGATCACGTGGTTCTCGGTGAGAGCCCACGTGCCCGGATAGGACAGGAGGTTCATGGCCGTGTCGTAGAGCGACAGGTCACAGTCCATCCCCACGCCATCGCGCCGGGCGGCATGGATTCCGGCAAGAGTCGCCGCGGTGAGCACGTACCCGGAGGAGAAGTCGACCAGGGACAGTCCGGACTTGGCGGGGGGGCCATCCGGTTCGCCGGTGAGACTCATCCATCCGCACATGCCCTGCAGGATGTAGTCGTAGCCGGGTTCGGTGACGCGTGGTCCAACGTTGCCGAAACCTGAGAGTGAGACGCAGACGATCTTCGGGTTCACGTGCTTGAGGTGCTCGTACTGGATGCGGAGTTTCGCGGGGACATCGCCACGAAGATTGGAGACCACCGCGTCGGCGGTGGCGACGAGATCTTCGAACACTTTCCGCCCGGACGTGCTCGTGATGTCGAGCGAGAGCGACCGCTTGTTGCGGTTGAACGTCTCGAAGAACAGCGAGTCCTCGCCGTGTTGGAACGGTGGGACGTATCGGCCGACGTCGCCGTTCGTCCTCGGATCTTCGATCTTGATGACGTCGGCACCGAGATCGGCCAGGTGCACCGTGCCGAACGGCCCGGCCCCGAACTGTTCGACGGCAATGATCCTGATGTCTTCGAGCGGGCGCATGGAAGCTTTCCGAAACGACGGCACGCGGCCGGCTAGTGGTCGATCTTCTTGTACACCGAGTTGAGGTGGTGCACATGCTCGTGCATCGTCAACTCGGCGGTCTTGGCATCTCCGGCGAGGACTGCCTCATGGATGAGACGGTGCTCGTGGTTGACCTTCTTCCAGAACGCCGGGGAGGATGCCCGGGCCACGTAGCGAGTAGTCAACACGTCGAAGATCGGACGAGCCATGAGGTCGAGCAGGGGGTTGCCCGCCGCTTCGAGCATCGTGAGGTGGAACGACCGCCCGCGTGACCGGTGCTCGGCTTCCGACGCCTTTCCCCGAACGACATCGTCCCCGAGCCGTTTGAGCTGGTCTTCGTTTCGCCGTTGCGCGGCAAGACCGGCGACGGGAACCTCAAGAAGTAAGCGCGCTTCCAGTATGCCTTCGTCACTGAGAGTCTCCGCGTGCATCATCATGCCGATCGAGTCCGTGAGATAGCCCTTGATCTGGTCTGTCGAGGGAACGGCAACCCAGGTCCCGCCGTTCACCCCGCGACGGGTGACGACCAGGCCACTCGATGTCAGGTTGCCGAGTGCCTCGCGGATCGTCGATCGACTGACACCGAACACCTTCGCAAGCTCGGGCTCGATCGGCAGGCGCTGTCCCGGGATGAGCACACCGGTGACGATGTTGGTCCGAAGCTGGTCGGCGACCTGCCGGTAGGCCGGCCGTATGCGCGCGATCGTCAGCGGACCGAACTCTTCGGTCGACGGAGCAGCATCGACGGCTAGTTCGCCCGAGTGGTCAGTACCCATACGGCTTCATCCTGACCGCTCTCACGCCCGGAGGGCGGGCATCACGTGTTCACTGATGAGTCGGACGGACTGCAACGTGGACTCAACGGGCATACCGATCCAGTGGGTGCGGATGATGAACTGGTTTACGCCTATAGCGCGCCACGGCGCGAGCTCGGCGATGACGTCGTCGGGCGACCCGACCACGAACCGCTGCTCCGAAAGCTGCTCGTATGCGGCGGCGAAGTCATCCTTGTCCGGCATGACCTTGTCCTGGCCCCATTGTGCGTAGACCTTGTACTTCGCCGACAGATACGGAGCGGCCAGCCGGATCGCTTCTTCGCGGGTCGGGGCGCAGAACACCTCTCGCATCAACGGCAGCGTGGTGACGTCACTTCGCCCGCAGGCTTTCGCAGCGGCGTTGAACAGTTCGATCTGGCGGAGCACGGTCTCGGTGGTTGCGTGAGGATTGATCATCCACGCATCGGTGAGTCGGGCGGCCCGCTCGACGGCAGCGTCGGAGTTCGCCGCCATCCAGATCTCGGGCCTCGGCCGCTGCACGGGAAGGAACGTGAGCGATGCGCCGTCGAGTTGGCACCACGGCAGATCGGCGTGGACCTCCCTGCCCGACCACAGTTCAGTCACGATGCGCAGGTTCTCCTCGAGACGGTGTACCTGTCCCTTCTTCGACAGGCCGAACGCCTGGTACTCCTTGTCGCGGTACCCGAGTCCGACGCCGTAGATCAGGCGGCCTTCGAGGACGACGTCGAGCGCGGCGTAGTTCTCGGCCACTTCGAGCGGATTGAGCAGTGAGAGCAGGTTGATACCAATCCCGACGCGCATGCTGCCGGTCTCGGGGGCGAGCCGGGCGAGGTAGGCGAGAGGCTGGATGTGGGTCATGCCCTCGGCAAGGAAATGCTGTCCGGCCCACAGCATGTCCCATCCCTGATCGCGGGCGGCATGAACAACGCGGATCTGCTCCCTCAGCGCCTGTACCTGATCAGTGCCGACCGGATGCTGGTTGGTGAGGAAAAGGCCGAACTGCACGCTCATCCGCGCAGCGCCTGACCGAGCACTCGACTGTCGGCCATGGTGTCGAGGCCAAGCACGAGGTCCTGCACGCGATGGGTGATCTCGCGTGAGGTCGCGGTCCGCATGTTGTCCTGGAACTTCACGATGATCTCGTCGGCGCTCAGCGGTCGCTCGTCCGCACCGCGGTTGACCTGTTCGCGATGGGCAAACACCCGCCCGTCGTGGAGGGTGATCTCGAGGGCACCGCTGTAGTGCTTGGGGAATCCGGATTCTGGATCGTCGAAGCACGTGACCTTCGCCGCGAGATCGAGGATCTCCCGATCCCCGATGGCGTCGTTCTCCAATTCAGCGAGACCGAACTGTCCGCGAACGATCGAGGCGGCCACGATGTAGGGCAGCGAGAACTTCGCGTCGTAGTCGCTCTTCGGCAGGAGTTTCTTCTCCGCCGGGTACGAGACGACCTGCCCCGGAGTCGGATGGATGTACGCGTCGATCTTGGCGATGTCGCTCGGGGCAATACCGTTGCCTTTCACGATGATCATGGCCGCGTCGGCGAAGGCGTGCGTGAAATGGCAGACCGGGAACGGTTTCACGGCGTTGTTCAACACTTCCCAGGTTTCGCCGAGGCCAGCGGTGCATGCGGCCAGATCGGGAACCTTGTTCTGCAGGTGGGTGTTGAAGAAGCCGAAGCGACCCTCGTAGACGCGCAGAGGAGTCTGGAACCCCTGTCGTGCGAAAGCCGCTGCAGTGATCGCGTTCGACGCCGCCAGGCCAGGGTGCGCCCGTTTCGTCCATGAACCGTCATCGAGGAACTCGAGGAGACCGGCCGAAGTGGAACCGGCAAAGCCTTGGGCATACGCGATCAGCTTCGCCGGGAGGCCTTCCATCTTCGCTGCCGCGGTTGCGCAGCCGAATGCACCCGCCACACCGGTCGGATGGAAACCGACCTCGTGGAAGCCGCCGTTGGCGGCCATACCGATGCGTGCCGACACTTCAACCGCGAGCACGTAGCCCACGAGCAGGTCGCGGCCGGGGAGGCCCTTGTTGTTGGCCATGGCAAGCGCTGTCGGGACGGCGCTCGTCGACGCGTGGCACACGGCAGCGACGTGGGTATCGTCGTAGTCGAGGCCATGCATCAAGATGCCGTTCATCAACGCCGCGTCACGGATGGGCAGGCTGTTTCGGAAGCCGACCACCGGCTCCGATCCCTCACTGCCGAATCCGGTGAGCGCACTGAGAGCGGTGCGGCTGAACTCGAAGCGCGTCGACGCGAAGGCGATGCCGACGCAGTCGAGGATGAACAGCTTGGAGCGCTCCACGACGTTTGCCGGAAGGTCGGCAAAGCTGAGGTCGGCGGCGAAGTTGGCGATGGTCTCGCTGATGGTGGCGCCGGCTGCGGCGTCGGAGGAACCGAGAACGTCTGAGGACATCGTGGAATCTGCCATGCCCCGATTCTGCCAGCCAAACTCGAGTCGAGTGAAATCCTCTGATGTATCTCAGCCAGGTTCGTGACTACGCTTGTCAGGCATGTCAACGGGCAAGCAACTTCGGGTAACGGTCGTCCAGTCCGGGTCGTGTTCGGAAGACCTCGCGTCGAACACGTCGGCGCTGCTCGATACGTTCCGAAAGGAAGCCGAGAAGGGCACCGACCTCGTCCTTTTCCCCGAGCTGGCGACCGCTCCGTACTTCTGTGCGACCACCAAGGACGAGCGGTTCTGGAGCTGGGCAGAGACGGTGCCGGGCCCGACGACCGACGCCTTCGCCAAAGTGGCCGCCGACACCGGCACCGCGGTGTGCTTCGGAATCTACGAACGAACCGACGGCGGGTTGCACTACAACGCGGCACCGATCATCGACGGGACCGGCGCGTTCGTTCAGGGCACGCTTCCCGACGGTTCGACGCAGCCCTACTACCGCAAGCTGGCCATTCCGAAGGTCGAGACACCGACGCTGACCACCGACGAGAAGCACTGGTACGGGCCGGGGGCCGGGCCGTGCATCTTCGAGCTGAACGGCATCAGGGTTGCCGTCCTCATTTGCTACGACCGCAGCTTCTCGGAGCATTGGATGGCGGCCGCGCACATGGGGGCCGAAGTGGTGATCGTCGTGGTGTCGTCGTTCGGCTGGCGTTCTGAGCTCTTCATTCCGGAATTGCGGATCCGGGGGATGGAGAGCGGGTGCTGGGTGGTCGCCGTGAACCGTGGCGGACCAGAGGTCGTGAACGGCCAGACGATCACGTTCTTCGGACAATCGTGTGTGATCGAACCGACCGGCCGGGTCGTGGCGGTTGCCCCGGCGGATGAGGCGGGCCACATCATCCACGCCGTTATCGACACATCGATCATCCCCGAAGCCCGCCGCACGTGGCCGATCCAGCAGGACCGCCGCCCCGAAGTCTTCCGCTTTCTCTACGACACGCCGCCCTACGTCACCGAGAGTTCGGGGACGTCGTTGCTCTGAGAGCAACGCAAACCCCGAACTTCCCTACGTGGTTCCCTAGATCACGCCGCGGTCGGCGAGTGCGCGGCGCTCTTCGGCGGACACCTCAAGGAGCTCTCCGTACACATCGTCGTTGTCATGACCGAGGGCCCAGTGTCCGGTGTGACCGGCGTGTCCCGGGGTGTCTGACAATCGTGGGATGACGCCCGGACCGACGAGGTCGCCGAGTTCGGGGTCGGTCATGGTGATGAGGGAGAGGTTGTCTCGGAAGTGGGGATCGTTCACCAGATCCTCCGCGGAATTGACCGGACCGAACACGACCCCGCCTTCGTCGAGTCGTCGGGCGAGGTCGTCGAAATCGAGCGTCGCCGCCCACGCCATGATTTCCGCGTCCAGCGCGTCGGCGTGGCTCCTACGACCGAGATCATCTGCGTACAGATGGTTCTCTGCAAGGTCTGTCCGTCCCATGACCTTGCACAAACGTTGCCAGAGACTGTCGGAGTTCGCCGCGATCACCACGCGTCGGCCGTCGCGGGTTGAGTAGAGGTTCGACGGGACGACATGGGCGAGACGAACGCCTTGCGGCTGGCGGATCGCTCCCAACTTGGCGAACTCCGTCGTGACCGATTCCGATACGGCCAGACATGCGTCGGTGATACCGACATCGACGACCTGGCCCGCTCCGCCGTTGGCCGCCCGGTTGTACAACGCCAGGAGCACGCCCTGGAACGCGAACATTCCGGCGAGCGAGTCACCCATCGACAGACCCATGCGGGGCGGTGGCTGGTCGGGGAAACCGTTCAGGTAACGGAGCCCTCCAGCGGCTTCGCCGGCCGAGGCGTAGCCGGGTCGGTGCGCGTACGGGCCGGTCTGTCCGTAGCCTGATACTCGAGCAACGATCAATCGCGGGTTCCGGGCGAGGAGCACCTCGGGGTCGAGGCCCCACCGCTCCAACGTTCCGGGCTTGAAGTTCTCGACGAGAACATCGCACTCGTCTATCAGACGGCGGGCCAGCTCTTGCCCTTCCGGTTGACGAAGGTCGAGGGTGATCAGCTTCTTGTTCCTTGCGAGGAACGGCCACCACAGCGCCCGGGGGCCGTTCGGCCCGTCGGCGCGCGTCGCCCCCCAGTCACGCATCGGGTCGCCCGAGCCGGGAGCTTCGACCTTGATCACCTCGGCGCCGAAGTCACCGAGCATCCTGCCGACGAATGGACCGGCGAGGATCACGCCCAACTCGACGACGCGCAGTCCCGTCAGTGGGCCCGTCACCTTCTCGATGTCTTCCTGAGTCACCTCCGAACTCTAGGAGTGGTGCGCGCAAGGTCTCACCTCGTCGAAACTGCGCGGCCCTTGATTCGGTACACCATGACGCTTCGGAATAGGTTCTCGCCCCCATGGCTGCATTCCCCGGACGCATTGGCCGCACGTTGAGCGATTCCGAGCCGTACTGGCCCGACGCGCCACGGCCTCCGCGTGGGGGACCGAACATCCTCGTGGTGCTCTTCGACGACGTTGGATTCAGCGATTTCGGCTGTTACGGCTCCGAGATCGAGACTCCGACTATCGACGCGATCGCCGTCCGCGGCGTACGGATGACGGGTTTTCATACCACGGCGATGTGCTCGACCACACGTGCCGCGCTGCTGACCGGTCGCAACCACCACTCGGTCGGGATGGGCTGTCTCGCAAACTTCGACTCGGGTTTTCCCGGCTACCGGGGCAAGATCGCCCGGTCCGCTGGAACCCTTGCCGAAATGCTGCGGCCGCACGGTTACCGCAACTACATGCTCGGCAAGTGGCACGCCACTCCCACCACAGAGTCGGGCCCGACCGGCCCGTTCGACGGCTGGCCGCTCGGCCGCGGCTTCGATCGGTTCTACGGATTCCTCGACGCCGAGACTGACCAGTACTCACCCGAACTCGTGCAGGACAACACCCACATCACCGCTCCCGGCACGTTCGAGTCGGGCTATCACCTCACCGAGGATCTCTTCGACGCCGCCATCCGCATGATCGCTGACCACGAAGCCGGCGCTCCGACGCAGCCGTGGCTGTGCTGGGTTGCGCTCGGCGCCTGTCATGCGCCACATCAGGTTCCCCGGTCGTTCATCGACAAGTACGAGTCGGTGTTCGCCAAGGGCTGGGACGCTACGCGCGCTGATCGTCTTGCCCGGCAGAAGGCTGCCGGCATTGTGCCGGCGAACACCGAACTCCCGCCGCGCAATGACTGGGTGAAGCCGTGGGAGGACTGCACCGAGGACGAGCGGCGGGTGTTCCTCCGTCTTCAGGCTGTCTACGCGGGAATGCTCGACCATTCCGACCTGCACCTGGCCCGTCTGATTGCGCACCTCGACGTGTCCGGTCAGCTCGACGACACGCTGATCCTCGTGCTGTCCGACAACGGCGCCAGCCAGGAAGGCGGGCCTCAGGGCTTCATCAACGCGCTCGGGCCCTACAGCGGGATCCCGGAGCCCATGGAGGAGAAGCTCGCCAGACTCGACGACATCGGCGGCCCCGACACCCACACGAACTTCCCGTGGGGGTGGGCAATGACCGCCAACACCCCGTTGAAGCGTTACAAGCAGAACACCCACGGGGGCGGCATCCGTGATCCGCTCGTGATCTCGTGGCCGTCCGGGCTGACCGCCCGCGGTGAGGTGCGCGATCTGTTCTGCCATGCGAGCGATCTCACGCCGACCCTGCTCGACATCACCGGCATCGCGGTCCCCGACGCCATCAACGGAATCGTGCAGCAACCGATCGAGGGGACGAGCTTCGCTGCGTCACTGCGCGACGCAAGTGCGACGAGTGCGAAGCAGGTCCAGTACTTCGAGATGTTCGGTCACCGCGGACTCTGGCAGGACGGGTGGAAGGCCGTGGCCTACCACGCGCCGGGAACGGCTTTCGAAGACGACCGTTGGGAGTTGTACCGCCTCGAAACGGACTTCTCCGAGAACCACGACCTCGCGGCGGCCCAACCCGAACGGCTCGAAGCGATGAAGGCGGAGTGGTGGCGCCAGGCCGAAGGGCACCAAGTGCTACCGCTCGACGACCGATTCGCTCCGCGGTTCGCCGAGAACGCCGAGCGCCACACCGGCGACCGTACCCTCTTCACGTTCTGGCGGGGCATGGGGCATGTGCCGTCCGACGTCGCCCCCGACGTGCGCAGCCGGAGCTACACGGTCGCCGCTTATGTGAACATCCCGGAGGAGGGTGCGGAAGGCGTGTTGCTGTCCCACGGCGACAAGACCAGTGGCTACAGCCTGTACGTGAAGGACGGACACCTTGTCCACGACCTCAACATCGGGGGCAGTCATCAGGTCGTCACCTCTGACCGTCCGGTACCCCGCGACTGGTCGGGCACGCTCGGATTCCGGATGACGCGTGAGGGTCTTGTCGGGACCGGAACGTTGCTGATCGACGGTCAGACGGCCGGGCAGATGACGAGTCGCGGGATGTTCAACGTCGTCATCTCCTGGTCGGGCCTCGACATCGGTCTCGATCGTGGGACCACGGTCGGCGACTACCCGAGTCCGTTCGTCTTCACCGGTGGACTCTCGAAGGTCACGGTCTCGTTGGGCGATGACCAGGTGTTGGATCACGCGGCCGTCGGACGCGCCACGATGGCGCGTGAGTAGCCGTCACGTTCCGACGAAGAGCGCGGCGCTGCGTCAGGTGTGCGACGACATTGTTGCCGGCGTGTACGCACGTGTGGCCTTCGCCGCATAGAGGGCGGTGTCGGCTCGCTGCATCAGACTCGACGGTGTGTCATCCGGTTCGCTCAATGCAACACCGACACTCGCCTGCGCCAGACCATCCGGTAGCCCCTGCACGTACTGCCCACGGATCGCGTCGTGGATGCGCTCGGCGATCGACCGGGCTTCTGCTTCGTCCAGAACCGGGTCGAGGAGAACCACGAACTCGTCTCCGCCGACCCGCGCCGCGTGGTCTCCCGGTCGGGCGGTGTGTCGAATTGCCTGCGCGGCGGCGACGAGCAGGCGATCACCGACGGCGTGACCGAAGGTGTCGTTGACTTCCTTGAACCGATCGAGGTCAACGAAGCAGAGCGCGACGTTTCGCTGTTCGCTCGCCGCGCGCTCCAGAGCTGCTGCGATGTGGGCGGACAGCTTCCGGCGATTCGGCAGGTCCGTGAGCTCGTCATGCGACGCGGAGTACGCAAGCGCTTCGGCGATGTTGTGTCGCTCGGTGACGTCGCGAGTGGTGAGAACGATCCCACCGACGGTCGGCTCGGCGAGCATGTTGACCGCGACGCATTCGAGATGACGCCACGCGCCGGAGGCCATGCGCACTCGCGTGGTGAACGGGTCACTCGGATCACCGGTGACGGTTACCCGGTCGAGGACCTTGCGCGTCAACTCATGATCGTCGCGGTGGATCATTTCCCAGATCATCGATCCAGTGGCGACGCTCGGGTCGTAGCCGAGGACCCGCTCGGCCGACGGGCTGGTGAACTTCGTCCGTCCCGTCACGTCGACGACCGTGATGACGTCTGCGGCGTTGCGGAACAGGTAGCTGAAGCGGCGCTGCTCGATCATGAGCTCGTGTTCGAGCGTGATGTCGGCGAAGGCGGTGAGGACGGACGTGGCACGTCCATGGGCATCGAGCACCGGATTCGCGTTGACCCGGAGCCAGACGAGGCTGCCGTGCGGTTGATGCACGCCCATGATCTGACCGGTCACCGGTTGTCCGGTCCGCAACGACTCCATCGCCGGATGCGTCTCGCCGGGCCACGGTGTCCCGTCTTCATGGATTGCCCGCCAGCGTGGATCGACCGACGTCCGGCCGCCGAGCTCTTCGGCAGAGAGGCCCAGGACCCGCTCGGCCGCTGGATTCCAGTTCAAAATCCGACCATCGACGCCCTGGAACACCAATCCCTCGGTCATCGTGTCGAGGATCAGTGTCTTGCGGCGCTCCGACTCGTCCAGTTCCACGAGCAGCGACCCTTGCGCATCGTGGGCGAGTTCCTGTTCGACGAGATGAGCGAGGTCAACGAGAGCCTGCCGCTCGTCGTGGCTGAGCACGCGTGGCCTGCGGTCGATGGCGCACAGCGTTCCCATGGGGAGGCCCGATGGGTCGTGAAGCACCTGGCCTGCGTAGAACCGCACCCCCGGGTCGCCCACCACCAAGGGGTTGTCGTGGAAGCGCTCATCGACGTGCGAGTCAGAGATGACGAAGGGGCCGTCGTCGTCCTCGACGATGGCGTGGCTGCAGAACGCCACATCCCGGGAGGTCTGGGTCGCCTCGAGGCCCACCCGGGACTTGAACCACTGGCGATCCGTGTCGATGAGGCTGACCAGGGAGATCGGAACGTCGAGGACCGTCGCGAGAAGCCGCGTGATCCGATCGAAGCGCTCTTCGGGGCCCGTGTCGAGAATCCCCAGCCGGTGGAGGGCATGTATCCGCAGTTCTTCGTCGACGTGATTCGGCGCAGACTTCACGGAGTGCACGATCGGCTGAACGGCCGCGAACCTGAGGAAGAACAGCTCATCCACGGCCACTTCACGGGCGTCCCGGAGGGAGGGAGCGGGCGCAGCTCTACCCCCGACGCCTCGCACGTCGGTCACCCTTGAATGAGTACATCGCCGCGTCCGCCCTGGCGATCAGCGCTTCGGTCTCGGTCGCCGGGCCCGCGGCAACGCCCACGCTGGCGACCACCTCGAGGGTGATCTCACCAACGGCAAGCGGGCCGTTCACCGTGCGTGTCACGTCCTCGGATCCGATCGCGCACGATTCCGGCGAGTCGCCGTGGCGGACGAAGACGAACTCGTCGCCCCCGATGCGGGCGATCACGTCGCGCCCCGTGGTGACGGTTCGCAGCCGACGTGCGACTTCGATCAGCACTTCGTCGCCGATGTCATGCCCGTAGCGGTCGTTGATGTCCTTGAAACCGTTCAGATCGACGAACGCGACCGACGCCCAGTCCCCGAGGTCGGTCCGTGAAAGGTGCGCGTGCAACGCGCGTCGGTTGGCCAGACCGGTCAGAGCGTCGCCGTCGGCCTGCCGTCGCAATTCCTGGCGCGTCTGCTCCGCTTCGACGAGCAGCCCGATCCGCCTGGCGACCCGATCGGTGAGCGCCCGGGTGAACGGCCGGACGTCGGGGAAGTTCGAGTGGGTCTCCACCACGCCGAGATGCCTGCCGGTCGATGGTGCGACGACGGGAACCGAGAGGTCGAGTCGATCCTCCACGATTGCGGGCCAGGCAGGGCCGGTTCTCGATTCGCCCAGGGCGATGCCAGCGCCTCGGGTCGCCGCGATGCAGCGATCGTGCTCGTCGAACACCGCAGCCTGTGAATCGGATGATCCGCCGCTGCACAGGGTTTCGAGCACACGCCCCAGAACCTCGTGGAGCGGTTCGCCCGACGCCGCTGCGTCGAACGCTTCGACGGTGCTGTGCTCCTGATTCGCGAGCGTCAGCTGCAACAACATGCCGTCAACCTGCGGATCGTCGACGAGGTTCAGCAAACGAAGGGCAACGGGGCGCCATCCGCCCCGCGGTGATCGAATCCGCACCAGCAGCTCGAAACGCCGGTCCATGGCGAACGTCGTGTCGGCGACGCCTTCGCGCTCGACCCCGAAGATCTCCGAGCACAGCTCGACATCGTCGGGATGGAGCGCATCGAGGAGCGGGTCGGCCGCGTTCGGGTTGAAATCGACCAGCGTGAACACGGACTCGCTGGCCCAGATCGGCGTCCCGTGGTGGTTCAGCATCACGAATCCCTGCGTCGGGTCGGATCCGAGAGCGGTCAGCACGCGTTTTGCCATCCCGTCCATGCCCCGAAGCTATCGGCGCCGGGAACCCTCGTCGGAATCGGGCGCAACGGCCTCGGCCGGGGTGACCAAGGACCCTGCGTTCGCCTCTCCGTGACGAGCACGGTGACTCCATCCAAGGGGATGTACGCCGAGTTCACCGTGACGAAGTAACGACTGGCGAGTTGGTCAGATCGAGGTTGGCTCACCACACGGCCTGCCGAAAGCTGTGCCATCGTTCTGGGGCCGATCGACGAGGACGAACCGGGAGTCTGCATGAGCATCCACCAGCCTGAGCGTCACCGGTTGGACCGGGTGGGCTGGCTTCGCGCCGCGGTGCTTGGCGCGAACGACGGGTTGATCTCCACGGCGAGCCTTCTCACCGGGATCATCGCCAGCGCCGCCACCCGCTCGACGGTGGTCCTCACCGGATTCGCCGGGCTGTGCGCCGGATCGCTCTCCATGGCCGCGGGCGAATATGTGTCCGTGTCCGCACAAGCCGATGCCGAAGCGGCCGACACCGAACGTGAACGGCGTGAGTTGGCCACCGATCCGGACGCCGAGCTGGCCGAGCTCACCGCGATCTACGTCGGGCGCGGCGTACGTCCTTCCACCGCCGCGCAGGTTGCCGAGGATCTGCATCGGTCCGGTGCGCTCGAAGCTCATCTCCGCGACGAGCTCGGTTTCAGCGAGCACGGGGCCGCTCGACCGCTCCAGGCGGCGCTTGCGTCAGCCGGTGCATTCGCCTGCGGTGCACTCCCTCCTGTTCTCATCGCCGTGGCCGCCCCGCGGAGCGTGGCGCTGGCGCTGGTCGTCGTGATCACGGTTGTCGCCCTTGCCGTTCTCGGGATCGTCGGCGCCCGCCTCGGCGGCGCTCCATGGCCCAAACCGACGCTGCGGGTGCTCACCGCCGGCGTCGCCGCGATGGCGGTCACCGCGCTTGTCGGACGGATCGTGGGCACGGCTATCTGACCGTCGCTGGCGTCCGCCGGAGCCGGTCCGTCGTCGGCACGTGCGACGCAACCGCTAGGCCGGGGTCGGCGTCGATTCGTTCCGCGGCACGGACGGCATCCAGATGTCCGCGAGCAACTCGAATGACCTCACCCGGTCTTCGTGTCGATGCGTCGCCGTGGTGACCATGAGCTCATCGACGCCGTAGCGTTCGACGAGGTCGGTCAATTGCGAGCGCACATCGGCGGGGGTGCCCAGCACTGCGCTGGCCAGTCGCCCGTCGAGGAATGCCCGCTCCTCGAAGGTGAGCGTCGCGGCGTCGGCCTCCTCCGGCGTCGGCATCGGCCCCGGCCGACCTTGGCGGAGCCGAAGGAAGCCGAGCGCGCTTGCGCCGGCGAGGAAGCGGGCCTCTTCGAACGAGGGCGCGCAGAGCACCTGCACCCCGATCATGGCGTAGGGCGTCTGCCGCCAGTCCGAAGCACGGAAGTTGTCCCGGTACAACTCCAGTGCCTGCACCGTGCCGCCCATCCCGAAATGGTGGGCGAACGAGAACGGCCACCCGAGCTGTCCTGCCACCTGGGCGCCCCAGCCGCTGCTGCCGAGCATCTAGAGGCTCGGCATGTTCCCCGCCCCAGGCACCGCTGATATGCGCGCGTATGGGTGGCTCGGTTCGAAGGAACCCCGAAAGAACCCGATGAGGTCTCCCAGTCGGGCGATGAAGTCCTCCGACTCCTCGAGGCGGCCGCCGCGGAGTGCTCGTGCGGTGAGACCGTCGGTGCCCGGGGCACGACCGAGGCCGAGGTCGATCCGCCCGGGGTGAATTGCCTCGAGCATGCCGAACTGCTCGGCGATGGCAAGCGGCGCGTGGTTCGGGAGCATCACGCCACCCGATCCGAGGCGAATGGTCGTCGTTGCCATGGCCAGATGGGCGAGCAGCACCGCGGGGGAGGACGAGGCCACACCCGGCATCCCATGGTGCTCGGCGACCCAGTGCCGGTGGTAGCCCAATGCCTCGAGTCGACGCGAGAGATCGATGGAGTTCCGCAACGCGTCGCCGACTCCGGAGCCCGACGCGACCGGGGCCAGGTCGAGCACCGAGAGATGGGGGAGCGGGTCAGCACTAGGGAACGGAATCACGCTTCCAGCCTGTCACCTTCCCGGCATGTCTCGACATTCGTCGACATCGCGAAGACGGCGCAGATCAGTTTGCGGGAGCGGCCGGCGTCGTCTGGTCCAACGGAGCCATGTAAAACCACACGGCGAACGACGCGCCTGCCTCCTTCATGGACTCGCGGGCACGCATCAGGAGCTTGCCGCCTTCGGTGCGCTCGAGGAACCAGCGCTCGAGGGCCCATCCACTCCCTACAGGATCGACGGTCGACCCCGGGAGGGAAACCGCCGCCTCGCAGTAATACGTGCGCAGATCAATCGAGAGCTGGGCCGGGTCGGCTGGCAGACCGGCCTCCTTCCACGGCGTACCCGAGGCGATCCGGTCGAGTGCCCGGAACGCTTCAGGCACCTGTTCGAGCGTGAGGACGCGGCCAAAGTTCGTGCGTCCGCCGTTGCCCGAGAGCGTTCGCTCGTAAGCGCTCCTGATTGCGTTTGCCTCGTCGACGGCAGCCAACTCCGCCGGGTTGAACCGCGGAGGGAGGGCGCACGAGATCTGCTCGCTCCCCTCGTCGACCAGGACCTCCGGGTAGTCGACGAAGACCGGCCCGGACTCGTTGTCGAGCAATGCCAAGCCCGCCTGCAGCACCTTCGTCTGAAAGGCCGGGTCGGACGGACGACCGAGAGGGCGCCCGAGCGGGAAGTCGCAGAAGAGGGTGCGGGGTGCGAACATCCGCTCTGCCTGCTCGCGGATCGATGCCAGCACGATGGTGGCGAATCCGAGTCCCTCGAAGACGTGGGCGAGCGTACACACGGTACGCGTGCAGAGGGGTCAAACCGGTGTGAGAACGATCACGTCGACGCCGTCGCGTCGCAACTCCTCGGCGGCAGCCGGTCCGCTGTCGAGCCGAAGTGCCGTCATCGTCTCGTCCTGATTGCCGGTGAACGACACGTGGCGCGGGGCGACCCGGCCGATGACGCCGGCGGCTGCCAATTCACGCAGTCGGTCGATGGGGTAGACGACGTTGTAGTCGTTCGAGAATCCGACCCGGTCGAAGTTGGGACTCCAGTGACCCATGCGGATGTCGGTCCTCTCGCCGTCGAGCATCCGGTAGCTGGTGTCGCGCGCCGTGAACGCGTCCTGGCCATGGTGATGGAGGCCTGCAGTGGTGACGACGGCAACGGTGCACTCCGAGAGTTCCCGCGGTCGAACGAAGAACTGCTCGGCGAACTCCGGTACCGGAATCGCGGCAACGGCCCGTTTGATGTCGGCATCACTCATGAGGCACAACCTAGGGACGATCACCGGAAACAGGCAATACGCGCGCGGTTCCCGCGTGTGTACCGTGTCCGACGGACGCGGAACCCGCAGACAGGGAGCTTGAGGAGAGCGATGCGAACGAAGCCGACGATTGCCGACCTGCGCGCCGGGCGCGGCACGATCCAACGCTCGATGGTTTTCGTCCTGGGCGCCGAGGAGGCAGCCGCGGCCGACGAGGCAGGAATCGACATGCTCTCGATCCACGGCGGCGTGATGTCGGCCGCACATCGCCGGGCGGCGCCGAACTGCGTCATCATGTCGGGCATCGGCTACGGCACGTACACCGATCCGGAAGATGCCGTTCGCCGGTCCTTTGCACTGCTCGAGATGGGTGCCGACGCGATCTACTGCGTCGCTGCACTGTCGACGATCGCGCGCCTTGCTGACGAGGGGATCCCAGTCGTCAGCCACGTCGGTCTGATCCCGTCGAAGGCGACGTGGACGGGTGGCTTCCGTGCCGTCGGGAAGACCGCGGACTCGGCGACCCAGGTGTGGCGTCACGTCCAGAGCCTCGAGTCGGCAGGCGTCTTCGGCACCGAGATCGAGGTCGTTCCGGAAGCGGTGGCAACGGCGATTGCCAAACGAACCTCGTTGTTCATGATCTCGATGGGAGCGGGAAGTGGTTGCGATGCCCAGTACCTGTTCGCCGAGGACATCGTCGGATCCAACCGTGGCCACTATCCGCGCCACGCCAAGCGCTATCGCGACTTCGCCGCGGAGTACGACCGCCTGCAGCAGGAGCGGATCGCCGCGTTTCGGGAGTACGCCGCCGACGTCGCGTCCGGAGCGTTTCCCGCCCGCGAGCATCTCGTTCCCATCGCCGAACCGGAACTCCAGGGCTTCCTGCGCTCGCTCGAAAGCTGACGCAGCGGCGTCTGCGAAACGCAAAGCGTCGGATCAGACGAGGCCGTATCTCGCAAGCAGCACGTGGAGCTCGTCGGCGGTGGGATCGGCGTCGAGATCGATCACGGCGGCGACCGTGCGATCGGGCCTCACGAACACGGCGGTGTTCGGGCCGAGCGTGAACGGAAACTGCTCGGGCTCGGCGGTCACGACGTTTGCGCCGCATTTCGCGAATCGCGTGCCTGCCAGCGCTTCGACGTGATCCCGTCGTCCCGGTGAGGTCACGAACGAGAATCCATCGCCGAGCGCGGCGTCGAGACGTTGACCGTCCGTCAGCACGGGGTTGGCGATCTGACGACCGACGGAATGGTGGCCCTGGAGGAGCACGCCGTCGGTCAGGATCGGGAAGGGCCGCCCGCCTCCGTAGCCCGCCGCCGTGTTGCCGTCGCCACCGGTAGCGGCCAGGTGGTCGATGAGGCGACCCGTGTCCACCGCGTGGTGGACAACGCCGGTCGCATGCGGGAGTCGCTCAGCGTGGTAGCTGTCGAGCAGCGAGTCGTCCGCCCGGCCTTCCTTGACGAGCGCCAGCTTCCACGCGAGGTTCACGCCGTCGCGCAACCCGCTGCACAGACCCTGACCGAGGAACGGTGGCATCTGGTGCGCGGAGTCACCGGCGAGAAAGACGTTCCCGACCCGCATCTCCGTCGCAACCGTGGCGTGGAATCGATAGACGGCACTTCGTTCGACGGTGGCATCGTCGGAGGTGATCCAAGGACGGAGGAGCTCGGCCAGGCCTGCGGGTGTGTTGAGATCTACTCCGCGTTCGTCGGGACGCATTTGGAACTCCCATCGGTGCCAGGGAGGGAACCCCGGCACCAGGGTGACGACCCGCCGTGGGTCGCAGACCTGTTGGGTGAAGGGCTTGAGACCGGCGTCCCGGCGCATCCGGACGTCGACCACGATCCACTCCTGGTCGAAGTCGAGGTCGGTGAGCCCGACGCCCAATCGCTTGCGGGTCGGCGATGATGCCCCGTCGGCGCCGACGACCCAGCGGGCCGAGCGGGTGGAGAGCGCTCCCCCGAGTCGGTCGTCGCGGACGTCGACGTCGGCTGTGCCCGCGTCTGTTTGTCGCATGTCGACGACCTCGCATCCGAGGTGCAAGGTGATGCCGCGTTCGACGAGAGCCGCTCGCAACATGTTCTCGAGCGTCGGCTGGTGGTACGACACAACAGGGTGAAAACCGAGCGGCCACGCGACGTCGACCGGCAGCTCGGCACCGACCAGGCGGTTGCCCGCGGCGTCGACAAATTCAGCGCCCAGCATCGGAGTGGTCACCGCGGCAAGTTGCTCGCCCAACCCGATGTTGGCCAGCGCACGCTGCAGCTCGTCATCCATGACCACAGCGCGAGGCAGCGGGTACACGTCGTTGGCCCGCTCGAACACTTCCACCCGGAGCCCGCGCTCATGGCACATCAGCGCTGTCGCCACGCCGACCGGGCCCCCGCCGATGATCGCGACATCGATGGTGTTTGGGTCGGGGTTCATGCCACGCAGACGTTCCGGAGTGAGCCGATGCCTTCGAGGGCGCTGTGGATCACATCCCCGGGCTGAAGGAAGAGCCCTTTCGCCGCGCCGACGCCATCAGGCGTGCCGGTGAAGATCACATCGCCCGGATGGAGCGTGAGGATCGCGGAAAGGTAGGCGATGAGTTGCGGGACGCTGAAGATGAGGTTCGCGGTCGAGTCCTCCTGTCGCTGCTCTCCGTTGATCGAACACGTCATAGCGACGTTGTCCGGGTCGACGAAAGAGTCGGTCGACACGATGACCGGCCCTATCGGCCCGTAGGTGTCGCGTGACTTCCCGAGGTCGAAGTGCGGAGGTTTCGCGGCGAACTGCAGCGCCCGGTCGGAGATGTCCTGGCCTCCGGTGAGCCCCGCGACGTACGACCATGCGTCGGCCTCAGCGACGTTGCGACACGTCCGGCCGATCACCACGACCAGTTCGACCTCATAGTCTCCGAAGGCACTGTTCAGCACGACGTCGTCGTTCGGTCCGACGAGGCAGCTCGGGAACTTGGTGAACGTGAGCGGTGACGCAGGGAGCTCCATGCTCGACTCCGCGGCGTGGCTCCGGTAGTTGAGTCCGATGGCGAAGCAGTTCTTCGGCGCGGGAACCGCAGCGTCGAAGTGGGCGTCGGCGAGCGCGCCGCTCGGGGTGTGCGTGGAGAGGTCGATGTGGTGGAGTTCGGCCGAGCGGGTGATGGCCGCCATCACGTCGGTGCTGAACGCTCCGCTCGTGATGGAGTCGAGGTCGTACCAGTGGGTGGCATCACAGAGGGTGGCTCGGCCGGCGATGTTCGCAAGACGGAAGGGCATGGTCTCTCTTTCTGTTCAGGGCGTTCGGTGAAGCTGCCTGTCGTAATCTTCGTATCTTGCCCGTTCGCTCGTGCGCAGGGGTGTTCGGTCGGCCTAGTGAATATTCGCAGGAGTTCCTGTGACATCGAATGGTGTTGATTGGTTGTACTTCGGCGCTGTATCCGAAGGATCGATGTAACAGGAACTTCCGACTCAGTGCACTAGCGGCACAGGCGCGACGGCTGGGCCGAGGTCAGCGCGAACAGGGCGATTGCCGCCGACGTGGAAACGTTCAGCGAGTCGACGCCGTCCGACATCGGAATACGGGCCCGGAACGTCGTTGCCGCCATCGTGTCGTCCTTGAGGCCGGGGCCCTCGGCTCCGAGGACGATCGCGATCCGTGCTTCATCGTCGATACCGTCAATGACTTGGCTCAGCGAAAGGGCGCCCCTCGACGGCGTGAGTGCGAGCGACACGAACCCAGCGCGAGTCAGCAGGTCGCCGATGGTGCCGTCGTTGTCGTCGATTCGACAGTATGGGATCGTAAGTGTCCATCCCATCGACGTGCGGATCGTCTTGCGGTAGAGCGGATCGCCGCAGTGCCCGTGAAGGATCACCGCATCGACACCGAAACCGGCCGCGTGACGGAACATCGATCCGATGTTCTCGGGATCGGCAACATCTTCGAGAAGCAACACCGTGCGTGATCGGGCGAGGAGTTCCTTTGCCGAAGGAAGCGGCCGTCGTTCGGCGAGCGTGATGACCCCGCGGTGCAGCGGGTAGCCGACCGCCGCGTCGATGACCGCTTGCGGGGCGACAAGGACCTCGAAGGGTTCGGTTCGCTCACCACTCGCGTCGCTCAGTTGTTCGCGCAGCCGAGATGCACGAGCCGGGGTCAGCAGGACCGATCGGATCCGGAACCGCGATTCGAGGAGACGGTCCAGCACGATCTCGCTCTCGGCGACGAACATGCCGTCACCGCGATCGCTCTTGCCCTTGATGAGGCGGAACGGATCCAGCCGAGGGTCGTCAGGTGTGGTGACGTCGATGAGATCCATGAAGGGCGCCCAGCGTAGGGCGCGCGCCAGATGTGGCCTCAGTTGAGGTTCTTTGCCAGGCGGAGGGTGGCGAGGGTTTCCGGAGCGGAGAGGCCGGCGATGGCGACGTCGTAGTCGGGTAGCTCGTACACGTCACCGCCCTCGGTGATCATCAGGAACCGGTCGAACTTGGCGAGGAAGGTGCGGTCGTGGCTTACCGCGATCACGGTGCCCTCGAAGCCGTCGAGGGCCTGTTCGAGCGCTTCGGAGGAGTCGACGTCGAGGTTGTCCGTCGGCTCGTCGAGGAGGAGCACGTTGTGGCCCTCCAACTCGAGGCAGAGGATCTCTAGGCGCGCCTTCTGGCCACCGGAGAGGGTCTGGAACTCCTGCCGGGCCTGCACCCGCAACCCGTAGCGGGCGAGCGACTTCATCGACTTCTCATCGTCGTGCACGCGATCGCGGACGATGTCGAAGCAGTCACGGCCGAGGAAGTCGGGCCGGTCGTTGATCTGGGTGAACACACCGACCGACGTGCGCGGCCCGAAGACGATGGTGCCGTGGTCCGGCGCCTTCTCGCCGCTGAGCGCGCCGAGCAAGTGGCTCTTGCCGGTGCCGTTCGGGCCGATGAGGCCGATGCGTTCGCCGTGGTGGAACTCGTCGGTGAACGGGCGGAAGAGCGTGCCCATGCCGACACCTTTCAGCACGGCGACACGTCGCGCGGCGTCTGCGCCTCGTAAGTTCACATAGATTTGCTGGTTTGGAACAGGGGGCGGCGGTGGACCGGCGGCGACGAACTTCTCCCAGCGGGTCTCCGCGGCGTTGGCCTTGGTCGCGTTCTTGAAGTTCTGCGCGGCCCGCTGCTTCATGATCTTCATGTGTTGGAACAGACGACGCTCCTCGTCGTTCCACCGTTTGAGCTCGTCGCCAAGCTGCTCCTGACGCTTGTCGCGCGCTTCTCCGAACGTGGCATAGGACCCACCGTGGACCCACGCGCCCGAGCCCTCGACCGCGACGATCTTGTCGGTGACCTTCTCGAGCAGGGCCCTGTCGTGGCTCACCATCAAGATCGTCGAGCGGCACGCTCTGATCTGCTGTTCCAGCCACACCCGTGTCGGGATATCGAGGTAGTTGTCGGGCTCGTCGAGGAGCAGCACGTCGGCACCCGAGGTCAGGAGGAGATCGAGGACGAGGCGCTTGCGCTCGCCGCCCGACAGCTCGCCAGCGAGTCGGGTCGAGAAATCGAGCACCGGCGTCTTGACGCTTCGCTCGGCGGCGGCAAACCATTTCGACTCCAGTTCGTAGCCGCCGAGATCACCCCATTCGGTGAGTGCTTCAGCGAAGGCCATCCCGTCGTCGGTTCCGTCGAGCATGGCCCGCTCGGCGACCGCCAATCGGCGACCGGCGAGACGAAGTTCCTTCGGCGCAACCTCGATGAGCATGTCCCGCAGCGAGTCCGTGGGGCGCGACATGCCAACGTCCTGCGTCATCGTGAGGACGTTGCCCTTCATCGCCGTTTCTCCGTCGTCGGCTTCGAGCTCACCGCTCAGGATGCGCAGGATCGTGCTCTTGCCGACCCCGTTCGGCCCGACAAGGGCGGCGTGCTCGCCCGGAGAAACACCGAAGCTCACGTCGAAGAACAAGGAGTCATGGCCTGGAGGGGAATAGGCCAGCTCGGAAACGACGATGCTGCTCACCCTTCCAGTCTCGCCGAGGTTGACCACTGTTCGAACCGGTAATCGTGACCATGCGCGCATCCGGCCGGCCGGAGGATCAGTGTTGTTCCTGTGACGCAAGACTGGCCGAGAACGGATCCCGAATCGGCGGCGGCGATTCGTGCGTATCTGCAGCGCTGTGAGGTCCGCCTTTCGACGGTCCATCGCGTGGCGAGCGCGTTGCTGTCCGGGGCGGGTCTTATCGTGCTCTTCCCTGCTCTGGCAAAGGACTCGATTGCTCGCATCGTCCGGGCGCTCCTCGATGGGCCCACCGACGCGCCGCGCCGTCTTGTTCTCGTCGCTGTGGTCGCACTGGCCGCGCTTCCCATCGCTGCTCTCTGGTTGCTGCTGCGAGACCTCGTCCGCTTCTATTTCGCCGGACAGCACTTCGACACCGAGCAATCCAAGGCGTTCTTCCCGCGGTTTGCTCTGTCGGGACTCCGAGTGTCGCCCACCGACGTGACCGAGGACGTGTGGAACGAGATCGACCTCGCTCACCACGATCCGAACGTGCGCGCCTTTCTCCTTCCTGAGAATCGATACAGCCGGGACCGTATCGACGATCAGATGACCCGGTACCGACTGAACGCAACGGCCGAGAATGCCGGTTTGCTGACCCAGGAGCAGCGCGATGAGGCCCGTCGACTCGCACTGCTCGAGCTCGCCGCCACCGGAACGCGCTCTCTCCCCCAGCAGGCGGCGCGGATGGAGCAGGTCCTAGCGCGCCACATCCTCAACCTCCAGGCGCTGGTTCTTCGCTACGCGAAGGCCGTGCTCGCCATGCTGACCACAGCGATCGCGGCGTTCGCGCTCTCCAGCGTGATCGACCACGATCCGGATGTCACCACGAGCTCCGTCCTATGGCTCGCCGGGATCATCGCCGTTTGGGCTCCCGCGATCATTGTCGCGGTGACTGCGCCACTCGCCTGGATCCTGGAGGTCGGCAAGTCGGAGGGCGCAAGTGACCGGGCGGCGCGATCGGACCCACAGTTCTCCCAGCTCGAGGACACGACGGTTCGTATAGCGGCCGTCGCATGGTTTGCCGCAACGGCGGCTACCGCCATCGGAGCATCCCGATCTCCGTCGACTCCCGTGGAGGCGCTCGTTGTCGGCGCGATCAGCGCGGTTGGTCTCCTGGCCGCGCTCATCCGGTGGGACGGACGACGAGCGATCAGCCGGATTCTTCGCCGGTCAACCGCGATCGGATAGGTCGACCCTTACGGGGTCGGGGGCACGGACCGATCGCTGACCCAGTTGCCGTGGAAGCCGTAGGGCACGCGTTGGGGCAGAGGCACCTCGGCCACGGGCCCGCGCTCGATGTCCTGCGCGTCGAGCACCACGAAGCTTGCTGCCGAGCCATCGTTCGCGTGCACGAAGGTCATCAGCCATCCGTCGTCTTCTGCCGTAGAGCCTTCGCGGGCCACGAACACCGCCTCACCGGCGCCACGGCCGGGACCGTAGCTGTACGTCGACCGGTTGCCGCTCACCAAGTCGTGCTTGATGGTGACGCCGAGACGATCCGTGCCGATTTCTGCGGTGTAGCCGAAGCGGTGCTCCGTCGTCCCAACGTTGTGGGCATGGCGCGGGAACTCCTGGGGTGACTCATCGATGACGGTGACGGAACACTTCCGCAGTCTCGGCGAGATCTCCCACCGCTCGAGCCGCGATAGGGAATCGCCGAAGGGACCGGCGACGTCGTGGTCGAACATCCGGTCGTACACACACAGGTCGATCACGACGGTTCCATCGGCACGGTCGTAGGCGTTGAGCGGATGAAAGGCGTAACAGATCGGCACGTCGACCCAGATGATCTCGTCGGCGTTTCCCTCGCGGGGGAGCAGCCCGACCCGCGAGCCGTAGTCAGGGTTCCAGCGAAGGGGAAAACGTGTGCCGGTCATGGCCAGGTTGAGGTCGACGGTCACCGGGAAGTCGTACGCGATGGCGTATGTCTCGGTCAGCGACATGTCGTGCATCATCGTCATCCCGCACGGGATGTCGACCGTGCGGCGCACTCGACCGTCGGTACCGACGACGACGTATTGCACGTGGTCGAACCATTTCCCCGGCGCATAAACCATGGCGTGCATCTCGCCGGTGGCCGGGTCGACCTTCGGATGCGCGGTAAACGCCCCCGGCAATGTCCCGAAGAAGTCGTTGCGTGCCACCGTGTCGAGCTCGTAGGTCAGCTCGACCGGTGATCCGCCGCCCTCGACCATGGCCCACGTGCGGCCGGCATACCCACCGACGTTCGTGTTCGCTCCGGAATCGCCACCTGACCAGTTCGGTCCGCTGATCGGACGCTCGAGCTTCGCCGCGACACGATCCGACCCGACGTAGCGATTGCGGTACCAGGCGGCGCGGCCCTCCGAGAGGCGGATGCCGTGGACCATGCCGTCGCCGAGGAACCAGTGGTGGGTATCGGCATCGACGATCCTGAAGGGGTTCGGCCCGTTGCGCAGATACCGGCCGTTGAGCTCCTTCGGGAGTTCACCGATGACGGGGAGGTCGGTCGCCGTGATCTCGGCGTCGACGGGCGCGAAGTTCGTGGAGAGGTAGGTATTCATTCGTTGGCTCCTTGGTCGGGGCATAACGGCGTTACACCTATAACAGTGTTCTAGTCTGGGCGGGATGTCAAGCGCGAAGAAGGTCGTCCCGTCGATTCCGGACACTCGCGCCGAAATCCTCGCCGCGGCCCTCGCAATCTTGCGGGACGAAGGTCACGCGTCTCTCACCGTTCGCCATGTGGCGGCACGGGCGGGCTGCTCGACGATCGGCCTGTACACCTGGTTCGGGGGCAAGGACGGGTTGGTCGATGCGATTCTTCTCGACGGCTTCCGGCGGTTCGCCGACGCGCTTGCTCGGGCGCGGCCCAGGAAATCGCCGCTCGGGACGCTCCTCGGACAGGCGGTTGCGTACCGGCGATGGGCACTCGAGAACCGGACGTCCTACGAAGTCATGTTCATGGGAGCGGTCCCCGGTCACGTGGCCGGCGACGAGATCCAGCTCGTCGGTCTCCTCGCCTATGACCTGCTGCGGAACGAGGTCGTTGCGGCGCAAGAACGCGGTCTGATCCACGAAGACGATGCGGACTCGGTCGCAATGGCGATGTGGGGCCTCGCGCACGGGCTCGTCTCGCTCGAGATCGCCAGCGCAGAGCCCAAGGGACTCTCGACGCGGCGATCGTTCCACCAGCGTTCCTTCGAGGTCGCCCTCACCGCCTTGGAGCAGGGGCTGCTCGCCAAGGCACCCAAGCGGCGATAGGAGGAAAAGAACGGGCCGTTCGGGTCGGCGTGTCGGGACCCGGCTCTCAGGTATCCGGTGCTCCACGTCCACGATCGTCCGGCGAGCGCCGTTGAGGACCTCGGGATCGGTCAGGATGGATGGATCTTGCGCCGCGAAGAACTTCGAAAACGACTCCTGGAGGCTGGGGACACCGCTCGCCGCACCACCGAGCAGCTCTTGACCACACGGCGAGGTGGCACCCGGCCGCCGGCGCGTGTCGGCCCGCCGCGCACGCTCGCCGAGATCCAAGCCGATCTCGACCAACTCGTCGGTCTCGACTCGGTCAAAGAGCAGGTCCGCACGCTGTTGGCGCTTCTCCAGGTGCGGGCTCGGCGACGCGAGCACGGGCTCGCAGAGGTCGCGATGAGCCAGCATCTGGTCTTTCTTGGCAACCCCGGGACCGGCAAGACCACGGTGGCGCGCCTGCTTGCCGAGGCCTACGGGGCGATGGGGCTTCTCCGTAAGGGCCACCTCGTTGAGGTCGATCGGGCCGGACTGGTCGGCCAATACGTCGGACACACCGCCGTCAAGACGAACCGGGTGGTGAAAGAAGCTCTCGACGGCGTCCTGTTCATCGATGAGGCCTACGCCCTGGCGCCGAACAACTTCGGCGGGAACGACTTTGGCGCCGAGGCGATCGAGACATTGCTGAAGCGCATGGAGGATCACCGCGAACGCCTCGTCGTGATCACTGCGGGGTATCCCAAGCTGATGAACAGCTTCTTGAACTCCAACCCCGGTCTTCGTTCGCGCTTCTCACGGGAGATCGAGTTCCCCGACTACTCGACGAGCGAACTCGTGGCGATCACCGAGAAGATGGCCCGGTCAGGCGAGTTCATCCTTGCGCCGGCGGTGCACGACGCATTGACACTGATCTTCGAGGCGCTCGTGCGTGATGAGCGATTTGGCAACGCGCGCATCTCGCGCAACCTCTTCGAACACGCCATCAACGCTCAGGCGCTGCGCCTTACCGACAATCATCGTGTTTCGACGCTCGACTCCGCATCCGTCGGGACGCTCGAAGCCGGGGATTTCCTCGAGGCGGCGAAACGAGTCGCCGCCCAGACCCGCAAGCGCACCACCTAGACCGTCGGGATCGCCCGGATCACCTCGTGCAGGCGCGCCCGGAGATGGTCGGCCTGCGCTGCGTCGGTTTTTCCCAGTCGTACCACGACCGCGTCGCGGTCCGGAAGCACGATCGTTCGCTGTCCCTGGTAGCCGTGGCATGCGAACGCAAAGTCATAGGGCCACAGCCACCAATGGGCTCCGTAGCCGTGGCTCTCGGTATCAGGCAACGGGGTCGGTCGTCGGGCGTGATCGACCCACCCGGTGGGGAGCAACTGTTCGCTGCCCCACCATCCGTCATGGAGGTAGAGCAGTCCGAATCGAGCGAAGTCGCGTGCGGTCGCATACACGAACGACGAGCCGATGAACGTTCCGGCGGCGTCGAACTTCGCGGTGGCGCTCGTCATGCCGTTGGGATCGAAGAGCCGGTCATGAATGTACGCACGCATGAGATCTCGGCTTCCTCCCGCGACAACCGAGGCGAGGGCGCGCGAGATGATGTTGGTATCACCGCTGGAGTAAGACCAGTGGCTTCCGGGCTGGTGGATCAGGGGCCGCGACGCGGCGTACGACGCGACGTCGGCTGCTCCGCTTCCGGAGAGCATGTCGGTCACGTGACTGATGCTGTCGTCGACATAGTCCTCGACGAAGTCAAGACCGCTACGCATGTTGAGGAGGTGCTGCCAGGTGATCGACTCCTTCTCGGTGTTGCGCCACGCCGGAACCGGGATCGGATCATCCACGTTCACCAGACCGTCGCCAGCTGCGAACCCCACCAGGGCGTGGGTGATGCTCTTGGCCATCGACCAGGAGATAAACGTGGTCTCCGGCGTGGGCCCATCTCTGAAGAGGTTCGGTGACGTATCCGCTTGGTACCGCTCGGCGATGATCCGACCGTGCTGCACGACGATCACGGCCAAGGTCACAGCCACGGAGGCGTCGGCACAAAGGGCATCGACGGCGGCATCGAGGAGTGCGTTCGATGGGCCGATCTCCCAGTGATCCCCCGGCACGGTGCTGCCTCTATGACGAGGCGAATTCACCGGTGCGTGCCGTTTCCCGGTCGGCATGTAACCACGGTGAAGGACCGGTCTACATCTCGACAAATGGTTCGAGCACCTGCGGAATGGCCATGTCCGGTGGGAGATCGGCGGCGCCGATCATGCGGTCGATCTGCTCGTGGAGGTGCCAGATCCGCCGCTCCTGGTAGTTGATGCGGATCCCCTGGAGCGCGGGCGAGTCGACCGACTGCTGCATGGGGGCCATGTTCAGCATGTCTTCGTGCATGATCTGGTCGTAGACCTCGGCCCGCTTCTGCCACGTGGCCGGCATGTCGTCACCGTCCCAGTCCTTCTTGGCGTAGTAGATCCAGTCGAGACGGGTGGTGCGCTTGTCAATCGGCCAGAACACGTTGATCGGGAAGCCGATCGCTCCGAGGGGGATGATCACATTCGGGAACAGGCTCACGGCGGTGCTGGTGCACCGCACCATGTCGGGCACGGTGTCGATCACCTCGAAGGGTCCTTGGTCGGTAGGTATCCAGTCATCCCACGACTTCATCCCCGAGCGCTTCACGTTCTGCTCGGAGTATGGCGTGATCATCCGCGAATGTCCGTTCGCATACAAACCCATTGCCGCACCGCGGTTGTCCAGGACGGACACGCCGTCATGGCTGTGGATGTGCTTGAAGTGGTACACCTCGAGGAACGCCTCGGCAGTGACCTTCCAGTTGCACGGGACCACGACGCTGCGCCGGTAGACCTCGCGTAGCGACTCGCACTGGAACGGGGCGAACATCTCGGCGGACTTGCCGAGCCACTGTGGGAGCGGCATCGCGTTCGGGTCGAGGTTGACGAACACGAAGCCGGCGAAGACCGCACAGCTGAAACGCGGCAGGCACAGTGTTTCCATCTCGAGTTCGATGAAGTCCCGCTCGTCAGGAATGGAGATGAGTCGGCCTTCGTCGATGTCGTAGGTCCACGAGTGGTACTGACAGCGCAGGCGACGCGAGCTTCCTTTTTCTTCGCGCACGACCGGCGCACCGCGGTGCTGACACGTGTTGGCGAAGCATCGGAACTGACCGTCGTTGCCGCGGACGATGAGCAGCGGCATTCCCAGGTCGTGAAACGTGAAGTAGTCACCGGGGCCCGGAGCGTCCTCGGAGCGTCCGGCAATGACCCAGCTCTTCGCGAACACGTGGGTTTGTTCCAGCTCCCAGAACTCGTCGCTCGTGTGGCGAGCGGCCGGGATCGGGGGGAACGCGGGGAAACCGTCCGGTGGACCGGTGCGCTCGAACTCGTAGCGCATCTGCGTCCGGATCGCTTCGATCAGCTCGTTGTCCATGGTGACCTCGAAAGCATCCAGCGCCGTCGCCAGCCTGGTCCAGCCCATCGCAACCGCAGCGAGCGGCGTGGATGGAAGAAGAATTGATTCGTCGATTAGTTTGGCGCTTCGACCCGCAGATTGCGATTCCTCTCTCTAGGACGGCCTCATGAACGCGTTCGTTGACTTCAAGCCCGCCGACATGGAGTCGGTCGAGGAACTGCTCCGGCAGGACTCCCGCCCGGTTCCGGCGCCCCTCCTGGAGCATTGCCCCTCGACTCTCGGCACGATGGACGTGGCCAACGTGGTCTACACCTCGCAGGAGATCCACGACCAGGAAGTCGAGAAGCTCTGGAAGAAGGTCTGGCAGTGGGCCTGCCGACTCGAGGAGATCCCCAACGTCGGCGATCACGTGGTCTACGACGTGGCCCATCTCTCGGTGATCGTGGTGCGTGTCGCCCCCGGCAACGACCCTGGCTCGGTCAAGGCGTTCCACAACGTGTGCCTGCACCGCGGCACGCAGCTTCGAGTTGCCGACGGCAACGTCCCGCAGTTCCGTTGCCCGTTCCACGGATGGACGTGGAACCTCGATGGTTCCCTCGACTGGATCTCGTGTGCCTGGGACTTTCCCCAGGTCGACGAAGAGAAGTTCTCGCTACCCGAGGTGAAGGTCGACTTCTGGGAGGGCTTCGTCTTCGTCAACTTCGACCTGGAGTGCGAGCGGCTGCTCGACTACCTGGAAAACCTGCCTGAGCACTTCAAACACTTCTCACTCGAAGATCGCTTCATCGCCATCCACGTGGAACGGGTCATGCCGGCGAACTGGAAAGTGACCATGGGCGCCTTCATCGAGGCGTATCACTCCGTGGTCACCCACCCCCAGATCCTCCCGTACACCGGGGACGCCAACACGCAGTACGACATCTACGACCGCCACTCCCGGATGATCACCCCGTTCGCCGTCGCCTCGCCCCACATCGGCGGACGGAACTACGAGCAGGTCGAGATCCTCAAGACCATCCGGAACTACCGCGGCGGAGAGGTCGACGACTTCGTCCTCCCGGAAGGCGCCCGGGCCCGGCCGTACGCCGCCGAAGACGCCCGTCAGCGCATCGGTGCGATCGCCGGTGCCGACCTTTCCAACGTGTGCGACTCGCTCATGGTCGACGCCGTCGAATACTTCGTGTTCCCCAACTTCATGCCCTGGGCGGCCTACGGTTCACCGATCCAGTACCGCTTCCGTCCCAACGGCGACGACGTGAACTCCACGATCATGACCGTCATGATGCTCATGCCCTACAGCGGCGAGCGCCCGCCTGCGGCCAAGGTCCATCGCATTCCCGCCGATCAACCGTGGACCCATGCTCCGCAACTCGGCGGCCTCGCGGCGATCTTCGAGCAGGACACGTCGAACCTCTTTCGGGTGCAAAAGGGTCTCCGCGCCTCGCCGAAGACGACAGTCACCCTCGGCGACTATCAAGAAGCGCGCATACGACACTTCCACCAGAACATCGACGCCTACCTGGCCAAGTAGCAGGGCTCGTCTTCCGCAGCGTCGGGAGTCGTGCGTTTTTCCCCGACGACTGAACTTCCCGACCACTGAATGGGGGAGACTCGGCGATGGACCTCGACGCCGCCCTTGCCTATGCCTCCACCACGAAGCACGGTGTGCTGATCACCCTTCGGACCGATGGCCGGGCGCAGTCGTCGGATGTTGCGTTCTTGGTCCATGACGGCACCTTCGTCATATCTCTGACCGACACTCGGGCCAAGACGCACAACATGCGCCGTGATCCTCGGGTCGTACTCCATCTCACCGATCCGTCGACGTGGACGTACCTGTCCTTCGACGGCACCGTGTCGTTGTCGCCCGTCGCGACGACTCCAGATGACGCGACCAACGATGCGCTGGTCGACTACTACGAGCGCGTTGCCAAGCGGGCCCATCCCGACTGGGACGAGTACCGTCGAGCGATGGTCGCCGAGCAACGGCTGCTCGCCACCTTCACTCCGACCGCCGTGGTGGGACAGATCCACTGACGCCGGCCCGGGCGGCCCATTCGGTTGTCAAGGAACTGCTCGGGGAGTGCGTACGCTCGGAAAGCTCAGTCGGCGGTTGAACCGACCGTGGACTGTGCCTGGCCCGATGCGTCAAGGAACGACGGACGGTCGGGGAACGGGTCAGGTCGACCGACAGCGCGGTGGAGTATGCGAAGGCATTTCCGTCGCTCGGCGGTGGCTCTCCACGTTGCGGTTCTGGGCGGTGGTCTTTGCGGGAGCGTTTCGTTGTCAACGCTCCAGGTGCCGTCGGTTTGACGGGTGATGTTGGCGCCGGTCTCGTGTCGGTGAGGGTGGTGTCCGCAGGTGCACATGAGACGCATCGTTTCGAGGTCGGTGAGGCCACCTTCGTCCCAGGGTGGGTCGTGGTCGGCGTCGCACCGGTTCCATGGGACGGCGCATCCGGGATGGGCGCACGTGCCGCCTTCGCGTAAAGCGAGGGCGAGCTTTTGTAGCGGCGAGGCCATCCGTCGTGACCGGCCGAACTTGATGATCGCGCCGTCGGTTGCTTGGATTGCGGCGTAGATGTCGGTTCGGGGGTCGTCGACCACTTTGAGGGCGTCTTGGGTCGGGATGGGTCCGCCGCCGAGGATCTTGGCTTCAAGCGTTTCGGCTTGCATCGTGACGATCACAGCCGTTCGTGGCGACCCGCTGGATGTTCCGATGATGGCCCCAACGAGTGCATCGGCAAGGCGACACTCACGGGGTTCATCGTCGTGTCCGCCGAGCGTTTCGGCGCGCTTCGGGTGCGCGGCTCGCCAGGCTGCGTCACACGCTTCGTTCAACGCCGCTTTGACCTGTTCGCCGTCGACTGTCGGCAGGATGACTCGCATGCCGATGCAACCATGGTCGGCTTTGAAGAACCGGACGGATCGGACCCGCCGTTGACGGTTACGCCAACTGTTCGAGTCACGATCGATTCGGTACCGGTCAACGGCCTTCGCGAACTCGTCGGGTGACTGGCCCGCCGCCAATGCCAACAGTTCCGATGCGTCCGTGGGGTCGGTGATCGATGCGACACGGCGAAGGTGCTCACCCGTGACGGACCCGTCGGCGAGCGCATCGTGAGCTCCGGGAATACGGGAGATGACGTCGGCGACTTGCTCCGCTTTAGCTGCTTCGGATGACGACATTCCGAATCCGCGGACCACTGTGGCCTTGGTGTCGCGTCCGGTTTCGGTCTTCACGACGCTGATCAGGGGCGTCGACCTCGCTTTGGAGACGGCGGAGTTCCTGGAGCGCAGTCTTGGCGGTTGTCGGGTCCCAGTCCATCGATGAGCCGCGAGGCAGGCAGAGAAGCTTGAGGGCTTCGATCCGGCGTGAGGCACTCGAGGTCATGAGTCGATTATAGAACATCCGTTCGTATAGGTCAAGCGAAATGTTCGGAGAATCTCCATTTCTTCGCCTCGGGAGTAGACGCCGCTTCAACCGTGTGCCCGGCGACGTCGGTTCGTCCGAACGTGAATTCCCGCCCAAGGTCCTCGCTTGGGCGGAAAAGTACCTGGGCGGTTAGTTTCGGCGACATCGATTGACGAGACCCCACCCGAGGAGTGCGAGAACCGTGAGTGCGAGCCACTGTCCTGCTGTGAGCGAGGTCGACTTCTTCGACCGCAGCGTCAACGACTGCCCCTATCCGGCCTACGAGACGCTTCGCCGCGAGGCGCCCGTCTGGCGTGATCCGAAGACCGGCATGTTCGTCTTCACCCGCTACGAGGACATCAAGATGATCCTCCTCGATACAGAACGGTTCTCCAACGTGCGGATGTCCCGTCGGCCGGGGCCGATGGGGGAGAAGGTGTTGGAGCTCTACCAGGCGAAAGGGTGGGTGCCAGCGCCCACGCTGGCCGGACGCGACGACCCGAACCACAAGGAGATGCGGACGCTGTTCAACCATGCGTACCGCCCCAATCGAATCAAGACCCTCGAACCGCTGATCGACTCGTTCTCCCACCAGCTCATCGACGCGTTCATCGATGAGGGCCGTTGCGATTTCGTGGCAGCGTTCGCCGTGCCGCTTCCGCTACAGGTGATCGCCGTGCAGGTCGGCGCGAACGTCGATGACATATGGCGGATCAAGGCGTGGACCGATGCGTGGGTGCAACGCCTCGGCATGATGCAGACCCCCGAGGAAGTCATCTGGTCGACGGAGATGGAGATCGAAGCGCAGCACTACTTCCAGCCGATCTTCGAGCGCCTGCGCGCCGAACCGAACGACACGCTGCTCTCCGATCTCGTCAACACCGTCATCCCCGAATGGGGTCGGCCGCTGACCGACGAAGAGCTGCACGCCGAGATGATGGCCGACACCTTCGTCGGAGGGTCGGAGACGACGACGAACGCGTTGTCGGGGGGTGTCAGGCTGCTCATCGAGCACCCGGCCGAGTGGGCGCGGCTGAAGAGCGACCCGGCGAAGTACCTGCCGGTGCTCGTTGAGGAAGTCCTCCGGCTGGAAAGCCCGGTGCAGGCACTGTTCCGCAACGCGACCGTCGACATGACGATGCACGGTGTCGACATCCCCGCCGGGTCGATGGTGAGCATCCGTTACGCGTCTGCCAACCGGGACGAGACGATGTTCGGCGACGCTCCTGAGTTCCGTCTCGATCGTTCCGACGGTCGCACTCACCTGGCGTTCGGTCACGGTGTCCATCACTGTCTGGGTGCGCCGCTCGCGCGCCGAGAATTGCTTCACGGCTTTCGCGCAGTGGTGGATCGTTTCGAGGAGATGTGGTTCATCGACGGCGCCAACGACTTCGCCATCGCGCCGAACTATTCGCTACGTGCCCTGAAGAATCTCCACATCGGAGTCCGCTCCGCCTAATGGGGTTGCACCAGGTTCAGGAATCGCTCCAGGCGCTCGTCGTCGACACCGAGATAGCGGGTGAGTACACCGATCACGCGGTCGACGTCGAGCGTCTGCATTTCCATCATCGCTTCGATGTCGGCCCAATCCTTCGTTCGGTTGTAGAACGCTTTGAAAGCGGCAAGGTCGGTGCAGGACAGGAACGGCACGTCTGCTCCGTTGAATGCATGGTCCCGTGTCCGCACAGCGACCTGTGCGTGGAACTCGGTGGTGTTCAAGAAGACGTCGACCGGGGTCGTGTCCCACCAAAGACGCACCTGACCGTCTCGCTCCAACTCGGTCTGTTGATCCGCCGTCCAAACGATGCCGGCAGGGAGCGCTTCGAGCACCGCTTCGGTTGCCGCTCGTTCGACGAAGACGTTCACGTCGATGTCGATGGTGCCCCGAGCTTGCTCGGTGCACCAGGCAAGTGCGAGGGCGCCGCCGAACGCATGAGGGATGTTCCGGTCGGTGAGCGCTCGGCTGATCGTCACGATCTTGTCGACAATCGTGGTCACGGCCGCCACCCCGCTGCGTCGGCGAAACGCGGGTAGCGCAGTTTGGAGGCGTGTCGAGCCGGAAATGCGGCGGCAAGCTCAAGTGCTTCGACCAACTCCGCTCCCCGCCCTTCGTCATCCGACGGAACGATGGGGATCAGTGTCGACTCCACACGAAATCCCGCGGCGCGAATCACCCGGTTGGCGGTCTCGACGGAAGGTTGGGCGCGTCGGTGTTCGTACGCAGAGATCGTGGCGTGTGATGTCCCTGCTCGCTCGCCGAGTTGACGGAGGGTCAACCCTGATCGTCGGCGAGCGTTGGCGAGTGCTCGATCAGCCTCCATAAGGCTATGGTATCGAATCAGATACCACTTTGCAACGTTGACGAACACGCACTTGGGGCCCGAGCCCGCAACGTGACACTGTGGCGCGATGAAATTCGGACTTGCCTTTGCCAGCAGCGTCGGCATCGAAGGAAACGACGCGCTCGAACTCTGCCGCCAGGCCGAAGCCCTCGGCTTCGACTCGGTGTGGGGCGGCGAGCACGTGATCCTTCCGACCACCATCGAATCGAAGTACCCGTACACCGTCGATGGGAAGATCCCCGCGCTGCCCGACACGCCGATCCCCGACCCGCTGATCTGGCTCGCATTCGTTGCGGCGGCCGCGCCGACGCTGCGTCTCGGCACGTGCATCCTGATCGTGCCCCAGCGCAACCCCCTCGTGCTGGCCAAGGAGATCGCCACGCTGGATCGTTTGTCGGGCGGGCGAGTCGAACTGGGCATCGGTGTCGGATGGATGCGCGAGGAGTTCGATTCACTCGGCGTGCCGTGGGATCGTCGAGGGGCTCGGAACGATGAGTACATTGCCGCCATGCAGGCTCTGTGGGCCGGACCGCATGCCGAGTTTCACGGCGAGTTCGTCGACTTCCCTCCGGCCACCTGCAGCCCGCGGCCGGTGCAGAAGAAGATCCCGATCCACGTTGGTGGCGACACGCCCGTGGCGCTGCGGCGGGCGGTGCGGATCGCCGATGGCTACTTCCCCGGCGAGGGCGACGCGACTCGCCTCCAAACACTCATCGGCGAGCTCCACACAACGGCGAAGCAACATGGCCGAGATCCGAAGGAGATCGAGATCAACGCGATCTTCGCCGGCTTCGCCGATCCGGCGGGCTCGGCCGACCGCTTCCGGGAGATCGGCGTCGACCGCGCGATGGTCCCGGCGTTTGCCTTCGCCGGCCCCGGAGGAACCGACCGTCTGGCTGCGTTCGCCGAGACGGTTATGCCCGGGTGAGGTGACCCGGAGGGCTGATCGACCTACGCTCTCGCTATGCCGTCCCCAAAGCGCGCCGACCTCGACGATTACTACGCCCAACTCCCCGCATACGCCGCACCACATCTCACCGCGTTGCGCGAGCTGTGCCGCCAGGGCCTGCCGAAAGCGGACGAAGCGCTGCAGTGGAACAACCCAGCCTTCCTGCAGAACGGCGTTCGGCTGCTGATGCTTCAGTCGTTCAAGCAACACTGTTCCCTGCGGTTCCCGACCCGACAGTTCGCTTCGCAGCGCGAGGCAGTTGAAGCAGCCGGTTACGAAGCGGGCGAGGGCTTCGTCAAGCTCCCTTACGACCGAGAACTACCGGTCGCTCTGCTCAAGCAGCTCATCAAGGCCCGCCTCAAGGAGTACGAGTCAACCGGCGCCGGTTGGTAGTGCGTCGGATTACCGCAACGCCTTCGCCGCTCCCGGCGGCACCGACCGTCTCACCGCTTCGCTGAGACGATCGTTCAAACGTCTTTGAACTACCGCCGGTTTGAAGACTCGGTGGGTGGGTAGCGTGCCTTCATGCGCCGAGCAATTGCCGCCATGTGCGTTGCCTTGGTCGCTGGGTGCGCGTCAAGCCGTGGCGGGTTTTCGTCGGACGGGACTGATCCGGCCGGGACCCCGACAACGATCGACAGTGTCGTGTCGATCACGACCTTCGCCATGGACGCTGAGCGCGTCCACCTCGACGCCATCCAAGACGGAGTGCGGTTCGAAGCTCGCGACGGGTGTCTGTACGCCGGCGACTACCAGACCTTGTGGTTCTTCGGGACAACGCTCCGTCCGAAGGCTGGCTCAAAGGAGTTTGAAGTCATCGACCCCGAAGGCCGCAAGCTGGCCGAAACAGGGACGACGATCCGCTGGGGTGGGGGCCAGGTAAGCGCTACCGAAGCCGCCACGTACAACTTCGTCGAGAAGTTGGCGATCAGTCCCACGTGTGCGGCGAAGGGGGATACCTTCTGGCTGGTCGGTGCGATCAAAGAGGCCGCTGTTCCATAGCGACGTGAGCCCTGGTCCGCCGCCATAGTGCACTACACCACCGCGGGTTCGCGGACCTTTGCCAGGCGGACGGGGATGGCGCTGAGTACGACCATGCCGTTGACCGGGTCGTAGCCGTCGCTGGTGGACGTCAGCCGTGAGGTCGTGGTGCCGATGTCGCGGACCTTCTCGTCGGTGAGGCCGGCGCCCCACGAGTGCGCCATCGACACCACACCGCGACGAACGTCCGGAGCGGGCATGGCCACACCAACGACGGATGCCCGCGCCGACGTGATCTCGACAAGGTCGTCCTCGGCCAGACCGAGGTCGTGCATGTCGTCGGGATGCATGTACGCATAGTTCGTAGTCCCGGCCGACTTGCGCAGCGCGCTGAGCTCGGTGCCGAGCGAGTTGAGCACGGCCTTGAGCCGTCGGCTCACGAGACGGAAAGGGAACGCCGCGTCGCGGACGCCGTCGAACATCTCGACCGTGGACGCCTCGGCGTGCACGGCATCGAGCTCGGCCATCAGGTCGTCGGGGGCGAGCGTGAAGTGCCCGTGTGCACCTTCGTCCGGCGGCTGGACGATCATCGCCCGATCTGGGTGCACCACGCCGAGGTTGGCCCGGACCTCGTAAAGCGGCATGCGCGAGTTCGCGTAGGCGAGGTCGATCACCTCGTCGTCAGTGGGCTTCCGGTCGAGCGGGATCTCGCCGCCGAGGAGAGGAATCGGTGAGCCGAGTCGTCGGGAGAGCTCCCAGAACACTTCCCACTCGTTGTGGACATCGTCGTTGGCCTCGATGGTGACCGGCGAGTAGTTGGTGTACGGCGCACGGAACCATCGGTCCATGAGGTGGGGAATGTCGGCCCGCTCGAGCGAGAGCTTCGGCGCGATCACGAAGTGGGCGAGATCGGCGGTTGCCGTCATGCGGTGATCGAGCACCACGAGCAGATCCAGGCTGCGGAGGGCTTCGAGGGTGAGCTCCTGATCCGGCCATGCGACCGCCGGATTCCCGCCGCTGACGATAAGTGCACGTATCTGTCCGTCGCCCTTTTCGAGAATCTCCTCGGCCAAGGTCGCCGTCGGCATCTCACCCCGGTAACCACGCAAGTTGCGGATGCGCGACAGTGCTCCGGTCGCAGGTGGGCTCGCTGGAATGACCTGGGCGCGATGCGGCGTCTCGGGATAGAGGAACCAGCCGCTCTCGAGGCGGTCACCGGTTCGATTCACCCGTCCGAGGATCGTGTTGAGGACGATGACGAGATGTTGCGCCAGGCTGCTGTGCGGGGCCATGTTCGGACCGGTCCCGGTCCCCGCGGGTCCGCGGGTCCCACCGGCGAACATCTGGACTGCCCGGAGGAAGTCGTCCACATCGATCTCGCACCGAGCGGCGACGTAGTTCGGTGTGAAGGCGGCGACATGCGCGGCGAGAGGTCCGAGATCACCGACCCATTCGTCGCAGAACTCGTGATCGATCAGATCCTCCTCGAGGACGAGGTTGATCATCCCCGCCATCAGGGTTGGGTCTTCTCCCGGACGCACTTGGAGATGGACATCGGCGAACCCGGCCAGTTCGGTCTTGCGCGGATCGACGACGATGAGCTTGAGGCCGCGCTTCTTCGCCGCCCGCATGACCACGAACGGATCGGTGCCCTGCAGACCGCCGACCGGGCCGTAGCTCGAGACCATCGGGTTGTAGCCGATGGCCATCAGCACGTCGGCATCGGCGAAGCCGTGATAGCCCGCCTCCCACACACCGGTGCGAAACGGGGCGGTCGTCTTCGCCGGCTGGTCGATGGTGACGGACGTGTAGAACGACGTGGAGCCGAAACCCTGGTGCCACGCGCGAGCGACGGGCACTGCCACCGAGTTCTGGTAGCCACCGGTCCCGGTGTAGCTCGCAACCGCACGTGGACCGTACGTGTCGATGATCGATCGCAGCTTGTCGGCGATCTCGTCGAAGGCGGTGGCGCTGTCGACGTCTTCGAGACGCCCGTCGTCGGTTCGCCGGAGGGGTCCTCGCAACCGGGCCGGATGATGCATCTGCTCGGGGAGCTGCCGGCCCTTGATGCAGGTGTATCCCTTGAACAGAGGGTCCTCGGGAACGCCGCGAACGGCGACGACGCGGCCACCCGGGAGGGCCGCGTCCTGAGTCTCGACGTCGACATCGATGGGACACGACGCGTGGCAGACGCGGCAGAACGAACGGCGGGTCTCGATCATTGTCGGTCGCTTCCCTTTGGGGCCGAAACCGGCCTGGCGGGCCCAAAACTAACTCACGGGGTACTTCCGGGCCAGAAGCGACGGTCGGCGTTGTGAAGAAAACTAACTCTCCGAGTAGTTTTCCTCGGGTCGCCCTGTCGAAGGGAGACCCGCGCCTTCCAGGAGACACCGAATGACCGACCGCTGGATCACCGACTGGGCACCGAGTGTGCGTTGGCCGCACTACACCCGGGCCAACGCCGGGGAGGTGCTGCCGACCCCGGCCAGCCCCCTCGGCCAGCAGTTCACCTGGGACAACGGCATCGTCCCGGGATGGCGCGATGGCTACGTGCGGGGAGGTTGTACGAAAGCCGAGGAGTACACCGACTCGCCCCCGGCCACCTGCGGCTTCTTTGGCGGGTACATGTACATCAACCTGTCGAACGTCCGTATGCAGGCCGTGCGCAACCCGGCCCTCACGGTCGAACAGCTCGACCTCGCGTTCTTCGGTGACCACCCGGACACGCCAAAGTACGTTCCGCACCCCGATGATGAGCAGCCCGACTTCGCTCCCTACGTCATGGAGCGCATGGGTTGGGTCATGTCGACGACCAGCTGGCCCGAGATCGACGAAGAGCGCGAGATGACGATTGCGCTCGCCGCCAATCGGCCCGATCTCTCGTCGCTCAGCGACGCCGAGATCGTGGCGTATGCGCGCTCAACGCAGCCGCTGCTGCGCAAGCTCTTCGAGAGCCACACCGTGTCGTCGGGCTCGTCAGGCATCGCCCCCGGCATCCTGGCCGCCATCGGTCAGGCGATCGGTGACGACTCGATCCCGATGAAGATCCTCGCCGGCATCGGTGAGGTTGACTCCGCCGAGCCGAGCTACGCGATGTGGGAACTCTCTCGCATGGTCCGGAACTCGCCCGACCTCACGGCGATGTTCGACGCGGGAGTCCCCGGACTCGTGGCGCGTCTCGAGGCGGCGGCCGAAGGTGGCTCGGCCGACGCCGCAGCGTTCCTTGCTGCGGGCGTCGAGTTCCTGACGAAGTACGGCTCCCGCGGCCCGAACGAGTGGGAGATCAGCGCTCACACGTGGGGGACCGACCCGGAGATCGCTGTTGCGGCAATCGACCGCATTCGCTTCCAGACCGACGCAGAAGCGCCGCGTGCGCGCAACGCGGCCAAGGTGGCCGAACGTGAGGCCACCATCGCCGACGTCCGGGCCAAGCTCGCGGCGATCGGCAGCGACGAGCTGACCGGCACGTTCGAAGCCGGGCTTATCGCCGGCAGCCAGATGAGTTTCCGCGAGCGGACCAAAACCAACATCATCCGCGCCGTCCACGAAGGTCGCCTCGCGTTCCGAGAGCTCGGACGCCGTCACGCCGAGGCCGGCAACCTCGCTGATGCCGAGCACATCTTCATGCTCCTCGACGCGGAGCTCGAGTCGTTCGTGGCCAACCCCGCATCGATGAAACAGACCCTCGCCGACCGCGCTGCTGAGTGGCAGAAGCTGTGGGACCTCGAGCCGCCGTTCTTCATCGTCGACGGCAAGGTGCCACCGCTGTCGACGTGGAAGAAGAAGGGTGTTTCCGATGCCGCCAAAGCGGGCGTCGGCGATGTGCTCACCGGCGTCGCCGGTTGCTCGGGCGTGGTCCGCGGCCGGGCGAGGGTAATCCTCGACCCGTCAGATCCTGGTGCGCTTGAGCCGGGCGACATCCTTGTCGCGCCGCTCACCGATCCGGCATGGACACCTTTGTTCATGGCGGCCGGCGGCGTTGTCGTCAACGTCGGTGGACAGATCAGCCACGCCATCATCGTGAGCCGCGAGCTCGGTCTGCCCTGCGTCGTCTCGGTAACCGATGCAACGAATCGGATCGTCGATGGCTCGCTGATCGAAGTGAACGGCACCACCGGCCAGGTCACCATCGTGGAGCTGCCGTGACAGCACGGAAACCGTTCCGTTTCGGATTGCAGAGCTTCAACGCCGAGTCGGCCGCCGACTGGCGGAACCAGGCCCGCCAGGCCGAGGCGCTCGGGTACTCGACGCTGCACCTGTCCGATCACATCCTCGGTCCCGGCCCGGCGCTCAAGGCGACGAACCACCCGGTGCAGAACCTTGCCTCGATTCCGGCGATGGCCGTGGCGGCCGAGGCCACGTCGACCATCGGCATCGGTTGTCGGGTGTTCTGCGCGGACTTCCACAATCCGGTGATCCTGGCCAAGGACCTCGCCACGCTTGACATGTTCTCCGACGGCCGTCTCGAACTCGGGATCGGAGCCGGCTGGCTGCAGGGTGAGTACGAGGCGATCGGCGTGCCGTTCGATCCGCCCGG
>JANOJN010000285.1:0-17895 GCA_031418775.1 Acidimicrobiia bacterium
CAGAGGTCGCGCAACGCGTCGGCAACGCTGTCGACGCCGTCGGGCACCACTCGCGCCTCGACGACTTCCCAACCCTCGGCGGTGAGCAGTTCGACCAGAGCGACACCCGAGCGGTCTTCGCGGACCCCGTGATGCACGCCGTCGCTCACGGTCAGCACCTTCGCTTGGAGATGCATGTCCGTCAGCCTTCTGCGTCGCTGATCGACGACACGATGGCGGTGCGCAACGCGGTTGCGGCAGCGAGCGGATCGGCGGCGCCGAAGATCGCATTGCCGGCGACGAACGCACGGGCCCCGGCCCACGCGCACGCCGGTGCCGTGGTGATCGAGATGCCGCCGTCGACCTGCAGCACCGTTGCCGCTTCGAGGCGTTCGATCTCCGCCGCAGTCTCGGCGATCTTCTCGACGACCTCGGGCATGAACGACTGGCCGCCGAATCCGGGGAACACCGTCATGATGAGCATCGTGTCGATCTCGCCGAGGAACCCGGCGAACGACGAGAACGGCGCATCAGGATTGGCCACGAGGCCGACGCGCATACCGAGGTCGCGACACTGCGCGATGAGATCGCGGGAGTGGCCGAGCTCGACGTGCACCGAGCATTGGTCGGCACCGGCCTTCGCGAAGTCTGGAAGGTAGGTCTTCGGGTCGGTGATCATGAGGTGACAGTCGAGGAACAGATCCGTATGCGCGCGTAGTGACTTGACGACCGGCGCCCCGATGGTGAGGTTGGGCACGAAGTGGCCGTCCATCACGTCGACGTGCAGCCAGTCGGTCTCCGGGCGGACCCGGTCGACGTCGTCGGCCAGCCGAGCGAAGTCGGCAGAAAGGATCGAGGGGCAGATGAGGACCTGTCCAACAGCAAGCACGCAGACGAACGTAGTCGGCGGCGCGCTTGCGACCCGCAACGAATGGCATCTCTCAGCTTCCCCAGACGAACCGTCGAGAAGCAGCGCACCCGAATTTGCGGCTGCGCCATCTGGCGACCATCCCGAAGGCGCGGCGACCGAGATGAGGGGTCCCGGACGGCTTTCGGTAACGTGTCGGCATGGATCTCGGCACGACCCAGCAGATCAGTCTTTACGAGAACGCGCCAGCCAATGAGTGACGAGCGCGTCGCCGCTGCCAGGCGCTCGTTTGAACTCGCGGCGAGTGGATATGACGCTCCCGAACTCGACTTCTTCCGTCGAATTTCGGAAACGGTGGTCGATCGACTGAACGTGGCGCAAGAGGCCCGGGTACTCGACGTTCCATGCGGAACCGGTCATGCGACCCGGCACGTCCTCCGCCGACTCGGCCCCGACGGCCGTGTGAGCGGAGTTGACCTTTCGGGAAAGATGCTTGGCGTCGCCGCCGCAAAGGTTGGGAGCGACGCTCGGGTAGAGCTCTGCGAGGCCGATATGCGGTCGATGCCGTTCGAAGACGGCTCGTTCGACGAGGTGTTGAGTGTTTTCGGAATCTTCTTTCTCCCCGACATGGTTCCCGGCATGGTCGAGCTGTGGCGACTCGTTGCACCGTGTGGTCGACTGACCGTCGTGACATGGAAGCCCAACTTCCTTGGTTCGGTCCATGACGTCTTCGTGCAGCGAATTCACGAACTTCGCCCAGATCTCGTGCCTGTCGCAGTCAGCGAACGTCGGCTGTTGGCGGCAACACCCGATGACCTGACACTGATCGGCCGCGCCTCATCGATCGACTCGGAACCGGTGTTCTCCGAGGTGCTCTGCGCGCAGGCGATCGACGAACCGTCCAGCTGGTGGCGAACCGAACTTGGAGCCGGGCGGCGCGGGATCATCGAGTCGCTCACTCCTCAAGAGCGCGATGATGTCCGCGTGGCAGGCGAGGACCACCTCCGAGATCAGGGAATCACCTCGCTTCCGTGTGACGCACTCGTGACGACCTTCCGCCGCTGAGCCTCGACGAGGCAACGACACCCCGGGGTTCAGTCCTGTAGGAACTGGACCGGTGACCGCACGGACAGGGCCATGGTCCGCCTCCCCCGGCGTCACGCCGCTACGGTGCTGATGTGCCGAGGCGTCTCCGAGTGGGTGAGCTCCGAATCGCCACGGAAGGGCTGGCAATCTTCCGGGCGTTCATGAGCGGTGACGATGCCGACATCCACGCGCGAATTGACGGCATCCGAGCGTCGCTGCGGGCGCTGGACGACGGAACCGATGACGACATCGAGCGGCTCGCGGTGGACGTCCGCGAGCTCGAAGCGGTCGAGGGGTACGCCCGCTGGGCGGCGAGCTACGACGAACCGGGGAACCCGCTCATCGACATCGAGGGCGCCGTGATGCGTCGGCTCGTCGGTCCCGCGCCGTGGGGTGACGTACTCGACGCCTGCACCGGCACCGGCCGTCATCTGCGCTGGCTCGCCGAACAGGCGGCGTCGGCGACCGGTCTCGACCAGTCGGCGGACATGCTCGCGCGGGCCAAGACGGCCGTCCCGTCGGCGTCGTTCCTGTGCGCCGACCTGCTCGGCGACCACGACGGCGACCTTCCCGACGCCTCGTTCGACCTCATCGTCTGTTCCCTCGCCCTCACCCATTTCGCGTCCCTCGACGAACCCGTCGCCACCTTCGCCCGGCTCGTCCGGCCGGGAGGCCGCATCGTGATCACCGACGCCCACCCCGTCATGGCACTGCTCGACGGCCAGGCCTTCTTCTTCGAGGCGGACGGATCGACGCCGTTCGTCCGGAACCACGTCCACCAGATCTCCGCCTACCTCCGGGCGTTCCGGGCCGCGGGCCTGATCGTCGACGATTGCGACGAGTTCGTGCTCGGTCCGGACGACGGACCGGCCGGCAACGGCGTGGTCGCGATGGTCGCGCCGGAAGCAAGCTGCGCCGCCTTCGTCGGCATGCCGTTCGTGCTCGGCTGGTCGCTGCGCCGGCCGATCGACTGATTCAGATCGACTGATCGACCGAAGGTCCGCGCTGCTCCCGCCTGCCAGCGGTTCAGCGGACGCTCCCCGGGGTGAGTTCGCGGTGGCCGGTGGGCCGTTACGGCGACGGCGCCAGGTCGAATCGGGCGGCCTCGATGTGGGTGCGGGCGTAACGGACGGCTTCAGCGGTGTCCATGGCGGCTCCGGTAGCGACGCAACGGTCGAACGAGTCGGTGCCGAGGTTGTCTCGGACGTGATTGACCGCCGCCACAACGGCGCCGAACCGCAGAACGACGGGGTGGTGGGTGGCGGTGGTGCCGTAGAGGGTGGCGGCGATCTCCGGCTGGTTGATCCGGTCGTAGAACACGGCCAGGTAGGCGAACGTGACTGCCAGGTCGGTTGTGTCGCCGGCTTGGTGGAACGAGTCGAGGCTGGCGGTGAACAGGTTCAGGGCCTGGTTGAGGTCACCATCAACCGCTTCGAGCCCAGCGACATCGCGTGCGATGAGTGCTTCGAAGCGTGGGAGTCGGTGTTGTCGGGTGTAGGCGAGTCCGAGGCGAAAGGTGTCGAGGGCTCGGGCCGGGTCGGTTTCGCTGAACGCAAACCCGTACGCGAAGTACGCGAAAGCGATCCAGTACGGGTTGGCGCGGGCACGGGCCGCGTTGAGGGCGTCTTCAGCGATCGCCGTTGCCTCACCGGACCGGCCGACGTTCGGGAGACCCATTGCCAGTCCGCACAGACCCATCACCCGAGCGAGGCCGGTTCGGGTGGCCAGAGCGGTGCAGATCTTTACGTGCTGGTCAGGCCGCCCGGCGTAAAACTGGGCGAAAGCTTGCCTGTAGGCGGCCCATTCGATGGCGAAGGGTTGATAGCGCGGGTCGTTCTGCAACACCGATGCGGCCTGCGCGTACCCGACCGCGTCCTCCGGCCGTCCCTTGAACATGCAGATGCCGGCGGCGACGTGGAGGCGCGGCAGTTGTGCCACCTTTGCGGCGATCGCCGAGGGAAGGAGTTCTTCGGCCCACCCGACCGGCTCGAACTGTTGCAGACCGACGGCGAGCATTGTCGTGTGGGCAGCGATCGCGGTTGCGGTCTTCAGGTCGGCCTGGTCGGTGGCCCAACGGAACCCGGCCCGTAGATTGTCGAACTCCGCCTCGACCCAGTCGCAGGCAGTGTCGTAGCCGGGTCCGTCCCACCCGTCCCAGTAGGCGATTGCCTGTGCGGCGTAGTAGCGGGAGTGACGATCCCGGACATCGCCGACGGCTCCGGTGGCCGCCAACTCGTCTTCGGCGAACTGGCGGATCGATTCCAACAGCCCGTACCGGGCGCGGCCACCCGGCGATTGTTGCGCGGTGACGAGTGATTTTCGGACCAACGAATCGACCAGGTCGAGCATCACGTACTCATCGAAGGACCCGCACAGTTCGGTGATGGCGGCGACGTCGAAGCCGTCAGCGAACACCGACGCATGCCGCAACACAACACATTCATCGTCGGTGAGGAGTTCGTAGGACCACTGCACCGCGTGACGCAACGTCTGATGCCGCTCCAACCCGCGACGCCCCCCTGACAGGAGACGGAACCGGTCACCAAGACGATCACGGACATCGGTCGGACTCATCGACACCATCCGTGCTGCGGCCAACTCAATCGCCAACGCAATCCCATCGAGTCGGGTGCAGATCTCCGTCACGGCAGCGCTGTCGGTGTCGTTGTCGAGCCTGAATCCGGGTTTCACCGCACGCGCCCGCTCCACAAACAACTCCACCGCCGCCGAGGTCGCCCCGGCCTTCACATCAAGCGACGGAACCGGCCATAACAACTCTCCACCAACACGCAACCCTTCACGCGACGTCGCAATCACCGTCACCGTGTTCGTACGAGCCAGAACTGCTTCCACCAGATCAGCCGCGGCATCCAACACGTGCTCACAGTTGTCCAACACCACCAACAACCGCCGCCCGGCGAGGGCGTTCGCAACACTCGCCGTCACCGTCAACCCGGCCTGCACGATGATCCCCAACGCCGACGCCACCACATCAGGCGCAGCAGCCGGATCACCCACCGGGGCCAGCTCCACCAACCACACCCCATCGGGAAACTCGGGCACCAACTCCGCCGCGACCTGCACCGCTAGACGGGTCTTGCCGACCCCACCCACGCCCGTGAGTGTGACGAGTCGATGGGCACGGATGAGTTCGGTAAGTTCGCTTATCTCCTGTTCGCGGCCGACGAAACTCGTCGCCTGAACCGGCAGATTCCCCGGCACCGCGTTCACCGTCTTCAACGGGGGAAAGATGGTGGCGAGACCCTCGGCACGCACCTGGAACAAATGCTCCACCCCCGACAGATCCCGCAGCCGATGCTCACCCAAATCAAGCAGATCGACACCCGACACGAGGCTCGCCGTCGAGATGCTCAACAGCACCTGGCCGCCGTGACCGACCGCCATCACCCGCGCCGCCCGATTCAACGCCGGCCCGAAATAGTCATCCCCCCGCTGCTCCGCCTCACCCGTCGCAATCCCCATCCGCACCGGCAACCCCAACAACCGCTGCGCCGCAACCGCCGCATCGATCGCGGCCCGTGCCGATGCGAACGCCGCGCACACACCGTCACCGGTGTGCTTGAACAACCAACCACCACAGTTCTCGATCGCAGAACGGAGCACTTCGTCGTGCACCGCCAACGCGGTCCGCATCGCGTCGGCATCGTCCTCCCACCGACGCGTCGAACCCTCGATGTCGGTGAACAGGAAGGTGACCGTCCCCGACGGCCTCACGCCGTCGGCGCCCGATCCCATAGGCGCATTGTTCCACACGCCACCTACGACACGCTTTCCACCACGCACCACCACCACGCCAAAACCCCTCCCGCCGCCAACGCCGGCGCACGCCTTTGGGGCCCGTGTGCGAGCGGTCCGGAGAACGCCGACCTCGGGTTGCCGCCGGCCGACGTCTCAGCCCGATCAGACGGTGTGGATGGTAGGCCGGACACGGACCGCATCAGCGATCGCCCGGATGTGGGTGGGGTTCGACGTGATCACTGCATCGCCGCGCCCCCGAGCGACCAGGCTCGCTCTGTACAGCGGCCCCTCACGTGCGGGTGATGGGTATTCCCGATTCACCTTCGGTCCGAGTGCTATCATAATGCAAGCATGCCAAACGTTCTCGTGCGCGATCTCCCTGAAGATGTCCATGCCGATCTGCAGCTTCGCGCCGAGGCGTCCGGCCAATCTCTGCAGCAGTACCTCGCCACTGAACTCACCCGGCTGGCACGCTCACCAACCATGACCGAGGTCCTCGCCCGTATCGGTCGTCGCAAGGGCGGACGAATCGGTTTGGCCGAGGCGCTGTCCGACCTCAACGAGGTTCGTAGCGATCGATGATCGTCATCGACGCCTCCGTCCTCGCAAACATCGTCGGCGATGACGGCCCGACGGGCGAGGCGGCAAGGGCCCTCCTGGCCGCTGCGGGAGAAGCGTCGGCTCCTGACCTCGTCGATGTCGAAGTCGTATCGGTGCTTCGAAAACGCTGGCTCGCCGGAACGCTGAACGTCCGAAGATTCAGGAGCGCAGTTGTCGATCTGATCGATCTACCCCTCACCCGGTACCCCGCAGCCCCGCTGATGATCCGCGCCTACGAGCTTCGCGGAAACGTCACTCCGTACGACGCAACCTACGTCGCTCTCGCCGAGGGACTCAACTGCCCGCTCCTCACCGGGGACGTGCGCCTCGCGCGTGCGGCCGGACTCCGCTGTGAGGTCGAGGTCTTCAGTCCCTGAACCGCCTCGCGATCGCTCCGGCGACCACGAGGCCGGACGCCGCCTCGAAGTGCCTTTGGGCACCGGTTGCCTCTGCCATGCGTGTTCTCGGCGAGCGGCACCACGATCCGTTGTTGACCGGCCGGGTCGGAAGCGGCAAGAGTACGAAGATGGTCTCTCGTACGGAAACAATCAGCTCACCAAGCGGCCCCCTGGGCGTCCATGTGGAGCGGCCAGACGGCGACGGGCCGTTCCCGGTGGTGGTGTTCTTCCACCATGGACCGGGGCTCGATGGCGGCGCGAAGAAGACGATGGCCCGGATCGCCGAATGGGGGTACTACGTCATCTCCCATGACCGCTACCACCGCGCCGAGCCGTGGTACACGATGAAGAGCCGAAGCGACGAAGAGATGAAGAAGATGTTCGGCCTGGTCCTCGGAACCTCCGAGTCCGACGTGGCTGAGGACCTCGGAGCGGTTCTGGCGTGGCTGCCGTCGGATCCGGCGGCACGCGGCGGGCCTATGGGCTGCATCGGCTACTGCATCGGGGCCCGTTCATCGCTGGGCACCATTCGCGATCGTGGCGACCTGTTCCGGGCCGCCGCCGGCCTCCATCCATCGTTCTGCACCACCGATGACCCCGACTCCCCGCATCTCGCCGTGCCGTCGTACACGGGGTCGCTCTACATCGCCTTCGGGTCCGCCGACACGATGCAACCCGCATCGGCCAACGTTGCTCTCATCGACGCGACCAACGCGCTGGAGAAAGGCGAGGCGGAGATCCACGACGGTGCCGACCACGGCTTCGGTGTGTACGGCGGCGCGTATCACGACGCCGCGGCGACGAGGTCCTACGAACGGGTCAAGGCCATGTTCGACCGGGAGTTGAAGGACTGACCCTCGGTTCCGGAACACCGACGCTCGGTTCCGGGTGAGGCGCCCTGAATCGGGCTGATTCCGGCAATACGCGTCGATACGTCGACGACTTCCGCCAAACTCGTAGGCATGCGTGCGATTCGCCTCCACTCCTTCTCCGGACCACTGACCGTCGAACACGTGCCCGATCCGGTCGCCGGCACCGACGAGGTGGTCGTCGACCTGCTCTACGGAACGATCAATCCCCTCGACGTCTGGTGCTGTGCCGGCAACTTCGCGGCCTTGACGCCGCTCCCCCACACTCCGGGCGCGGAAGGCCTCGGCACGGTGAACGGCAAGCGGGTCATCGTGAACGGCGCCGGGATCGGCATCGCCCGTCCCGGCACCTACGCCGAAAAGGTTGCGGTGCCGGCGTCGGCCATCACCGTAGTGCCCGACGATCTCGATGAACTGCAGGTGGCATCCCTCGGCATCGCCGGGGTAACCGCGTTCCGCTGCCTCGTGACGAAGGGCCGGGCGACCACCGCCGACACGGTGCTTGTCACCGGGGCGTCGGGCGGGGTCGGTTCGATCGTCGTGCAGCTGGCCCGTCACCGTGGCATCCGCGTGTTGGCCCAGACCTCGAGCCCCTCGAAGGCGGACGAGCTGTTCGACCTCGGCGCGGACCGGGTCATCGTCGCCGCCGACGGGGCGGCTCTCCCCGCAGCACTGGCCGGCGAGGCACCGACGCTCGTGGTCGACGGTGTGGCGGGTTCGCTCGTGCCGACGCTCGTCGACGTGCTCGCCCCCGAGGGCCGCTACGTGAACTACGGGACCTCGGGCGGCACCTCGGTCACCTTTGATATGCGCACGTTGTACCGCAAGGGAATCGTCCTCACCGGTTACACCGGGCTCCGTGAGACGTCAAAGGACGACGCGTTCGAGGCGCTGTTCGAGGCCGTCCGCTCGGGGCACCTTCGCACGATCATCGACGCGGTGCTTCCGCTCGAGGCGGCCGGGGACGCGCACGCACGTATCCTCGATCGGAAGGTCGTCGGCAAACTGCTGCTGAACGTCCGCGTCTGACCTGATGCAGCTCCGAGGGATCTTCTTGGACTTCGACGGTCTGATCACCGACACCGAAAGCGCCGTGCTGGCCTCCGCCGCTTCGATCTTCAGCGATCACGGCGCGAGCCTGCCCATCGAGCGATGGCTGAACATCGTCGGCACGTCGCAGCAGCGAGGTTTCTGGGGTCCGTGGCTGTCGGAGCAGACCGGCCTCGACCATGATCACGACGCGCTGTGGGAGGAAGCGGAGCGGCGCAACATCGAACTCGTCTCCGGCCTGCTCCCGAATGCCGGGGTCGAGGACATGCTGCGGATCGCGCGGACCGAGGGGCTCGTGACCCGTGTGGTGTCGAGCTCACCGAGCACGTGGGTGGTGCCGATCAGCGAACGACTCGGGCTTCGTCCTTGGCTCGGCGGTTACACGACGCGTGAAGATGCGCCACGCGCCAAACCCCACCCCGACCTTTACATCGCGGCACTCGCCGCAACGGGCCTCCACCCCGACGAGGTCATCGTGTTCGAGGATTCGGCGAACGGAGCGAGAGCGGCGATCGACGCCGGCCTGCGGGTCATCGCCGTTCCCGGCCCGGTCACGATGCATCAAGACCTCAGCCACGCCCACCTCATCGCCCCGACGATGGAGGGCCTGGCCATCTCCGACCTCCAAGACCTGTTGCACCGTTGACGACCCAATGTTCGGGGTCTGGGTTGCTCTGAGAGCTACTGAGACCCCGAATTCCCTCGACCCTCGGCTCAGTGCGCCGCCCATGACGGTGGCCGCTTCTCACCGAATGCGCGCATACCTTCGGTCGCTTCCTCCGACGCGAAGAGCTCGCCCGACAGTTTGGCCATTGACCGGAACGCTGCACGACGAGCATCGTGGTCGGTTGGTGACAACAGCCGTTTCGAAGCAGCCAGGGCAAGCGGGCCGCCGAGGCGGAGCTTCGCGACGAGTTCGTCGGTCACCGCGTCGACGGCGTCGGGATCGACGACGCGGTTCACGAGACCAACTCGGAGTGCTTCGGCGGCGGTGATGCGCTCGCCGGTGAGGAACAACTCGGCCGCGTCGGCCTGACGCATCTTCGGGAGGCACACGACGCTGATGATCGCCGGAGCAACGCCGATCCGCACCTCGGTGAAGCCGAACATCGCCGTCGTTGGGGCGACGACGAGATCGCACGAGCACGCCAGGCCAAGCCCGCCGGCGAGGGCGCTGCCGTTGAGCTTGGCCACGACAGGCTTCGGGGCGTCGAGGATCTGTTCGAAGACCCGCACGAAGGTCGGGACGCCACCGTCGTCGCCACCCGAGGTCACGGTGCGGCGCTCCTTCAGGTCGGCCCCGGCACAAAACACCGTGCCCGAACCGGTGAGGACGATCACGTGCACGGCCGGGTCGGCGATGGCTACTTGGAGCGACGCCGAGAGCGACTCGACCAGCTCGGTTGAGAGTGCGTTGCGGTTGGCCGGACGATTGAGGGTGATCGTGCCAACCCCGCTCGCGACGGCGAGAAGAGTTGCGGGACCGGTGACGTGCTCAGCGCTCATGGCCCCATTCTGGTGGAGTCTCGTTCTGCACCGATGCGAGCGAACCCCGCTTCGTCATCGGCCACATCCCACATCGCCGGCGTGTGCATCCTGCATCACGCGAAATCGCTGATCCGGAGACGAAATTCGACGGTCCGGGATGCCGGACTCGGGCATGTGGGGATGCCAGGCCGGCCGAACAAATGCCAGCGCGCGGCGAAGCATTACGGTTCTGCCGGCCGCTGATACGCGACGACGAACATGCCATCGGTGGCGCCGGGGAGCAGGAGGGCGCCGCGTCCGCACGGACGCCAGCCGGGTTCCGTCGGCGGACCGAGGGCCACGAGACCCGGGAGGTGCTTCGCTGCCCACGCGTCGAGGCCCTCGGTCTCCTTGCGCATGAACGTGCAGGCGCTGAACACCACGGTTCCTCCGGGGCGGACGGCGTCGACCGCAGCAAAGAGCAGCTCGCGCTGCAACACCACAAGCGCGTCGACGTCGGTCGGCGTGATCCGCCACCGCGCGTCGGGTCGACGCCGCAACGAACCGAGTCCGCTGCAGGGCGCGTCCACGAGGACGCGGTCGAACCTGGCTCGAGGAAACGGCAGGAATCGCCCGTCGGCGCGGATCGTGGCGACCCGTTCCTTGAGCCCGAGCCGCTCGACGTTCTCCACCACCAGCTTGGCGCGGTGCGCGTGCAATTCCACGGCGACCACATAGGCGCCCCGTCCGGCCATCGACGTCGCCTTCCCACCCGGGGCGGCACACAGATCAAGAATGCGCTCACCGGGCTGCGCTCCGACGAAACTGCCCACCGCTTGAGATGCGAGGTCCTGCACGTAGCCGTCTTCGCGCTCGTGCGAGGTTGCCGGCACGTTCATCGCCCCAAGCACATCGATGGCATCGTCCCGACCGAGGGCGTTGATGGCGGCGTCGATGATCCAGTCGGGGTAGCTGAGCTCCTCTCCGAGGTTGGCGAACGTCGGCGCGGACTTCGCCCCGACGAGCTGACGAAGGACGGCGTTGACGAAACCCTGGCCCCGACCGGGAGCGATCTCGACCGTCTCCGACACTGCGGCATGGGCCGGAATGCGGAGGTGGCGAATTTGATACGCGCCCATACGGAGCACTCGCCGGACTTCGGCATCAGGCGTGCGGGAGATGTACGGGGCAAGCACCGCGTCGAGCTCGCGCTGCATGCGAACGGTGCCGTAGACGAGCTCGGTGGCAAGTGCTGCGTCGCGGTCGTCGAGTCCTTCGCGCTTTGCCCGCACGAGCAGTTGCGGGAGCGTGAGGTTGGCGAAGGCGCCTCCGTCGACGGCCGCGAGTGCGGCGAGAGCGACCGAACGCGCCGTCGGCACGTGTCGGGTCGGGACGATTGGCCGCGGCGACGGCGCCGCCCGTTTCCCGGACTTGCCGGGGGCACCCGTGGAGCGGCTCACGTGGACGCCACGCCGAGCACCTCATCGGGGTCCGGGTGGAATCCGTTCCGCCATGCGACGACGTTCATTGGGCTCTTTCCCTCGGGTTGCACGGTCGTGAGCTCGAGCCAGCCGTCCTCGGTGGCGACGCAGGTCCCGACGACCGAGCCGGGAACGCCATCGCTCGGCGCGCCGTCAGGCCCAGAACCGGCCGGCACCGGTGAGGCGGCGAGCACCTTCAGACGTTTGCCGCGGAACGTGGTCCATGCCAGGCCGAGTCGGATCAGACGGTGCAGCTCGACGGTCGGACGGGACCACTCGACGCGGAACTCAGCGGGCTCCAGCTTCGCCGCGTGCGTCACTTCGCCGGACTGCGGTTCCGCCGCGCCAAGAGATTGGAAACCGTCTCGGAGCGCGTCGACCAACACCTCCGTTCCGATTGCAACCAGGCGATCACGAAGAGCCGACACCGGCTCGTCGCGATCGATCGGCGTGACCACGCGGCGGAAGACAGGGCCGGTGTCGAGCCCTTCCTCCAACCCCATGAGGCACACGCCGGTCTCGATGTCGCCCGCCAACAGCGCGCGTTCGACCGGCGCCGCGCCCCGCCACCGCGGCAGGAGGGAGAAGTGGATGTTCAGGAAGGGAAGCGCACGTAGTAAGTGGGGACGGATCAGCTTCCCGTAGGCAACGACGATACCGAGCTCGGCGCCGCGGGCCGCAGCGTCGAACACGGCCTCGACGTTGTCGGTGGTCGGTAGCCCGAGTTCGAGCGCGGCCGCCTTCACCGGCGACGGCGACAAGGCTGATCCACGGCCGCGGCGACGGTCGGGCTGCGAAACGACGAGCATCACCTCGTGGCCGGCATCGACGAGTGCACGTAACGGCGGAACGGCAGCCTCCGGCGAGCCGAGGTAGACGAGCTTCATCGGCGGACCGTTATCGCCCGACTGGCATCCCAGGACGGCACCGGAATCTCGCAATCCGCCGGACTCTCGAAGAGAGCCGCAAGCACCGCATCCGCGCCGCCGAGCGCTTCGACGCGACCTGTCAACGAAGACCGGGAAGGCCGGGAAGGCTCAGGCCGCGCTTCTTCACAACGGGTTCGGCGGCGATGCGCGGAACCTCGCGGTCGGGATCGTGAGCCGAGCCGTGCTCGAGGATGCGGGTGCGAAGGATCTTCATCCCCTCGGCGCGCTGTTCGTCGGCGAGGTGGTCGAGGAGGAGCACCCCGTTGAGGTGGTCGAGCTCGTGCTGGTACAGCCGGCTGAGCAGATCGGTCGCTTCGATGTCGACCTCGTTGCCGTCGAGGTCGTAGCCCGTCAGATGGATGACCCGCGGACGGATGATCTCCCACGAAAGGCCGGGGACGGAGAGGCATCCCTCGTCGTAGCTCCACTCGCCGCTCGACTCCCGGATGACCGGGTTCACGATGGTCTGCGCGCCGGCACCTTCGTTCATGTCGTAGACGAACAGCCGCTTGCGCACACCGACCTGGGGGGCGGCGATGCCGAGACCGGGGGCCTCGTACATCGTCTTGGCCATCTGCTTGGTGAGCTCGACGAGTGCCCCGTCGACATTCGCGACGTCGTCGGCCACCTGCCGCAGAACTGGATCACCGAAGACACGAAGCGTTACACCCGACATGGCGCCCAGCTTACCGGCGGTGGCTCGGAATGGAGCCCACAGGCACCCCGGGTCGGCTCACGTTCACTGGGTCGGCCACGTTCACTGGGTCGGGAAACGCGCGTATGTGCGCAGATGCCGACCCAGTGCACAAATCTCGACCCAGTTGACGTGGGCGGTAGGCGGGGTTCATGCGGTGAGCGCTTCGGCGAACGACGCGAACACGTCGACGTTTCGCGCCAGGTCGGCATCGGTGTGCAGGATCGACACCAGCCACTGCTCGTCGAGACCAGGGGGCAGCAGGAGACCGCGGTTGATCCCCCACACCCACTGGGCGTAGGCGAGCACGAAATCGGTCCCCTTGTAGTCGCGGTAGTTGCGGACGGCCGTACGCGACCAGGTGACGCAGCCCTTCGCGCCGAGGCGGACGGTGTGGGCCGGAAGGTCGTGCTCGGCGATGATGGCGTCGAATCGGTCGACCATTGCGCTGTTGGCGGCGATGGTGGCGTCGATTGCCGATGCGGTGCAGATGTCACGGAGAACGGCCTTGCACGCGGCCATCACCAGGGGATTGCCGTTGAACGTGCCGAGATGCAGCACGCTGCCGTCGGTGATGCCGGCCATGATCTCGGCACGGCCGCCGAACGCACCGACCGGGAGCCCGCCGCCGATCGACTTGGCGAGGCAAAGCAGGTCGGGGGTGACCCCGAAGTGACCGCTCGCACCGCCATAGCCGGCCGTGATACCGGTCTTCACCTCGTCGAAGATGAGCAGGGTGCCATGACGCTTCGTGATCTCGCGAACCGCGGCGAGGTACCCCGGGTCCGGCAGGCAGATGCCGATGTTCTCCATCGCCGGCTCAACGATGAAGCAGGCGACATCGCCCCTGGCGAGTTCGCGGATCAAGGCGGCGGGGTCGTTGTAGGGCACCACGCCCACGTCGTGGAGCACACCCCGGGCAAGGCCCTTGGTTGCAGCAACGGGGCTAGGGCGATCGGCGGGGCCGGCCTTGTCGAGCGGTGGCTTCATCGACACCATGACCTCGTCGTGATGGCCGTGGTAGCCGCCCTCGACCTTCACGATGCGGTCACGACCGGTGAACGCACGTGCGGCGCGGATGGCGTCGTGGGTGGCTTCGGTGCCCGAGTTGGTGAAGCGCCACATCGGCAGCTTGAACCGGTCACGCAGGAGTTCAGCCACCTCGGCGTTGTCCGTGCAAGGGGTGACGAACAGCGTGCCCCGGGCGATCTGCTCGTGCAGGGCCTGGGCCAGGATCGGGTGACTGTGACCGCTGAACAAGGCGCCGTAGCCCATGTTGAAGTCGACGTAGTCGTTCCCGTCGAGATCGACGAGGTGACCAGCGTAGGCGTGGGACGCAACCACCGGGTGGGGGTCGTAGGCCTGAAACGACGATGGAACACCACCGGGCAACGACACCCGAGCACGCTCGTTGGCTTTCAGTGACGCACTGGTTCGTTGGCGGTAGATCGTGAGCTCCTGCTCGGTGATCTCCTGGGCCCGCCGGCGAAGGCGAGCATCGAGCGACGGGTCGAGAACAGTGATTCTGTTCATCCGTAACACCCCCTTAGGGTACGAATATCGTAGCGCACGGGCTCCGACTGAAGCCGATTCGCAACAATTGTTCGCGAATCCGAAACAATCCGCAACAAAGCCGCCCCTGGGTTCTCCGCACGTTTCCCCACGTCAGTCCCGGTTTCGGGCCCGTCGACCCAGCCGGGCCCGTATCGTCGCACTCGTGCCGTTTCGACCGCCGGGCGACTCCGATCGCTTCCCGATCGACCACGTCACCGATCAGGTTCTGGACGCGCTGGCCGGCGTCGGCGCGGCGATCGTCGTGGCACCGCCCGGCGCCGGCAAGACCACCCGGCTGCCCCTGGCAGTGCTCGATGCGCCCTTCGCCGGCGGCGGGATGGTCGTGCTCACCCAGCCCCGGCGGCTCGCCGCGCGGATGGCAGCGGAGCGCCTCGCCGAGACGATCGGAGGTCGGATCGGCGAGGTCATCGGCCTCCGCACCGGCGAAGAAACCAAGGTCAGCGCGCGTACGAAGCTGACAGTGATGACGGAGGGCGTGCTCGTCCGCATTCTCCAGAGCGACGCAACACTCGACGGCATCTCGACCGTGCTCCTCGACGAGGTGCACGAACGAAGTCTCGACGTCGACCTGGCCATGGCGCTGCTGCGCGACGTTCGTTCGACGCTTCGGCCCGAACTCCGTATCGCCCTGCTCTCCGCCACGCTCGACGACACCACGATGGCGGCGGCGTTCGACGCTCCCGTGGTCCGGAGCGAAGGCCGGGCCTACCCGGTGGACCGGCTGTGGGAGCCGGTCCTTGTCGCCGAACTGGCGAAGGGGACGGCCGAGATCACCGCCCGCGAAGTGGCCGCGCTGCCGTCACCCTGCACGACCCTGGTCTTTGTGCCCGGGGCGCCTGACATGCACGCCGTGATCCGTGAGCTCGACCGCCGACGGCATCCGGCCACATCGATCGTGGCACTCCATGGCGGCAGTCCTCGGGCCGACGTCGTCGCCGCGCTCCGTCCCCTCGCACCGGGCGAACGACGTGTGGTGATCGCCACGAATGTCGCCCAGACATCGCTGACCCTGCCCGGCGTGCGCCTGGTCATCGACCAGGGGCTCATCCGTCGCAGCGTCACCGACGCATCGACCGGCCTGTCCCGCCTGGCCACCCTCAGGGTCTCGGCGGCGACCGCAACGCAGCGTGCCGGTCGCTCTGGGCGAACCGCCCCGGGCCGGGCGATCGCGTTGTGGTCGGCAACGGAGCATCGCTCCCTCGACGAGTTCGACCGCCCCGAGATCGAACGGACCGACCTCACCGATGTCGTCCTCGCATCGGCGGTGCGGGGTTCACGCACCCGGGACGCATTGTCATGGGTTACCGCTCCACCCGAACCGGCGTGGGACGCCGCCATGGCCAACCTCCGGTCGCTCGGGGCAGTCACCGCCGACGGTTCGGTGACGCCGATCGGCGAACACATCGCGGCAATGCCGGTGAGCGCTCCGCTGGCACGCGTCGTTCTCGGGGCGTCCGCTCTCCGGCCTGAAGAGCAACGCCGAGCCATTGCCCTCGTCGCCCTGCTGGCGAGCGATCGGCGCACGTCGGCCATCCCGCTGGACGAACAGGTCACCCTCCTTGCCACCGGGCTGGGCCAGCCGGCGGGCCGGGGAGCCCGTGACGACGCCGAACACCTCGCGCAGCGCCTCCTCCCCCTCATCCCGGCCGAGGTCGTCGACACCGATGTGCAGTCCGTGGCCGGGCTCCTCTCCCTCGCCCTTCCCTCACGAATCGCCACCCGTCTCACCGCAAACGCGGCGCGCTACCGCTTCGCCGACGGCCTCGAAGCCGAGCTCGGCGACCATGATCCGGTTCGCGGCGCAGCAGCAATCGTGGCGACGGAGCTCGACGCCGACCGTCGACGCGGTCGCATCTTCTCCGCGCTTGCGGTCGACACGGCCGAGGTGGAGCTCCTCCACGCCGAGCGACTCAGCACATCCACGTCGACCCAGCTCGACGGAGACGCGCTCGACGGCACGGTCGCGGCAGTTCGTGAGGTTCGTCTCGGCGCTGCCGTCCTCCGCCGCACGCCATTCCCACCCGTACCCGATGACATCGCGACCGCCGTGCTCGCCCGCCTCGACGAGGACACGATTGCCCGCTGGATGCGCGGCAGCCCGCTGGAGTCGGTCGCGCCACGGGTGGCGTTCGTCGCCGCCCGCGACACGCTGGCGGGCGCTGCGTCAGCGTGGCCCGACCTTTCGCCGTCCGGCCTTCTCGCCTCGGAGCACGAGTGGCTCGTGCCACTCCTCGCCGCGGCGAGCGCCCGACGCCCGATGCGCAGCGTCTCCCCGATCGACGCCTTGGCGATGCTGATGGACCGCTCCCAACGCCGCGAGCTCGATCGACGCGCCCCTGACCGGGTGACGCTGCCGACCGGACGCGAGGTTGCGGTCGATTACTCCGGCGGGGCCGGGCCGACGATCCGGGCCAAGCTGCAAGAGTTCCTGGGCACCCGTTCGTCCCCGACGGTCGACGGGGTGCCATGCGTGGTGGAGCTCCTCACGCCGGCCGGGCGTCCCGCCGCGATCACCGACGACCTGGCCCGGTTCTGGGAGGTCGGCTACCCCCATGTGCGCGCGGAGCTACGTGGTCGGTACCCCAAGCACGACTGGCCGGCTGACCCGCTGGACGCCAGCCCGCAGCGCGGCGTGAAGCGGCGAAGCTGACGAACGCGGCGCCGTTCGGGATTGGTGGGACGATGCATGGCGACGGAACAACCACAGGAGGCAGAGCATGAACGCTGGCACCGAAACCCTTCGCCCGCCCGGGATCGCCCTGCTCGACGCCGTTCGCGCGCTGGGCGCCGCGATCGAGGCCGACGCCGAGGAGATCAGCCGCGAACGCCGGCTCACCCCTCGCGTCCTCGACGGGCTTCGCACAGTCGGCGTGTTCCGCATGCCGGTCCTGCGCGACCACGGCGGGCTGGAGCTGTCTCCGCTCGAGATCGTCGCGGTCATCGACGAACTCGCGTACCACGACGGATCCACCGGGTGGGTGTCGATGATCTGTTGCGATAGCGGCTTCTACGCCAGCCTCCTCCCCGATCAGTCCGTGGCCCGAGCGCTGTTCGCAAGCCCGGATCTGCTCACCGCGGGGTGGCTCTCGCCGGCCGGACGCGCCGAGATCGTCGACGGCGGTTTCCGAGTGACCGGACGA
>JANOJN010000286.1:0-1690 GCA_031418775.1 Acidimicrobiia bacterium
CGACCGAGCGACCGGCATGTGGCACCTGTCCGGAGCGTTCGATCCAGAGTCGGGCGTGATCCTGCACGGTCGCCTCGAGGCGGCTATGTCCGCCATGTTTGCAACGAAGACTCCCTCCACCGCCCCAACCCATCCGGGAGACAAGCAGGATCATCTCCGAGCACTTGCACTTCTCGCACTCACTAACGGCGGACCGGTTTCCTCGCCATCCTCACCGTTCGCCCCTGATGGTGATCAATCCGACGAATGGAGTTCGTTCGGAGAGGCGCTTGGATCAAATCTTGTATCGGGAGGGAAGCGGTTCGGCAAGCCAGAAATCACCCTGGTCCTCGACACCACGAATCTCGGTCCCGATGGAAGGCCCACGGCCGACTGGGGCATACCCGTCACCATTCCGTGGGAACGCATCAAACGCCTCTGCCACGCCGCACGAATCCGTCCGGTTGTGATCGACGACGGCAACGTGATCGACGCCGACGGCGAGTTGAACCTCGGCCGCACCAGCAGACTCGCCAACAGAGCGCAACGACGCGCTCTTCACGCGGTCTACGCCACGTGCGCCGTGCCCGGCTGCAACGTGTCGTTCAACCACACCAAGCCCCACCACCTGCACTGGTGGCGCCATGGCGGCCCCACCGATTTTGCCAACCTCCTGCCGCTGTGCAGCCAGCACCACCACTGCGCCCATGAGGGCGGCTGGCTCTTCACCCTCGGACCGAACCGCGAGCTCACCATCGAACTCCCCGACGGTCAGATCATGCGAACCGGCCCGCCGAATCGGAAGGCCGCGGCGTGACGGCCGGACCGGCCGGCACCGAGTTCACGGACGAAGGTGAGCCGCAGCGATGCGACCTATCGATGCGAGGCGACGAGTCGAACGGGGGCATGGATCGGCGCGCACCCGAGCGCCCAACGAGGAATCGACGAACGCGAGCGAGCCGGGCGACGCAGTCTGTCGCACCCCCTCCGGTACCGTGGTGGCATGGCCTTCGACCTCCCGGTTTCGCTGTCACCGTCGAAGGTGGCGTCGTTCAAGGACTGCGCCATGATGTTCCGCTTCTCGGCGATCGACCGGGTGCCGGAACCGCCTTCGCCTTGGGCCGCAAAAGGCACCCTCGTGCATCGCGCGTTGGAGCTGCTGATGCTCGAAGCACCTCGTGACCGAACGATCGAGACCGCACTTCGCTGCCTCGGCGAGGCCGTCCCCGAGATTCTCGACGGCCCCGAATACGCCGAGCTCCCGCTGACAACGGACGAACGCGAGAAGTTCCTGGTCGATGCCGACCTCCTGGTCCGCAAGTACTTCCAGCTCGAAGATCCCACGTCGATTCGTCCGATCGGTCTCGAGCTGCGCATGGAGGCGCGCCTCGGGTCGCTTCGTCTCCGGGGCATCATCGACCGGCTCGAGCTCGGCCCCGATGGCGAGTTGATCGTCACCGACTACAAGACCGGCAAAGTCCCGGGCGTCAACTACGAGCAGGGCAAGCTCGGCGGAGTCCAGTTCTACGCGTATCTGTGCGAGCAGATGCTCGGACGGCGCCCGGACAAGGTGCAGCTCCTCTACCTGAGCGAACCGCTCGCCATCGTCCACGAGCCGACCGACCAGTCGATCCGCGGGCTCACCATGCGGGCCAAGGCGATCTGGACGGCGGTGGAGCGGGCGTGCGAGCGCGAAGACTTCCGGCCGAAG
>JANOJN010000287.1:0-9132 GCA_031418775.1 Acidimicrobiia bacterium
CGGCAGCATCGACTCCGGAACTCCGATCGGACCGATCTCGTCATGGACGATCGGGAACGGCTCACCCCAGTAGCGCTGCCGGCTGAAGAGCCAATCACGCAGCTTCGTCTGCACGGTGCCGTGCCCTCGGCCGTTCGCTTCAAGCCATCCGATCGTTGCGGCGATGGCGTCGGCCTTGCCCATGCCGTCGAGGGTGAGCGTCTCGTTGACGCCGTTCACCGCCGGCCCGTCGGCGGTGTAGGCCGTCGGCCAGGTGTCGCAGTCGAGTGACGGCTCCACGTGGTGTTCGGCGAACCATGCGTCAGGAGGACGGACCGTCGACTCGATCGGCAGACCGAACTGGCGGGCGAACTCGAAATCTCGCTGATCCCCGCTCGGCACGGCCATGATCGCACCGGTGCCGTAGCCCATCAGCACGTAGTCGGCGATGAACACCGGCACGGCGCGACCGTTGACCGGATTCACCGCGAACGAGCCGGTGAACACGCCCGTCTTCGTCTTCGTCTCCACCTGACGGTCGACTTCCGACTTCGATGCCGCCGCGGCCTGATACGCGGCGATCGCCGCGGCGGGAGTGTCGTGGCCTTCGGTCCATTTCGGGTCCGTACCCGTCGGCCACGCCGGCACAGTAAGCGCGCTGACCAACTCGTGTTCGGGGGCGAGGACCATGAACGTTGCACCGAACAACGTGTCGGGACGGGTCGTGAACACCTCGATGTCACCAGCGCTACTGGCAAAGCTCACCCGTGCGCCAAGGCTCCGCCCGATCCAGTTGCGCTGCATCAGCCGGACCGGTTCGGGCCAGTCGACGAGATCGAGGTCGTCGATCAGCCGCTCGGCGTAGGCCGTGATCCGCATCAGCCACTGCGTCATGTTGCGCTTGAAGACGGGGAAGTTGCCACGGTCACTACGACCGTCGGCGGTGACCTCCTCGTTGGCGACGATCGTGCCGAGACCGGGACACCAGTTCACTGGCACCTCGGCCGAGTAGACGAGTCGATACGAGTCGACCAAGGTCCGCTGCTCACGCTCGGTCAACGAAGCCCACGGCCGTACATCGGGGGTCGGTCGGGTGCCGTCGACGAACGATGCGATGAGGGTGTCGATGTGGCGAGCCGCCCCCGGTCCGCCGAGCGGATTCGTCGCCTCCGGATCGAACCAGGCGTTGAAGATGCGCAGGAAGATGCGCTGGGTGAACTCGAGGAAGTCGCGATCCGTGGTCGACACCGCCCGCCGAGGATCGTGGCCCAGGCCGAGACGCCGGAGTTGGCGACGGTAGGTGACGACGTTGTTCTCCGTGTTGATCCGCGGATGCTGACCGGTGGCCACGGCGTGCTGCTCGGCGGGAAGACCGTAGGCATCGAAGCCCATCGTGTGGAGCACGTTGTGGCCGGTCATCCGCTTGAACCGGGCGAACACGTCGGTGGCGATGAAGCCCAGCGGGTGGCCGACGTGGAGTCCCGCCCCGGAGGGGTAGGGGAACATGTCCATCACGAACAGCTTCTTGGCGACGGCGACGGCGTCGAACCCTTCGCTCAGGGGACCCGTCGGATTCGGGGTGTGGAACGTGCCCTCGGCGTCCCAGCGGTCCTGCCAGCGCGCCTCGATCTCCCCCGCAAGCGTGGCGTTGTAGCGGAAGGAAGGCCCGCCTGTGGCGGGTGTGGAGGACTGCGGACCGGCGTCAGACATGGCTGAACAGGCTACAAGCCCCCTCCCGCCAATCGCCCGCACCTCCCCGCCCGCCCGCCCGCCTGCCGTGCCGCCGTGCCGCCGTCCTGCCGCTCCGCCGTCCGCCGGCTGCCGATTGCCGCACATCACCCCTCTCCTGCCGCACATCAGTGTTTTCGATGTCGAATTGCGAGATTTCTGGCCCATGTGCGGCGAAACACGGCCGATGTGCGGCGAAACACGGCCGATGTGCGGTGAAACAGGGCCGATGTGCGGCGAATCGCCCATCGGAGCACAGTAACGCCACATGACGCCGGCCACCTCTGCCTCCGGCGTTGCGGCGCGTCGCCGCTTGGCTGGACGCGACGGGGAGACCAGCATGGCTCCGCCTTCCCCGGGTCAACTGACGTCTGTACTCCGGAGGACTGCCATGGCCAGATCTGAACGCTTCTCACCCGTCCTCACCGGCCCCATCGCCGCACGCGCGCTCGGCCTCGACGGCTTCCGGGATCTCGAGTGGCCCATTGCGGCATGCAAGCCCGATGCCAGGACAAGCGAACAAGGGATCATCCGGGCTCGTCCGTGGTGGCCGTCATCGGTCGTCGACGGCGTCGAGATCGCCCACCCGACGCTGGTGCTTCGCCACTTGGGCAACCAACCAGTAGCCCTCGAGCGCGCCGCGGCCATTGATCGCATCAGTCCGCTCGACCGCGTCGAGTTCGCCGTCGAACATGCGCTTCGGGACGGCCTCGCCGACCGCGCAGCCCTGCGAGTTCGCGGGTCACGAAGCGCCGGCGACCGGCTCCTCCACCAGGTCCTCAATCAACGCGGCGCCGAGCCGCCGACCGGGAGCTACGCCGAAACTCTCGGTCTTCAGCGACTCCGCTACTTCGGGTACTCGCCGTGGCGACAAATGGCGATCATTTCGCCGAGCGGCAAAATCCTGCACCGAGTCGATTTCGTGCTCCCGTTTCGACGCCAACCCCGTCCACCGTTCCTGCTCCCCTGGAACGGATTGATCGTGGAGATCGATGGCCGGGAATTTCACGAACGCACCTTCGAGCGCGATCACCAACGTCAGACGACGTACGACAGTCTCGGGTTCCACTGGGTCACGTTCTCCGCCAACCAGGTCGCGCATCGTCCGGAAGACATGCGCGACGCAATCGAAGCGGCACTGCGACGAGCGCACACCCGTCCCCGAGGTCGCCGAACCGCGTAGCTGACGGTACCGCTCCTCCATGCGTCGCGGTCGAGCGAGCGACGACGATCCGCCGCACATCCGTCCCCACCTGCCGCACATCAGCCCAAAACCGCACTTCTTGACCGCGTTTTCGGCGATGTGCGGCAGGAAAGAGGCGATCTGCGGCAGGAAAGAGGCGATGTGCGGCGGAGCGCCGTGACAAGCGAGCCGCCGTTGGGAGCGCCGGGCGTGGCGCAGGTGGTGTTCGTCAGCGAATGCGGGCGGCGGGCGTACGATGGGGAACCCCGCTATGACCACGATCACCCGACCTTCCGTGCTGCCGAAATCGAACGATGCCTGCTGGTGCGGGAGCGGACGGAAGTTCAAGCGCTGCCACAAGGCCTCGGCCAACGCCATGGTCGTGACCGAGCCGACGGTGCTCCCGGGGACCGTCTCTCCCCGCCGCCCCGTGCCCGACACCATCGCCGCTCCCGACTACGTCGCCAACGCGGGTCGGCCGAAGAAGACGAACGTCCCGCTCGTCAAGGACGCCGACACCATCGCCAGGATGCGATTGGCCGGACGTGCGGTCGCCGAGGTCCTGTCGGAGCTCGGCCCCCGGGTCGAAGTGGGTATGACCACCGACGCCATCGACGCGATCGCCCACGAGCTCTACATCGCCAAGGGCGGCTACCCGAGCTGCGTCGGCTACGGCTCGCCGGCCTACATCAAGAGCCTCTGCACCTCCGTCAACGAGGTCATCTGCCACGGCATCCCGGACGATCGGCCGCTCCGCGACGGCGACATCGTCAACATCGACGCCACCATTTTCCTCAACGGCGTCCACGGCGACTCGTCGATCATGGTCGGCGTCGGCAACGTCGACGAAGCGTCGCAGCAGCTCATGCGGGTCACCCGCGAATGCATGGAGCTCGGGATCGAAGCGGTCAAACCGGGCCGCGCCATCAACGTGATCGGCCAGGCCATCGAAGCCCACGCCAGCCGTTACGGGTATGGCGTCGTGCGTGCCTTCGTCGGCCACGGCATCGGCGAGGTCTTCCACATGGCGCCGAACGTTCCGCACTACTTCGACCGCAACGCCCGGATGGTCATGCAGCCCGGCATGACCTTCACGATCGAACCGATGATCACGATGAGCGGGTCGACGGACTACGACCTCTGGGACGACGACTGGACGGCGGTCACCGTCGACCTCGCCCGTACGGCGCAGTGGGAACACACGATCCTCGTGACCGACGACGGCTGCGAGATCCTCACCCTCCGCTGACGCGGCAGCCGGGCCGGATCGGCGTGCGGCCCAACCGCACACCAGATGGACGGCCCGGGTTAGCGTGCACCGATGATTCATCACGTCGTCCTTCTCCGATTCGCCGAGGGCATCGAACCCGAACGCGTCGCCGAGTTCACCGCGGCCCTACGGGCCCTGCCCGCGGCCATCCCGGAGCTGCGGACCTACGCAGTCGGCACCGGGCTCCACGAGGGCAACTGGGACTTCGGGATCGCCTCCAGCTTCGACTCGGTGGAGGACTGGAAGGTCTACGACACCCATCCCGCCCACAACGAGGCGCGGGCTATCGTCGCCGGCCGATTCGTCGATCGCTCAGCCGCGCAGTTCGTCAGCTGATCCGTCAGGGCGAGTGGCGGCGCGTGCTAGTTTCGTTACCCGCTACGGGGCTTTAGCTCAGTTGGTAGAGCGCTTGCATGGCATGCAAGAGGTCAGGGGTTCGAATCCCCTAAGCTCCACCCCGCAGTTGTTGGTGGTCGCAGCAGTGCACGTTCGGGGCCGGGAAATCCGAGACGGCGATCGTGACAAACGGCGTCGATGGTCCTGTGCAGTTCTCTGCAGTTCCGCCTCATAGTGCGACAGAGTGCGCCGTTCTTGGGCCACTTTCGCGCGCAGTTCTGGTGTACGTAATCCTGCGTAATTCCGTGTAGTTCTCCGAGCCCGATGGACCGTGCGGTTCCTGGGCGATGCGCTTGGACCAGTCCCTGCAGGCGAGTGCCCGCCTGGGTCGATCTGACGTGGACGCGATTACCGGCCTCGAGTGGAGCCACCGGAAGAAATCCCCTCACGAGGCGTGAAGCAGGCATCGAAACCCAACCGCGAAACGGGTACGGGACTTGACAGGGCCAGTCGCGGAGCCCGGCACTTCACGGAGTTCTCCTCCGTGGAGCGAAGCCCATGAGGCGACCAACTCGATGCGACAACGCCACCGAAGTAGCGCTCAGCAGAGCCAGCCGGATCGTAAGCGCGCACAGCGTTCGAGCCCCCAGGACCGGCGGTGGCTGAACACCACACTCCGTCATGGACCGGGAAGGATCCGACAGAGCTTTCGCGCGACAAGAAATCCGCAGAAAGCCCCCAAATCGGGCATCCGGCTTCGACCGAACGATAGGCCGATCGACCTCGTCGCGACAGCCAATGGCCCATTCGCTGATTCTTGTTGCAGCTCACCACTGAGCGTGACATCATTGCTGTGGCAGTAGACCACATTCAGTGGCGGAAGCGGAGAAGCGCCGACCTTAACTGGTCGCCTGGTCGGCGTGGAGCGAGTGGCGAACCCGAGCGTCCTGCATGAGTTCAACACGTGTCTCCCACGGCGCGTGATGGTTCATCAAACACACTCACAAGGGGAACATCCAACATGCGCATCACTCTTCGCAAGAAACTCTTCATCGCCAGCATCGCCGCCGTCGGCCTCATGGGCGGCAGCGCCCTCGCCTACTGGACCACGGGCGGTACCGGTCCCGGCTTGGCAAAGGCCGGTGATGCCGTCGCTGTGACCATCACCCAGGACAACACCGTGACGGGACTGCGGCCCGGTGGACCTGCAGCACCGCTCGACTTCACGATCACCAACGGCAGCATCGGGGACCCGGCGCAGTACATCACTGACGTCGTCATCACCAAGGGAGCTGTGACCAAAGCGATTGGTGCCCCTGCCGGCCCGTGCACAGCAGCCGACTTCATCGTGGTTCAACCGACCCTCATTCCCGCGGACATTCCTGGCGGCGATACGGCGTATCCCAGCGGAGGAACCGGCGGTAACTCTGCCACGATCAGGCTCGACAACACCACGAGCAACCAGGACGGCTGCAAGGGCGCGGAGATCGCCCTGACGTATACCGCTTCCTGATCCCGTGACCCCTGAGGGGCGGGCTTCGGTCCGCCCCTCCGAGTCACCGCCTCCGCACGACCGCTTCGCCGCCGCACGGCCACCCCACCGCCACCCCACCTTCGACCGAACTTCCCCTGTTCGCCCGCCTCTCGCCGCAACGAAAGACGATTCCGATGCCGAGCACCCAACCACCGATGACCATGCGGACAACCGCCCGGGCCATCGCGCGGACGATCGCCCGCACCGTGGGCTTCAGCGCCACGCTGCTCGGCACGACGCTCCTGAGTACGTCGGTCCTCGGCACCCAGGTGGCCTCGGCCACACCCACGCCCACCCCGGCCCCGCCCACGATCACCGCCGGACCGAGTGGAACCACCACCGCCATCGTTCGCACGGCCACCTTCACGTACAGCAGCGCCACGAACATGAACTTCAAGTGTTCGCTCGACAGCGCTGCGCCAGCCTCGTACGTGGTCTGCCCGGCCGCCGCAGGTAGGACGGGCACGATCAGCTACATCGGGCTCGCCGACGGATCGCACACCTTCCGGGTGCTGGCCCAGGTCGGCGCCGCCCAGAGCGCGCCGACGATTCGTACCTGGTCGATCGACGCGACCCGTCCGACCGTCGTCTCCATCAGCCGGCTCGACCCGCCTTCGGTCACCGCGGCGTTCGGCACGGTGCGCTGGCTGGTCTCGTTCAGCGAGCCCGTCGCGAACGTGGGCCTCGCCAACTTCTCCCTCGCGGCAACCGGTCTCGGCGGTTCGCCGGCCCTGCTCTCGATCACTCCGAACGCCGGGTCCTCCACGGCGTACATCGTGAGCGCCACCAGCGGCCCCGGAACATCGAGCTCAAACCCCACGCTGCGCCTCGACCTCTCGAACACCGGCACCATCCGCGATGTCGCCGGCAACAACCTCAACGGCACCTTCACCGGCGCGACCTACATGTTCATCGCGACGTCCGTGCCGGCCTTCATCTCCGTCACGATGATCAACGGATCGACCACCGTGAACGGCTCCACCATTGTCTTCCCCCTCACGACGAACGTGCAGGTGAGCTCCATCGGCGGCTCCTGCGCCATGCTCCCCGGCAGCAACGCCACGGTCTCCGTCTCGATCACCGGACCGACCAACCGCACCGGCACCGCACCCTGCACCAGCGGCACCTGGGCGTTCGCGCTGAGCCCGGTGCTGCGCAACTCGCCGCCCGGCATCGATGACGGCAACTACACGGTCACGGCTACCCAGGGCAACGGGTCGAACGTGGTGACGACCGGCCCCCGGGTGCTCACCCTCGCCACGCGGTCGTTCACGGTTTCGGGCAATGCGGTCTCGCCGCTGCGGCCCGGCAGCGTCAGCGACCTGAACCTCACGATCACGAACCCCTACAGCTTCGCCCTGAAGATCGAGTCGCTCACGGTCTCGTTCACGGGGACGGCGAGCTGCAACGGTCCCGCCAACTTCGCCGTGGCCCGGGCGTTCGCCGGCCCGGTGACCGTCCCGGCCGGCAGCACGGTGCTGTCCGCCGCCGTCGCTCCACAGATACGGATGCTCAACCTGCCGACCGCGCAGGACAGCTGCAAATCGACCCCCATCGCACTCAACTACTCGGGAATGGCGTCACGGGCATGAAGCGAAGAGGCATGAAGCGAGCTCGTCCGATGGAACATCGCGCCTGGACGCGATTCGGTCGCAAGATCCGGATTGCGTTGGCGGCGGTCCTCCTCGCCGGATTCGGAAGCACCGGCGCGTATGCCTACTGGACGACGACCGGCCAGGGCACGGCCACTGCAAGCGCCGGCACACTCGAGCAGGTCACGATCAACAGTGTCGTGATCGGCACCGCACTGCGACCCGGCGGCCCTTCGGTCAACGTCACCATCAACCTCACCAACCCGAACGGCTTTGCTGTCGACATCGAGAGCCTCACCGCCGGCGCCGTGACGTCGTCGGCGGGCGGATGCAGCGGGGCCGGCACCGGCGTGTCGCTCGACCTCAGCGGCGTGACCGGTTCGATCCCGGCGACCACCACGGTCCCCTACATCGCCTCGGCATCGATGACGACCGCCTCGGTCTCCGCCTGCCAAGGCGCGACGTTCTCCGCCCCCCTGACCCTCTTGGTGCGCAAATGATCTCCACCGCCGTGCCGGCCCGCCGTGCCGTCCGCCGTGCCCGCCGGCACGCAATGGCCGCGCCACGTCGAATCACCAAGAGGTTCGCTGCGGTCTTCGCCCTCTTTCTCTTCGGCGCCGTCGGGGTCGCCATAGCGTTCTGGTCAAGCACCGACTCCAAGACGCCCAACGTCGCAGTGGCCGATTCCGTCAACACCGGGAACCAGCCGACGGTCAACCCGGTCGGTTCCACTGCCGTGGTGGCATGGTCGGCGAGCACGCTCCAAAGCGGCGCTGCCGTCGACGGCTACGTCGTGAAGCGCTATGACGCCTCCGACACCCCGCAGACGGTCAACGCCGCCTGTTCCGGCATCATCAGTGCACTTACGTGCACGGAGAGCAATGTGCCCGACGGGGCGTGGAAGTACACGGTCACGCCGGCGATCGGTTTCTGGCGCGGCGCCGAGAGCCCGGCCCGCACGGCCACCGTCGGCGCCACCAAACTCGTGTTCACCACGTCAGCCACATCGACGTCGGCCGGAGTGAGCACCAGCCTCACGATCCAGCGCCAAGACGCCGGAAACAACGCCACGACGGTCGGCGCCCGCGTCGTCACGCTCAGTTCGGGCGCTGCGACCGGTACGTTCCGCAATGCGGCCGACACCGCGGCGATCACGAGCGTGACCATCCCTGACGGCGCTAGCAGCGCGAGCTTCCGCTACCGAGACACGCTCGCCGGCACCCCGCTCATCACGGCGACCTCCACCGGGCTCCCGAACGTCTCGCAGACCGTCAACATCACCCCGGCAGCGGCGAGCGCGCTGAAGTTCGCAGCGCAGCCGACCAACGCGGTGGCCGGACAGTCGATCTCGCCGTCGGTGACGGTCCGTATCGAAGACACCTTCGGCAACCTCACCACATCCACAGCCACCGTCGCAGTCGCGCTCACAACACCCGGCAGCGCGACGCTTTCCGGCACCGCATCCACGACCGCAACCGGTGGCGTGGCAACGTTCAGCACACTGTCGGTC
>JANOJN010000288.1:0-11408 GCA_031418775.1 Acidimicrobiia bacterium
CCGCCGCGCCGAAGGTAAAACCGACCGTGACATCCGCCGATGCCTCAAGCGATACATCACCCGCGAACTCTTCAGAATCCTCGAAACAACCCCTTGACAAACATAGGAGCGTCCCAATGTCGAACGTTCCTTGCGGAGTGACGGCAACCTTTTCCGTCGGCGGCGTCAACCATTCGCCATGGCTGGTCGGCACTCTCAGTGCAAGTGTGTGGACCTGAGATTGCAGTTCGAGGAGGGCTATGCCGAAGGGTGCATCCGAGTCCGCTAGGTCGTGTTCGGCGGCAAAGCATGCTTGACGGCGTTGGCATACGGGAGCTGCTCATCGGGACCGTCCTCGACGGTCGAACTGTCGTGGACATTGCCGATGGGCGAACGAGCCAATCGATCGTCCTTGTCGAATGCCGCGCCGATGAGGTGGTCACAGCGTGGGCGTTCGCCCGCCGTGTCGTGTCGGTCACGGGCCGCTACCCGGTGATCGTTGCGTCGTGGGAACCAGAGTTCGGCGCTCTGTTCCTGGGTCCGTTGCCGTCGTTCCCCGGAATCGCAGATGGTGGGCTCGTTGACGTGCTTCGTGAGCGGGCCGATCTCGTTACGCCCTCGGCCCGCATCGTCGCGGTGCCGGGCGGTACCGGCCCGGATTGGCTGGATCAATGGGAATCGAAGGTCGGCCCGGCCGGACCGTTGGAAGCTGGTGAGCTCGGGTGGTTCGATCCATCGGACCAGCCGCTCGCGCTCGTACTACTTCCGATCACAGCCTGCTGGGAGATTCCAGCGTTCCTGGAGTTCTACGGTAGCGAGGGGGTTGACGGCGCGGCCCGGCTCATGGCGCGCCTCTGCTCCTGGAAAGACCGGTTCGGCGCGGAAATCGTCGCCCACTACGGAACGATGCTGGAGTTCGCCGTGCCATTCCCGCCGACGACCTATGCGGACGCTTTGGAGCTCGCCGAAGCGCAGGTCGAGATCGCGGAATGCGCGACCGCTCTTTCCGGCCTCCGCGTCGAGGACTTGGCACACCTGCTGGTCAATCGGTCGACGTGGTTCCTGCACGAACGCCCATGAGCATGGTTTCGAGCCTGTTCCTCAGCAGGACCGATGGTCACGCTCCCGGTGAAGCGTTACCAGTCGTAGACGAAGTGCGCGTCGTCGAGTTTCGGATGGAAGAAGTGGACAGGGAACTTCGTCGACAGCGAGTCGTCCCACACGGTCAGGCAGCGAAGCAGCTCGTCCCAGGTCATGTCGATTGCTGTCGTGACCGACCACGTCTCGTGCACCCACAGCACCGGCGTCGACAAGCCCGAGTATCCGGGTAGCGTGCCAAAGAAGGCCCGGCCGCGACGGATCAGCGGCACGAGTTCGCGAAGATAGGCGTACCGCCCCCACACCGTTGCCGACCAGCCGAGAATCTCGCGATGAAACGCGTCGCTCTCCTCCGGGCCAAGCACCACATACCCGGTCCCGAGCACTCGAGGCGATTGTGTCACGAACCACGACGAAACAAAGTCCTCGTCTGTCACAGCAACCACTCCCGGAGAATCGGCGGCACACTGCTGCCCAACCGTTCTGGATAGCCAGCCTCACGGCACTGCACAATCGCCCCGAGCACTGAAACACACTTCATAGAGCTGTTCGCAATGAAGTGCCACCCCGCAGGGACAAGCTCGACCGCGACGACGAAGGAGTCTGCGCACGGTTCGCTTTGCTTGGGAAGGTACGCGTAGAGCGTGACTCCGTCGCCAATGTAGAACATCGGTAGGAAACCTTCGCCGAGGAACCGCGATAGTCCAGGGACTTCTCGAAGCGTGCGCCGGATACGAAGAACATCGGTCAGAGGCACTGGGTCCACGCCGTAGCTCCGCCCCGGCGGTCCGAAGTCCCACTCGAGGAAAGCTGACACAAAGCGGGGGACCTGCCTATCGAACAACGCTACGTCAGCGTCGACTGCCGAGGCATCGAGGGGCGAATCTGGCGCTGGCTGCAACGAAAGAGTCTTGGCGAGTGAGGCGAGAAACTCGCGGTTGACCTCCGCGCTCCCGTCCCAGTCGAACGGATGAGAGGAATCGAGCTGGATCATGTCGCCGAATCACAAAGCCTCAGGGTGGGAATGACATTCTGAGCCAAACCAGAAAGGTACCGAGAATGTACAGCGTCTGCTCGGGGAAGTCTGTACCAGGCAGGACAATCGCGTATCGAATAGCGCAGATCCGTTACCGGATGAATGGCTACCCCTGAAGAATTGGGGCGAGATCGGCCGGTCGATCACTCAAAAGTCATACTCGAAATTCGTGTTGCCGAGTTTCTTGTGATGAAAGTGCTGCGGAAAACGATCGGCAAGCGATTCAAGCCAGTCATCCAGCTGCTGGAGTATTCGCCCCCAACTGAGGTCGATAGCGGCGCTCACACTACGGCCGACATCGACCCACAACACCGGAACCAGGGGCTCCGAGTAGCCGCGGAACGTACCGAAATACTCTTTCTCGCCTCGCATGATCAGGGGCACTACTTCTCGGTAGTAGGCGAACACCCCCCATACGGTTGCCGAGTACGAGAGAAGCACTCGGTGGAGCTCGTCGCTCTCCTGAGCACTCAACACCACACATCCTGACAACAACACTCGGGGCGACTGCGAGCGGAACCAACCTTCAACGAAATCTGAACTGTCATGATCGGTCACAGCAACCACTCCCTCATCAGCGGTGGAACCTTGCTGCCGAGCCGTTCTGGATGCCCTTTCTCAACGCCGTACACGATTGCGGAAAAGAGGCTGAGTAATACTCCAACGCTGAACGCGGCGTATTCGAAACCAGCGGGAATCTGGTCCACCAGTACGACGAAGGAATCGGCGCATGCTTCATCCTGTTTCGGAGCGTAGACGTAGCAGGTAACGCCATCGCCGATGTAGAAGATCGGGACGAAGGCTTCACCGAGAAGTCGAGCGAGTCCAGGAACCGACTGGAACGACTGGCGAAGTGCGACGGCCTCCTCGACGTCGACAGGTGCGATCCCGCACCGCTGGCCAACACCTCGAAGGTCGAGCTCAAACAGCATCCGCGCGCTCAGCGGCAACTGCCGCCCAAAGTTGGCGAGATCAACCTCAATCCCCCTGACGTTCCGCTTTATCGGCGGAATCGCCGGGCCGCCAATGGTCGCCAAGAATTCAGTGATTCCTCGCTCGGTCCCTTCTTCGAACCCGGACCAATCGAATGGATGGGAGGAGTCGAGGTGGATCATGTCACCGAATCACAACGTCTCGGGGTGGGACTGACATTCTGAGCCAAAACCAGAAAGGTACCGATCTTCGGAACCGGCACGGAGTGAACCGAGGCGAACGACCCGCAGGCGACCATCGAGCCGACCGAGACCGGAAGTGGTCCTGTCGATCTTGCACTTTGCCTCTTGGGTGCGGGGTCTCGTCGAATCGGAGCGGAGCAGGCTCCAGACGGACGAGGGCGCGTTCGGGGTGAAGCCGCGCGGTGCCGATGATCGGTGCTCACTGTCTCGGGATCACGACGAGTTGGTCGAAGGGTCCCGATCAGTGGCGCGTAGTTGCCAAACATCGGTAGCCGGTGCGGGTCACCGACAAGCGGACGGCACGGCGAATGCTCAATCATTGTCCTTGAACGATGCTTCGGTGACGGTGACACCCTCAACGGCGTGGATTCGACGCAGCAGCTCGTCAAGGTCGTCCGGTATCTCGTGGATCCCGACGCTCGACGTGTCATAGCGCCAACGCACCTCGTCACGAAACACCGGCTCGGTTCGTCTTACCTCTGGTCCGCGCTCAAAGATCTCGTTCGCCCACTCCTCGACAACGTCACGCAACGCCTCGTGACGTGAAGCATCCTCCGTATCGGTACGCAACGAAAGCACACCGAACTCCGCCGACGCGCGAATCGGAAACAGCTTCGCTGGCGGGCCCTTTTTCACCTGACCGCGAATCGGCGCCGGGACGCTCCGAAGAGGCTCGCCCACGATCATCAGTTGCGGATGAATCACGTCGCTCAACGCCTTGAGGTACTCCTCTCGAATGTCGTCGTGGCCACCGTTGAACACGATCCACATCCCATGCTCAGTTCGTTCCCGTCGAAACATCTCCGGGATCGGCGCGGTCTCCAACGCGTCATTCAACACCGACCCGGCAAGCCACGTGTCAATTTTGACGTTCGTCCAAGTATCTCCCCCCATCCACTTCGGAAGAAGAGACTCCCCGATCGGTTCGTTGTACCCAAGACCAACTCGACCCAACTTCACGGACGCGAAGACCGCCTCGACCGAGACACAACATGCTTGCAGCACGCTCCGGAGCCGACCCCGGCTCGACTCCGAAAAAACCTGAACGCCGAAACTGACGGAAAACCCTCTGGAATGTGCTGAGACGAGAAGATCATCATCCGTGACGTCGGGAACAGTGTTCGGTTCACGAACCCTGGCTCCGAGCGTCACCGCGGTATCGATCGCCTTCGCCACCATCTTCCGGCTTAACGAGGGCGTCCTCGACGGGATCCACGCCTGCCCTACATAGAGCGGGGACGCATACTCCCGCCAATCTTCCTCGCTCACACCGGCACCGGAATCAATGGCGGCAAGGGTTTGGGCTTCGGCTTGTCGATGTCAATAATAAAATTCCCGATCCAGGGTCGAAGGTTCCGCGCTGCACGCACGCCGCCGTGGGGAAATCCCAGCGTTGTTTCGCCACGGGTAACACCGATCACCCGGTTCAGGCCATCGGCCGCGTACGTCGTCGCAACACCATTTACAGTCGACGATGCTAACGACCCACGGGTCGACCGAGCATCGGTGAGCTGGCCGCCGACATCAGACGGTTCGTCCAGGGATCCTTCCCGACGAGGAATATCCCCGCGACGGCCGGCGCGGACTGAAGAACGCACGTCGCCCGTTACCGAAGGCGGGTCCAGGTGTCTCGGTCCTTTCGCCAAACGGCACCGGTCAACCCAACAGCCGCAGTGTCGATCAGGGCCGCTTCGGCGACTCTCGTCGAATCAGACGGCGAAAAGCACCCGACCGCCACGAAGGGTCTCGACTGCTCTCTTGAGCGCATGCCTTCGACGAAGTCATACTCGTTCGGTTTGCCCGGAACAGGGCGCGTGAGAGGGCCACCATCAACTGCGCCGGAAGCATCGGTCCCAATCACCGACGAGATTTGGTCGGGGTCCTCGTACACCACGCAAATACTCGGCACAGCAGCGACGAACGCGACAAGGTCAGCCGGAAAGTCGGCAGACGAGACCGCCCGAGCACCGTGGTCCTCCCTTGCGCATCCACCGCAGATCAGAAAGACCACCAGCAGGCATCGAAGCTTCATTCTCCACTCAATCATCAAGCGTCCTGTACCCGTGGTCGAGGCCGCAGACCGCATAGAGGTCATCGTTGGCTTCGTCATTGATTTCAGAACGCGTTCGTGTCAAAAGCCGCTGATCGCTGGCCGACGCCGTCGGACACCGCTCGCAATGACTCCGGCAACGTGTGGGCGTAGACGCGCATCAACATCTCCGGGCTGTGGCCGAGGATGTCGGCAATCGCCCGGAGCTGGCCCAGATCGTTGGCGTGGCGGACCATGTGCGTGGCCGCCGTGTGCCGGAGTCCGTGACTCGTCAACCGGGGCACCTCGGCGTCTCGTACTAACCGCTCGAGGACGCGATCAAAGTTCCGGGCCTGCACGATGGCGCCGGTCTGCGTCGTGAACAACAAGTCACTCTGCTCCCATACGAGCGCCTTGGCCCGCTGTTCGAGCTGTGCCACGCGATGGGCGCGTAGGCGCCTTCGCGAGACAGCGTCGATCGGGATGGTCCGGCGCGAACGCGCCGACTTTCCCTCCGTCCATACCGGCTTGCCCCTCACTTCAATCAACCCCTCATCGACTCGCACGGTTCCCACGTCGAGATCGATGTCGTCCCACCGCAACGCCAGCACCTCTGACCGCCGCAACCCGTAGAGCACCGACAGCCGGAACCCGGCCGCCCAACGATGACCGTCGGCGACCGCCAGGAACCGGCCGATCTCCTCTTCTGACCACGCCGGCTGCTCTCGCTCAAGGCCGGCCTTCACTACGTCTTTCGGGAGCGCCACCCGGTTGGCCGGGCTTCGTCGCAACAAGCCCTCGTCGACGGCATCGGCCAACGCCGCTCGCAACACCGTCCGGAGAATCTGAATGCTGCGCCGAGCCAGGATTCCCCCGGCGGCAAGCCCGTCGAGCCACGCCGCCACGTCGGTTCGTTCGAGATGCTCCAGCGGCACGCCGCCGATTCCGGCTCGGATGTGCGTGGCCGCCCACTCATATTGCGCCCGTGATTTGGCCCTCACGTCGGACTTCCCCGCCAGCCACCGGTCGACGGCCCACGACACGTTGCCCCGGTCCGCCTGCTCCACACCGTCGGCGGTGAACTTCGACGATGCGTTCCGCGCGGCCCGCTGGCTCGTGAACGTCCCGAGTTGGCGAGCGAGCTTGGCACCGGTGGCCGTGTCGATTCCGTCGACGCGAACCACCCACTTTCCCCGCTGCTGACGGACGGTCGGCTTCCCGACGGCCTTCCACGACACGCCCAAACACTACCTGGACTGATACATCCGTGATACATCGAGCCCATTCGATCAATTCGACCCTGACGCCCGAACATATAATGGCTGTTCAGAGGCCATAAATCTGGAGCCGAGTGTCAGATTTGAACTGACGACCTGCTGTTTACAAGACAGCTGCTCTACCCCTGAGCTAACCCGGCGAGGTTGATCCCAATCGTAGAACCGTGGTTCAGACCCGGTGGCGACCCATTTCGAACATCGCCACTGCGCCGGCGACGCTGGCATTGAGCGACGGGAGCGCCCCGCGCAGCTGGATCCGGGCGATCGAATCGCACCGGGCGCGGACGAGGCGTGAAAGCCCTGACCCTTCTGCTCCGATGACGACGACGAGCGGCTCGTCTCCCAGGTGGGCGAGCGAATACAGGTCGTCGGGTCCGTCGGCATCGAGACCGACGATCCACGCGCCAGCCTTCTTCGCATCGAGCATCGCCGTGGGCAGCCCGCCGACGAGGGCCATCGGCACCCGCTCGACAGCTCCGGCCGCAGCCTTCGTCACCGTCGGCGTGACATGCACCGCCCGGTGGCGCGGAAGCACGACACCGGTGACGCCCGCGCCGTCGGCGCTGCGAAGGAGGGCGCCGAGGTTCTGGGGGTCGGTCACCTGATCGACGAAGAGGAGGAACGGCAGCCGCCCGCCGCGGGGCCGCAGCATGTCGTCGAACTCCATCTCGGCGATCTCGTCGGCGAACGCCAGCACACCCTGCGGCGCCTCCGTCCGCGCCTCGGCGAAGAGTTGGTCGCGGGTGACGACCCGCACCGGCACCCGTCCTTCCCCCGCGAGTTGTTCGATCTCCGCGAGGATCGGCGAATCGTCTGACCCGTCGGCCATCCAGACCTCGCGCACACGACGGCGCCCGGCGAGGAGCAGTTCGCGCACCGCCTGGCGTCCTTCGACCTGATCGCCACCCAGACCGCGGGGTGCGCGGGGCCGCAGTGGGGCACCCATGGCCGCGGTACTGCGTGCTCCGCGCGGTGGCTTCCCGCCGAAGCTTCCCGGCCCGGGTCGTGCGGGACGACCCCCGGGAGCACGGCTTCCCGGAGCCCGACCCGATCCGCCGAGCGAACCTGTTCCCGACGGCCGGGGAGCCCCAGCGTCGCGGGATGCACCTGCGCCGGACCCGCCGCGACTCGTTCCTCGAGGTGCCGCACCGGATCCTCGCGACCCTCCGGTCGCGCCACCACGCGGACCAGCCGGAGCGTCTCTCGGCCCACCACGAGAGGTTCCACCGGGCGCACCACCGCGGCCCGGCGCCCCCCGTGTGGTTCCGGTCTTGGGTGCGCGGTCGGGCCGCTGTCCTCCGCGATTCATGGCCCCGACGCTACTGGGCGCGTTCCCCGCCTGGCCCCGACCCGCTCCTCGGGAGCTGGCGGGTCGGTGTCACGACGCCTCACGCGCACATCGGCTGGTTTCACGCGCACCGCGCCGTCGGAGCGCCGCAAGCCGGACGAACTGACCCGAGGTGCGCGTGGAAACAGCTGATCTGCGCGCGGAAACTGCCGATCCGCGCCTGAATCGTCCTAGAGAGCGCGTGACCGCGAGCGCCTCACCAGCGAGCAGCACAGCCCGGGCTCAGGTCGGACTCGGCTCCGCAGCGCGGCGTTCGCGTTCGGCCAGCGCCGAAGCGTTGGTGCGGTCGTCGTAGTGCCAGAAATCGCGTAGGCCACGGCCGACAGCGAGCGAGCCGACGCTGCAGGCCACCCCGCCACTCACGATTCCCCCGGCCACGCCGAAGAGCCGCGCCGCCACTCCGGATTCCACGCCGCCGAGCGTCGGCCCGATCGAATAGCTGACCATCTCGATCCCGGCCAGGCGACCCCGCACGTCGTCGGGAATGGTCTGGTTCCAGATCGTCTGTCGAAACACCCCCGACACCGCGTCCGCCGCGCCGGCGAAGACGAAGCAGCCGAATGCCGCCAGCAGGGTCGGCGACAACCCCATTCCGACCACACCGGCACCCCAGGCCACCGCGGCCAGGGAGATGGCGCGGCCGTGACGGTGAACGCGCGTGACCCAACCCGTCGTGAGCGACGCGATCCCTGCCCCGATCACCGGGGCCGCGCTGAGCAGTCCGTAGGCGCTGGCATCGCCGAACTGCTTCGAGAACGCCGGCAGGAGAGCGAGCGGCATCCCAAAGAACGTCGCGACGACGTCGACCACGTAGGTGCCCAACAGCTCTTGGCGGCTCCGTGCATAGCGCAGCCCCGTTCTGATCGATCCGAGGCCGATCGGCTCAGCGTTCTCCCGACGCGGGGTGGCCACCACCCCGAGGAACAGCACAACGGCCGGCAGCACGGTGGCCGCGTCGACGAGGTACACCGCGGTGACACCAAGGGCATCGATGAGCACACCACCGACAAGCATTCCGAGGAGGAACGCCGTGGACCATCGGAGTTGATTGAGACGGGCGAGGGCACCGACTTCGTCATGCGCGACGATCCGAGCGAACGAGGCTTCGAGCGCGGGTCGCTGGATGCCGTCGACGATCGAAAGCACGATCACCACAGCAAAGATCGCCGGTACCGGGACCCGGTCGCTGGCACCGATCGCCGCCAGCGCGAGGGCACACGCCATCAGCGAGATTTCGCCGCCGATGATGAGTCGTCGCCGGTCGAGCGCGTCGGCGAGCGCGCCCCCGAGAAGCGCACTGAACACGAGCGGAACCGCCTCGGCCAGACCGAGCAAACCCACGATCAGCGAACTCCCCGTCCGTTCATAGACGTGGAACGGCACGGCGATGAACGTGGCCGCCGATCCGATGCGCGAGATGAACAGACCGAGCCAAAGACGACGGATGTCGGGATGGCGGAGCGGTCGGAGATCCACCGAGAGGTGTCTAGTGGCGGCGAATGATCAGCGCACTGGCAAGACAGGCGATGCCTTCGCGACGGCCCAAGGCGCCCAGTCCCTCAGCCCGCTTCGCCTTCACGCTGACCGGCGCTTTGCACACCGTGCTCAAGCGCTCCGCCATCGCCGCTCGGACCGGCGCCAGCTTCGGCGCTTCGAGGACCACCGTGGTATCGACATTGACGACCGACCAGCCGTCGCCCGCAAGCAGTTCAACGGTGGCGGCCAGAAGACGCATCGAGTCGGCACCCTTCCACGCCGGGTCGGTGTCAGGAAAGTGCTGCCCGATGTCGCCCATCCCGGCGGCGCCCAGCAGCGCATCGGTCACGGCGTGGGCGACAGCGTCGGCGTCGCTGTGCCCGACCAGACCTGGCGATCCCTCGATCACCACCCCACCGAGGACCAGAGGACGGGAGGGGTCATCGGAGAACGGGTGGATGTCGAATCCCTGTCCGACACGCAGGTCGGGGAAGCCGTCCCCGCCATCAGACGTCATGGGGCACCATCGTCCTTGCGGGCACGATCAGCGATCGAGTCGAAGTGCGCCCGCAACCAAGTGAGATCCTCATCGGTTGTCACCTTACGAGCGAGCGGGTCACCGGGCACGACGACGACGAGTCCCCCCGAAGCCTCCACCAACGCGGCGTCGTCGGTCGCCTCTCCGCCTGTCGCATGGACGCGCCGGAGCACCTCGGCTCGGAAGGCCTGCGGGGTCTGCACCGCCATAAGCGAGGCGCGATTCGGTGTTTCCAGCACCACCCCGGTGCGATCGACCCGCTTGACCGTGTCGGTCACCGCCAGACCGGGGACCGCTGCATCAGCGCCGGCATCGATCGCCGCGAGAAGCCGGGTGAGGACTGCGCCGGGCACCAGGGGCCGCGCCGCGTCGTGCACGAGGATGATCTCGGCATCGGACCCGACGGCGGCGAGCCCGGCGCGAACCGAATCGGACCGCGTCGCCCCGCCGGCGACGACGAGCGTCACGTCGGTTCCGTGATCGCCGAGGCGATCGGGTGCGACGACCAGAACGACGCGGTCGCCGCTCAGGGACCGGACGAGAGACAGCGACCAGTCAACGACACGGGCGTTGCCGAGGGGAAGGTATTGCTTGGCAACAGCGCCTCCGAAACGAGCACCGGTCCCGCCCGCCACGACGATCGACCACACGCCGGGGCGCTCGGTCGCTCGCTTGGCAGCCAGCCAGCGATGGTCGGTCACGGGCGATGACGGCCGTACGGGCCGGCCTCAGGCCAGGGCGTCGGAGAGCTTCTTCTCGGCCGTTTCCTCATCGACGTTCAGTGCGAACGTGAGTTCCGACACGAGGATCTGGCGAGCTTTGACGAGCATGCGCTTCTCGCCCGCCGAGAGGCCCTTGTCCTTGTCGCGGATCGAAAGGTTCCGGACCACTTCGGCGACCTGGTAGATGTCGCCGGACTTCAGCTTCTCCACGTGGTTCTTGAAGCGCCGAGACCAGTTGGTCGGCATGCGGGCTTCTTTCTTCGAAAGCACCGCGAAGACTTCCTCGACCTCTTCGTCGTTGATCACGTCGCGCAGGCCAACCTTCTCGACGTTCTCGGCGGGTACCGAAAGCGTCAGATCTCCGTAGGCCACCTTCAGCACGAGGTACTCGCGCTCTTCACCATTGATGGTGCGCTTCTCCCGTCGTTCGATGATGGCTGCACCGTGGTGCGGGTAGACGACCTTGTCGCCGACGTCAAACGTCGTCATGGAGCGGCTCCTGATTGGGGACCACTTGTGCCGCGAACAGCGAGAACACAAGAACTAGCGGCTTGCCAGTCTACCGGAAGGACGGAAGTTCCCGAGACGTGCCCGTTGACTCATCGGAAACCTCCGTGTGGCGGGGTTCGTTGCCTCAGCTAGGAATCTCCGGCTGGGGTCCGGGACCGCTACGCCTGATCGATGGAGCTTTCGATGGCGCAGCGGCACGCGGTGACGAAGCGGATGGCAG
>JANOJN010000289.1:0-12691 GCA_031418775.1 Acidimicrobiia bacterium
TGCCGCCCGACCAGCCGGTCATGAAGAAGTACTGGCCGTTGCGCAGCGCCTTGTCGCGGAACATCAGGATCGAGGTGCCCTTGAAGCCGTAGCCGTACTTGTGCGTGTCAGCCGAGATCGTCGTGACCCCGGGGTGACGGAAGTCGAACGGCGGGATGTCGTAGCCGAGCATCTCGCCGAACGGGAGGATGAACCCACCGAGACATCCGTCGACGTGGAGACCGATGCCCTTCTCGATGGCGAGATCGGACAGCTCACTGATCGGGTCGATCGTGCCGTACCCGTAGTTGGAGGCGGAGCCGATGATGGCGACCGTGTGGTCGTCGACCATTGCGGCCATCGCGGCAACGTCGACCTGCGTGGTGACCGGGTCGATGGGCGCGTGGCGCATCTCGATGCCGAACAGGTGGCATGCCTTGTCGAAGGCGGGGTGGCCGGTCTCGGGCTTGACGACGTTGGGCATGCGGTTGCCCTTGGCGTACGCGTCCTCGCGATAGGCGAGCATGGCGTGGGTGATGCTGCCGGTTCCGCCGCTGGTGACCATGCCCACCGGCTCATGACCGCGCTCCAGTGCCGACGACGCGTGCATCAGGTCGAGGCCCATGGCGATGATCTCCCCCTCGAAGCGAGTCGCGCTCGGGGCGATGTCGCGCTGCAGGGCGTTCACGTGTCCGTACATGCCGAACGCCTTGGCCATGAACGCGTAGTGGTCCTTGTCGCCGCAGTAGAACGAGCCGGAGGCCTTCCCCGGCTCCCAGGAGCCGTCTTCCTTCGTGGCCATCTCGGTCAGCTCGGCGAGGATGGCGTCGTGGTCGCGGCCCTCGGAGGGCAAGCCGCGCAGCACGGTGTACTTGTCGGCGTAGGGGTACTGCGGGTACTTGGCCATGGTGTGCTCCAGTCAGAAGTATTATGCGGACGTAGGGTGCTGCGAACGTGTGTGCAATCGAGCGACCGGTTCGGCCAGGCGCTCGTGGAGGTCGCGATAGATGCCGATGCGATCGTCGAACAGGGCCGCGCTGGCGGGTGTCGGTTCGTAGCGTCGGCGGATGGGAACCAGCGCCGCGAGATCGTTGACGCCGATCAGCCCGAGCGAGAGGAAGCCGAGAAGGCCCGCACCGCGGGCGTTGGCGTGGCGGGGCCCCTCGACCTGCTCGACGGGCCGCCCGAGCACGTCGGCCATCGTCTGCGCCCAGGTGTCGGACTGCGCGCCCCCGCCAGCAAAGCGGAGCATCGGAAACGTGACACCGAGGGTTGCTTCGACCTCGTCGGCCAGCCAACGCATCTGCAGGGCAACGCCCTCGAACACCGCCCGCAGCATGTGCAAACGGGTGGTCCCCATCGAGATCCCGATGAACGCGCCACGGTGTCGTGGGTCGGCCCTCGGCGAGGCCGCTCCGTAGAGCCACGGGAGAAACATGAGCCCCTCGGCTCCGGGCGCTACTCCTTCCACCGCCTTGGACACCCGATCGAACAGGTCATCCGGGCCCGTGTCAATCCGGTCGACCAAACCGTCGTCGGGCCGGACGATCTCGTTGAGAATCGTCTCCAGGACCTTCCCGCCCAACCCGGCTTCGGCCATGACGTAGTACCGGTCATGGAGCGCGCTGGGCATGGTGGCGATGAACTTCGACGGTTCGACGACGCGGATCGGGTGGTGTGCCGTCAGCACACCGGTGGTTCCCATCACGACCGTCCCCTGGCCCGGTTCGAGGGCGCCAGTGCCAAGGGCTGCGGCCACGCTGTCATTGGCACCCGCGACGACGACAACGTCACGACGAATTCCAAGGTCGTCGGCGACGGTTGGAAGGATGGTGCCGAGGACCGAGAGCGAGGCCACCAGTTCCGGCAGTTTCGAGCGATCGATTCCCGCCCGTGTGATCAGGTCGTCCGACCACGATGATGCGCCGACCACGCGATTGTCGGTGAGGGCGAGCGGCATCGCGCTGCATCCGGTCGCCGCAAGACGTCCGCAGAACCTCGCATTCAGATAGTCCATCGGCTCGAGATACGCCGCGGTGCGGGCGTGCATTTCGGGCTGGTCATGTTGCACGTGCAGCAGATGGGCGAGCGCGGTGCTCGGATACAGACCGTGCACGTCGGCCCAGTGAGCCCGTGCCGACACGCCACCGTCGGCCGCCGCCGGTCCCGTGACGGACGAAGCGCCAGAAGAAAGAGCCGACGTGTAGCGCTTTCCGCGGCCGTCGAGCCACACGAACATCGGGCCGACCGGCCTGCCCGACGCGTCGACTGGAATGATCGAGGACCACTGGCTCGTCGCGCACACCACGGCGACATCACGCGCTGCGGCAGGGCCCGCTTCGACAAGGGCATGGCGGGCGGCTTGCAGGACTGCTCTCCACACCTGCTCGGCGTCCTGCTCGGCGGCGGCATTCGGCCCGAACCGGGTGACGACGACTTCGGTGCCGGACCCGAGGATGCGGCCATCCTCGGCAACTACGCTCACCTTCGCTGCGGTGGTTCCCAGATCGATGGCGAGGGCGTTCATCGGCGCCCGTTCGGACCGGGGGGCGTCGGCTTGCGGCTCAGCTGTCGGCCGGGCTTCCGGGGGACGAGCGACGCCGAACCTGGATCGTCGTAGCGCTCGAGGTAGGCACACACGGCAGCCTTGGTCTGCTCGATGATCCTTGGGTCCCCGGTCGGATCGAGCCTGAAGGCAAGGTCCAGGCCCTTGTCGACGATGCCCACCACCAAATGCATCGCCGTGTCGGGATCGACTCCTTTCAGGCGGAGCCCGGAACGCTCGAGCCGACCCAGCGCGACCCGTGCCTCGGCCAGATCGTGGCTCGCATTCTCCTGGATCATCTGCGCGCTTTGGAATCGGGAGAACCACAGGACTCTGAATCCGGGGTCCGTTCGGTAAAAGCCGACAAGGGCATCGATCACTGCGCACAGACCTTCCCGCCAGGGCCGATCTGCGTACTCCGCGTGCACCAGGTCGGCGATCGGAGTGACGTTGGCGATGGACCTCGCCATCACCGCCTCGAACACCGCTTCCCGGTTGGGGAAGAAGTCGTAGAGCCAACCGACAGACACACCGGCACGCGAGGCGATGAGCGCGGTCGTGATGGCGTCGGGGCCGATCTCGTCGATCAAGTCAGCGGCGGCGTCGAGAACGGCGGCAACCCGGGCCCGGCTTCGCTGCTGCGTCGGCACGCGTCGAGCCGCAGAGTCATCAGACCCAATGACGGCAGGCAGCGCTGGAACGGGCATGGACATTTCCTCGAAGAGAAGTTATCCCGGGCGAGTGGAAACCCGAGTGGGATTCGGTTTAGTGTCCCACGAACGCCAACAAGGGAGCGCACGATGCTGAAGTCTTCACCGGTGAAGTCCTGGTCGGATCCGTCCGGTCGTCGTTCGGTCCGACGCACCCGAAGAGTCGGGATCACCGTGTTCGCGGCCAGTGCGCTCTTGTTGGGCGCGTGTTCGTCGGACAGCAAAGACGACACCGCAGCAGCGACGGAAGCCTCGGTTTCGACCGAGGCCGCTGCAGTAGAGTCGGCCGCCGTCGCCACGGAGGCCGCAGCGACACCGGACACCGCAGCCGCAGAAACCACTGCGGCCCCCGCAGCACCCAGCAGCGCTCGGGAGTTGGTCATCGCACGTGACATGGACACCAACTCGACCGACCCGTCGAGGGCGTATTGCGACACCTGCCAGATCTTCATGACGGCGATCTATGAGACGCTCATCACGCTCGACCCCGCCGACCCGAACAAGCAGATCCCGCGGCTCGCCACGAAGTGGGAGGCCAACGCCGACAACACCGTGTTCACCTTCACCCTGAACCCCGATGCGAAGTTCGCCGACGGCTCACCCGTAGAGCCGAAGGACGTGAAGTGGTCATGGGAGCGTCTCTCCAACGTAAAGGGTTCGGCCTCGTATTTCATGGCCGGGTACAAGAGCATCGACACCCCTGACGCAACAACGGTCGTCGTCACGTTCGGCGCACCGAACTCGGCCTTCCTCCCGATCGTCGCGGCCGGCTACATGGGCATCGTGAACAGCGATCTGGCCACGGAGAACGGCGCGAGCGCCGGAGCGGACGCTGCCACGGCTGACAAGGGCGAACCGTGGTTCCTCAAGAACTCCGCCGGAAGCGGCCCGTACACGCTGGAGTCCTACACGCAGGGCTCCGATCTCATCCTGAAGCGCAATGACGCCTACTGGGGTGCATCGAAGCCGGTGTTCCCGAGGGTCACGTTCAAGCAGGTGAAGGACTCCGCGTCGCAGCTGCAACAGCTCCAGCAGGGCGATGCCGACATCGCCATGCAGCTGTCGATCGACTCGCTCTCCCAGCTCGACGGCAACGACAAGGTCACCACGAAGATCGTCGACTCCTACAACTACGTGTACATCGCATTGAGCCCAGGAGCAGTCGGCGCCGAGAACATGAAGGACGCCAACGTTCGCAAGGCGATCGGCATGGCGATCGACTACCAGGGCGCCATCGATGCCCTCGTTGCCGGCAAGGGCAAGACGCAGGCGTCACCGATCCCGAACGGCTTCCTCGGCTCGAAGGACCTGCCACTCCCCACCTATGACCTGGCCAAGGCTCAGGAGATGCTCAAGGCGGCAGGCAAGGAAGGTGGCTTCACACTCGACGCCACCTACCCCAAGGTGAACGTCTACGGGGTGGACTTCGACCTGATGATGCAGAAGATCCAGCAGGACCTCAAGAAGGTCAAGATCGAGCTGAAGCTCACGCCCGTCGAGTTCCCCCAGTGGGCGGACAAGATCAACAAGCAGGGCATCCCGGTGACTGCGGTGTACTTCGCTCCGGACCACTCCGATCCGAGCCAGTACATCCAGTGGTTCGGTGCCATCCCTGACTCGTCGTGGGGCGTTCGCGGTGGTGGTGGTACCGCCGGAAAACCGTTGATCAACGAAGCGGAAGTGACCGGTCTCGCTGCCGCGCTCGCCGCGTCTGGTGACGCTAAGGAGAAGGCATACACCGCCCTCGGGCAGGCGATGATCGATGACGCGGTCATCTTCCCGATCGTCAACCCGCAACTCGTGCTTGCCAACGCGTCCGACATCACCGGGATGCACTACAGCGCATGCTGCAACCTCGACCTCGCGCTTCTCGGGCTCAAGAGCTGATGGCCTGACTCCGTGGGGCGGTACGTACTTCGCCGCCTGGTCATGATGCCGTTCCTGCTGCTCGGCATCGTGACCATCGCGTTCAGCATCTCGCGGTTGATCCCGGCGAACCCGCTCGTCTCGATCGTCGGCGAGCGCCAGCTCAACAACGAAGCCGTCGTCGATGCAGCGAAGGCCCGGTGGGGACTCAACGGTTCCATTCCCGAGCAGTACGTCAAATACCTGAAGAACATGTCGAACGGCGACCTCGGGACGTCGTTCCGTACTCGGCAAAGCGTCGTCACCGATCTCCGCGAGCGTCTCCCCGCCACGCTGGAGCTCGGTGTCGGCGCGTTGTTGATCGGCGGCGTCGGCGGCGTTGCCCTCGGCGCCGTCGCCGCCAGCCGGAAGGACCGGGCTATCGATCATGGCGCTCGGCTCTTCTCACTCCTGGGTTCGTCGCTCCCGGTCTTCTGGATCGGGTTGGTGTTCCTCTCGATCCTCTATGCACGACTCGGATGGTTTCCGGGCCCGGGACGACTTCCACCACGCACGCTTCCCCCTCCCAGGTTCACCGGCTTCTACTCCGTGGACGCGCTATTCGACGGAGACTTCACGCTCTTCAAGGAGTGCCTCAAACGACTTGCCATGCCCTGCTTCGTCCTCGGATGGGCCTACATGGGTTCGATCTCGCGGCTCGTGCGTGCGGCGATGCTCGACGAACTGCACGCCGACTACGTCCGCACCGCCCGGGCGAAAGGCCTGAAGGAGCGAACGGTTCTCCGTGCTCATGTGCTTCGAAACGCATGGCTGCCGACGCTCACGATCCTCGGCTTCTCCTTCGCCCAGTTGCTGACCGCATCGGTGTTGACCGAGACGATCTTCCAGTGGAACGGGATCGGCTCGTACGCTGTGCAGGCCGCGCAGACCCTCGACTATCCGGCGGTCGCCGGCGTCTCGCTGTTCGGCGGATTCGCGTTTCTGCTCGCCAATCTCATTACCGATGTTCTCTATGCGGTCGCTGACCCGAAGATCCGACTCTCGTGACCGGCACCACGATCGCCCGGAAGCGCGTCCTCATCCCTGCGGAGTTCCGCCGGCCGGCCATCATCGGCGGCGCCGCGGTCGCGGGTGCGTGGCTCATCGTGGTTCTCACGGTCTCCTGGTGGGCACCGTACAAGCCGCTCGAGTCGGTCGGGAGACGCTTGGACTCGCCGAGTTGGGCGCACTGGCTCGGGACCGATGCTCTGAGCCGTGACGTGTTCACCCGAGTGCTCTACGGTGCTCGGCAGACACTGCCGATCTCCGTCGCCGTCATCGTGTGCGCAGTGACGATCGGGAGCATCGTCGGATCCGTCGCCGGCTACGTCGGCGGATGGCTCGACACGGTCCTGATGCGGATCGTCGATGTCACTGTCGCCTTCCCTCCGATCTTCCTTGCCATGGCGGTGGCCGCCGCTCTCGGACCGGGGCTCCGAAACGCGTTCATCGCCATGGTGATCGTCTGGTGGCCGATATATGCGCGCTTACTTCGGGGCCAAGTCCTTTCGATCAAACATCGTGATCACATCCAGGCGGCAGTTTCGATAGGCGCGAAGCCGAGCCGAATTCTGCGCAAGCACGTGATTCCGCTCTCATTCACTCCCGCTCTGATCAACGCGACCCTCGACCTCGGACAGGTGGTGATCCTGACCGCCACGCTGAGCTTCCTCGGCCTCGGAGCGAAGCCACCGTCGCCGGAGTGGGGAGCAATGATCACCGACGGCGCGAAGTACTTCTACCAATGGTGGGTGGCTGTCGCACCGGGCCTCGCCATCCTGACGATCGGCCTGGCGCTGAACTTCCTCGGCGATGGACTCCGCGACGCGTTCGACGTGCGGGCTCGCCGATGAGCGACCCGAAGGGCGAGCCGCTCCTCGAGGTTCGGGGACTCGATGTCCGATTCCACGTGAGCGGCGGGTCTGTCCACGCCGTGCGGGGCCTCGACCTCTCTGTGCACCGGGGAGAGGTTGCTGCCGTCGTCGGCGAGTCGGGCTCGGGGAAGAGCGCAACGATGCTCGCGGCACTCGGTCTGCTCGATCCGAATGCGACCGTGCAGGGATCCGTTCGGTTCGACGGCGCCGAGTTGATCGGTGCACCCGGCTCGGTCCTGCGCAACGTGCGAGGAGGGCGAATCGGAATGATCTTCCAGGATCCGATGACTTCGCTCAATCCTGTGCTCACGATCGGCCGCCAGATCGCCGAAGCCGTCATAACCCATCAGAAGGTCTCACCGAAGCAGGCCGAGGCCAAGGCAGTCGAGTTGCTCGAAACGGTCACGTTGCCCGACGCGAAGAATCGGGTTCGTGCCTTCCAGCACGAGCTATCCGGCGGCATGCGTCAGCGAGTGATGATTGCCATGGCGCTGGCAAATGACCCGGACATCCTGATTGCCGATGAGCCGACGACAGCTCTGGATGTCACCATCCAGGCCCAGATCCTGCAGGTACTGCGCACACTCCAGGTAGAACGTGGACTTACGATCGTTCTGATCACCCATGACCTCGGCGTGGTCGCCGGGCTCGCTGACACGGTTCACGTGATGTATGCCGGCACTGTGGTCGAGGCCGGTCCGGTCGTCGACGTCTTCCACCGTTCGAACCATCCCTACACCGCGGGATTGCTGGGGTCTCTGCCTCGGCTCGATCGTCCTGAGCGCGAACTCGTCCCAATCGGTGGAATGCCCCCGTCGCTACGCAACGAGCCGGCGGGATGCGCCTTCGCCCCGAGGTGCCGCCACGCCGTCGAGAGTTGCACCGTTCATGCTCCGAAGCTCCAGTCCGTCGGCGCCCTGAGGGTCGCGTGCGACGTGCTCCCGTTCGGAACCGACGGTCGACGATGAGTACGTCTTCATCGGGCCCCGACGAACGGCCGACGTCCTTGCTGTCCGTGCGCGACCTCGTCAAGGAGTTCCCTGTCCGTCGGCGTTCATGGCGTGATCGCCATCCGGCGCCGGTGCAGGCCGTGTCGGGGGTGTCCTTCGACGTGCACCGCAACGAAACGCTCTCGGTCGTCGGCGAGTCAGGCTGCGGCAAGAGCACCACGGCACGGTGTGTGCTGCAGATCGTTCCGCCCACCCGCGGCTCCGTGAGATTCGACGGAATCGAGTTGACGACACTGTCGCCGGAGGACCTCCGTCGGAGTCGGCGGCGGTTCCAGATGGTGTTTCAGGACCCACACGCGTCGTTGAATCCGCGGATGACGGTGGGCGACATCATCGGCGAGCCGCTCGTGGTGCATGGAGCGTCGGCGGGAGAGGCCGACGAACGGGTTGGAGAGTTGCTCGACCTCGTGCAACTCGGTTCCGATGCGGCCGAACGGCATCCTCATCAGTTCTCCGGTGGGCAACGCCAGCGCATCGGTATCGCCCGAGCACTCGCCCTGCGCCCCGACCTCATCGCTCTCGACGAACCCGTTTCGGCGCTCGATGTGAGCATCCAAGCCGAGATCATCCGCCTGTTGCAACGTCTGCGCGATGAACTCGGGCTCGCCTACCTGTTCATCGCCCACGATCTTTCGGTCGTCCGACATCTGAGCAGCCGAGTTGCCGTGATGTACCTCGGCAAGATCGTCGAGATCGCTCCGACGGCGCAGCTCTACTCGTTCCCGGCCCATCCCTACACGTCCGCCCTCCTGTCGGCTGCCCCGATTCCCGATCCGCTGGTCGAACGTGGACGCGAGCGCATCGTCCTCATCGGAGATCCGCCAAACGCCGCTGACCCCCCGTCAGGGTGTCGCTTCCGCACGCGTTGTTGGAAAGCACAGGAGATGTGCGCACAAATCGAGCCAGCGTTGACCGAGATCGGGAATGGACAGCACGTGGCCTGTCACTTCCCCCTGCACGACTGAGGTCTTGGATACCCTTCCCGAGGTCGGGTCGGGTGCCGTGCAAACGCCGACCCGCATTCAGTCGGCGAAGTCGGACGGTCGGTCAGATCCACCAGCCCGGGCCCATCCCAGGAGCGAGGATGGCGAGATGAGCGAGGTCACCTGCGGCGGCGAGGCGACGGTCGAAGGTCAACAGCGATCCGAGATCATCGCCGAGTTCGAGGGCGGACGCGAGATGAAACGCGTCGAGGGTCCGAAGGTCCGCCGTTCCGATCGACCGTGCGGTCATGAAGGTCGTCTCCGACGGGACCACAAGAGTTACGGCAGCGAGCGCATGGTCGACCTCCTCGGGTGGAATGCCCAGGCGAAGCGCGGCGCGGTGGGCCTCCACGGCCAAGAGCGTCGACGACCAGAGTTCGACGTTGGTGACCGCGGCCCGCACGTCGTCCGAACTCGGTTCTTGGACGAGGAGCTTCAAGAAGGCCGACGTGTCCAGATAGGTGATGGACATTTCTCAGTCGTCGGCTCGCAGGTCGTCGAGGACCGACGATGTCGACAACGAACGCACGCTCGGCGGGGGAAGGTCGGAAGGCGTAACGGTGGCCCTTCGCACTCGTCCGCTGGCGACAAGCGCCGCCGAGCCGCGAAGGGAGGACGGAGGTACGAGAACGGCAACGAGCGTTCCGCGGTCGGTCACTCCGAGGGTCTCCCCGGCGCGCACGCGTCGGATCACGGCTGACGAGTGCTGCTGAAGCTCACGAATAGCGATCGACTCCATGTGCGTCGATCGTAGCACCAGCACCGGTGGGACGACCTGCCCAGAACGATCAACCGCCATTCGGTTCGGGTTCGCAGCAGGTGGAGCCAAACTTGCCGGGGAGAGCATCCATGGCCGACCGTTCCTTACCCGTCCGAGAAGCAGTACGCGCACAGAACCTTCTTGGTGAGGGTCCTCTGTGGGACGTCGACCGCGGCGGCCTGTGGTGGCTCGACCTCAAGCGACGAACGATCGACTTCTGGACGCCTGAGGCAGACGAGCACCGCACGTGGCCTGTCCCCGGGCTTGTCGGCTCGGCCGCGCTGCGTCCCGACGGCCGACTCCTCGTCGCCGGATCGATGTTCTGGGACTTCGACCCGTCGGCCCCGGAACCTTTCACGGTCCGCGCAGCGATGCCAACCGACGAGCCGACGACCAACCGGTTCAACGACGGTCGTGTCGACACCCAAGGACGTTTCGTGGTCGGCACGATGGACGATGCTGAGGTCGATCGAAGCGGTGCCCTCTATCGGATCACCGATTCGTCGAGTGGCACCTTGGGCATCGAGTTGCTCTGGAGAGGGTGCGGCATTCCGAATGCGGCCTGCTCATCGCCGGACGGAACGATCGGGTACTGGGCCGACTCGTGGGGTCCGGTCATCTACTGCTACGACCCGGACGGTCCGGCCGCTTCACGGCAGCGATTCGCCGATGCCGGAAGCGAGGGCGGAGCCGACGGAGCGTGTGTCGATGCCGAAGGACACGTCTGGCTCGCGCACTGGGACGGCTGGAAGCTCAGTCGTTTCCGGCCGGACGGCACCCTCGAGCGGACGGTGCGACTGCCGGTGCAGCGGCCGACCTGTCCGGCGTTCGGCGGCCCAGACCTCGCTACGCTCTTCGTCACGACTGCGAGCCATGGCCTACCGGACGAGGAGCGAGGCCGGCAACCTCTCGCCGGTTCGGTCCTGGCCCTACCCGTCGGTGACGCACTCGGCATCGTCGGTTTGCCCGAGCATCGCTTCGGTCGGAACACGACCCTCTAGCAAGCACCGGCCGGAACGGTGTCAGACCGCGACCCCAAGCACCGCCAGGGAGAAGGCGCCGACGCTGACCACGGTGCGGGCCAGGTGGATTCGCTGCCAGCGATGGAGCTCCGCCGAGAGGGCGGTGTCGTTGCCGTCGGCAGCCAACACCGGCAGGCGCTCGTTCGCCGAATGGAAGTACAGCTGGTAGAAGGCGAGGAGTGATCCGGCAAGCGCTGCTGCAACGACGGTGAACCAGTCCGCAGCATCGAGCTCGGTCGTCCAGGCAACAGCCACTCCAGCGGCCACGGAGAGCAGCACGGCCACTGCAGTGAGTGGAGCGAAGAAGCTGTAGAGGCGGGGAGCGAAGCCGGCGTGAAGCTCGGCGAACGCCGATGACCCGAGCGACCTCCAGTACGGGACCAGCACCAGGCCTTCGAGGGAAAGCGAGCCGGCGAGCAGGCCGAGGCTCGCCGCGGAGAGGAAGCGGACCACGTTCACCGGCGAATCCCTTCGGTGGTCTCGATCGTTCGGCACCTGATCATTGTTCGGTCCATGTCAATCCGATCGCTCGTGATAGTTAGCTATCAAACTATACACTGATTGACTAGTATCGGATGCATGAATGACCTTGATCCCATCGACGAACTCCTCCGAGGATGGGAGTCGGTTCGACCGGAGCTCGACTTCCAACCGATGGCCCTCTTCGCCCGATGCAATCGATTCGTCACTCTGTCCCTTCGGAAGCTCGAAGCGACTCTCACCGCACATGATCTATCGGTGGGCGAGTTCGATGTTCTCTCAGCGCTCCGCCGCAGCGGCACCCCGTTCACGCTGCGTCCCTCAGAGCTCGCCGAGCGCGTCATGGTCAGTCGCGCTGGTATGACCAGCCGCGTGGACAAGCTCGAGGAGAACGGCTTCGTCGAACGGCGCCGTGATCCTGACGATCGCCGATCCGAACCCATCATGCTCACCAAGGCCGGCCGACGCCTTGTCGACGGGGCGCTGATCGCGTTGCTCGACGCCGAGGCGCAGCTCTTCGCCGGCCTGAGCGAGTCACAGCAACGTCAGATGGACGCGCTGCTCCGACGCCTCCTCTGAACAGGCCGACGCGCACTGAGCTTGCGCTGAGACGCACTGAGACTCCCTGAGAGCCCCCCGGGGGCGCACCTGCGAGGAACGCGTGATCCTTGTACCCATGCAACCCACCGCAAACACCACTTTCGACACGATCGTCATCGGCGCCGGCCAGGCCGGACCGGGACTCGCCGCGACCCTGGCGGGTCGTGGGGAGCGAGTGGCCATCATCGAACGAAGCCACCTCGGCGGCACCTGCATCAACACGGGTTGCCGACCGACGAAAGCCATCAGAGCCTCGGCACGAGCAGCGCATGTCGCGCGCTCGAGCGCCGCGCTGGGTATCCACTGCCCCGAGGTGATTGTGGACTTCGCCGAGGTCATCGGCCGCAAGGACGCATTGCTTGCCGGCTGGCGCGGGAGCTCCAACGCCTGGCTCGAGAACGATCCGGCGATAACGCTGTACCGAGGGTCGGCGCGTCTCGACGGCACCGAGGCGGGCGAGCACGTCGTACAGATCGACGGCGGAGCGCAAGATGGTCAACGGCTTCGAGCCCGGCGGGTCATCATCAACACCGGTGGCAGGTCCGTTCCGCCTCCCATCGCCGGTCTTGACAGCACGCCGTGGCTCGACCATGTCAGCGTCCTCGACCTGAAGGAACTGCCAGGCCACCTCGTGGTACTTGGCGGCAGCTACATCGGCTTGGAGTTCGCGCAGATTTTCCGCCGATTCGGATCCACGGTCACCGTCGTGGAGCGTGCCCCACGCATCGTCGCCCGTGAAGACGTGGAGATCTCCGCCGCGATCGCGCACTTCCTCCGTCACGAGGAGATCGACGTAATCGAAGCGACCGAGACCACGTCGGTG
>JANOJN010000290.1:0-47697 GCA_031418775.1 Acidimicrobiia bacterium
GGGGTGTCGGCGCCGTGGCTCACGACAGCGACGGAGCCGTCGCGGCGACTAGTCGGCCGCGGCCAAGGAAGGCGAGTCCACCAAGGCCGACGCACCCGGCGACGATGAAGGTGACCGGATAGCCGCGCCGGTCGACGAGCCAACCGCTCGCCCCACCGAGCGCGCTGCCCACTTCAAAGAACATGACGAAGGTCGAGAGCGCAAGGGGACGATCGGCGACCCTCACTCGCTCAAACGTGATGCCGACGAGCGTCGGGAACATCTGAGCCATGCCGAGTGAAACGAACACGACCGAAAGCCACAGCCCGACTCGACCCTGCACCACGCCGAGGGCGACGAGGCCCGCTGAGACACCACACACCGAGTAGGCCGCTGACCGACGTAGGCCAACTCGGGCCGGAACCTTGGCAGCCACGATTCGCAAGAGGAGGATCACGATGCTCGAGACGAAGAACAGCGCGCCGACTTCGCCGACGCCGACGGAGTCGGCATACGGCGTGAGGAAGAGCGACCAGGTGCCCTGCGCGATCACCACGCACGCCAGCACCACTCCAGGTCGCAATCCGCCTCGGTGCAGTCCCAATCGACGCACGAGCGACACGGTCTGATCCGACGCGTGTCGATCAACCAGCCCAGGGTCGGCGACATGGCGGCGCGCCACCTCGAGGCAACCGATGCCAACAACGGCGGACGCACCGGCGAGAAGAAAGGCGGGGGTGAAAGATCCCGACCGACTGAGCCAATCGCCGATGAGCGGCCCGAAGCCGATGCCCGCGAACAGGGCCGCCGAGTTGTGCGACGCCGCTTCGGTCTGGCGGGCTTCTTGGGCGTGAGTGGCCACCAGGTTGGCGATCGAGAGAAAGGCCAGCGTCTCCCCCACGGCAAAGACGCCGCGGACAATTGCCAACAGCACCAGCGATCGAGCAACGATGTGGGCACCGAAGGCCGAACAAACGACGACAAACCCGCCGAGACCGATCACCGACTGACGAACCCGTTGCGAGAGCCACGCAACCACCGGTCGACATGACAACGCACCGACGGTGTACGCCACGGCGAGAAGGCCGAGGTCGGTGCCGGACGCTCCGAACGAACGCTCTGCGAAACGAGGCAACGTCGGGATCGTGATGCCGACGCCAAGGTACAGGGCCCCGGTGGCCGCCGCCAACCATGCAAACCCGACCCGACTGGCGGGCCGTACGGCAGCATCCGACAACCGCTCATTGTCAACCAACGTCACGCCACAACTCTCGCACCACCATCAGGTCGGCGGTGGCTCGGCGCTCAACGGAGAACCGGTGAGGCCGGTCTGTCGCCATGAGCAGAACCACACCTCGTGATGTCGTCACCGTCGGCGTACGAGAGTTGAAGAACCAACTGAGCAACTCTCTCGATCGGTTGAAGGTGTGGTTCAGGTCACCGAGTATCCCGCGGTTCACTCGCATGAAGTTCGGGGTTTGCGTTGCTCCGAGAGCAACCCAAACCCCGAACTCCGAGAACGAGAGAACAAGCGGACCGGATCAGTCCTCGGTGTGCGTCACCAACTCTTCGCCCATCCAATCCCGAAGGGTGTTTTTCAGCTTGATCTGCTGGATGAAGATGTCGTGCTCCGGACCTGCCGGGTTCTCCGACTGCGGGGCCTTGAAGTAGAAGCTCAGCCACTCCTGTAGGCCGCCCTTGCCGGCCCGCATGGCGAGGTCCATGAACAGGGCAAGGTCGAGCACGATCGGCGCGGCGAGGATCGAGTCGCGGCAGAGGAAGTTCACCTTGATCTGCATCTCGTAGCCCATCCACCCGAAGATGTCGATGGCGTCCCAGCCCTCTTTGTTGTCACCACGCGGCGGGTAGTAGTTGATGCGCACGACGTGATCGACGTTGCCGTAGAGGTCGGGGTACACCTCGGGCTGGAAGATGGTGTCGAGCACGCCGAGCTTGGACACTTCCTTCGACTTGAAGTTCTCCGGGTCGTCGAGCACCTCGCCGTCGCGATTGCCAAGAATGTTGGTGGAGTACCAGCCGCGCAGGCCGAGCATGCGGGCCTTGAATCCCGGGGCGAGGATCGTCTTCATCAGCGTTTGGCCGGTCTTGAAGTCCTTGCCGCAGATCGGCACGCCCTGACGCTCGGCGAGGGCGACGATGCACGGCAGGTCGACGGTGAGGTTCGGCGCACCGTTGGCGTAGGGCACACCGGACATCAGCGCGGCGTAGGCATAGATCTGTGACGGCGAGATGTTGGGGTCGCTGGCCTTGAGCCCGGCCTCGAACGACGCGATGGTGTCGTGCACCGCGGTCGGCTCCTGGTACGCCTCGGTCGACCCGCACCACACGATCACCAGGCGGTCGCAGTTGTTCTCGGTCTTGAACCGCTCCATGTCGGCCATGAGTTGCATCGCGAGATCGAACTTCGACTCCCCCGTCTTCACCCGCTTGCCGTCGAGACGAGAAACCCACCGCTGGTCGAACACCGCATCCATGGCGACGATGCCTTCGAGCTCGCGCGACAGCGGGGCGAGATCCTCACCCGAGAGGACACCGGCGGTGCGGGCTGCTTCGAGGGCATTGGACGAGATCGGATCCCAACCACCGAAAACGATGTCGTCGAGTCCGGCGAGGGGAACGAAATCCTTGATCATCGGGTTGCGGTTCTCTTCACGCTTTCCGAGGCGGATGTGGGCCATCTGGGTCAGCGAGCCGATCGGCTTGTTGAGCCCCTGTCGGGCGGCGAGCACACCGGCGTAGAGGGTGGTGGCGACGGCGCCCATGCCCGGGGTGAGGATGCCGAGCCGGCCGGTGGCAGGAGCGATGGTGGCAGGAGTCATGGCGGACAGCCTTGACCAAAGGATCTACTCAGGCAAACGAACGAACCATAAGCATTCCTTTGGGAGACTGTGGCGTGCGCGAACTCCCCAACCTCTCGGTTCACCAGCTGCTGTACGTACGCGAGGCCGCCCGGGCGGACACGTGGTCGGAGGCGGCCCGCCGTCTCGGGGTGACCCAGCCGGCCCTCTCCCAGGGCGTCGCCGAGGTCGAGCGGCGGCTCGGCGTCCGCCTGTTCGACCGACGGTCCCGCCTCCGGACACCGACGCCCGAACTGGGTGAAGTGCTCACCGTGGCCGAACAGATCCTGAGCGGCATCGGTGATCTCGACCGACGACTGCACGAGTTGCACTCCGGCGAACGCGGAGCGGTCCGTCTCGGAATGATCGACACCGCCGCGCTCGGATCGCTCGCACCGGCCGTCGCCGCCTTTCGCGCCAGGTTCCCGGAGGTCAACGTGACCATCGTGGTCGAAGCCTCGATGTCGCTTTCGGAGCGCGTCGCCGCCGGCGAACTCGACCTGGCAGTGGTGGTCGGGCCGAACCCGGTGACCCTGCGTCTCGGTCGCCGCCTCGAGACGACGCCGCTGTTCAATGAGGGCATCTACGTCTACCCTGCCGTCGACGCGACGGGACGATCCCCCAAGCGGGTGCCGCCCTCGCGCTGGGGCCCGTGGGTCGCCTACCCGAGCGGATCGCAGAGCCGTGAGCTCATCGTCGCCGCCCTTGCCCGTCGGGGCGTGTCGATGGACGTCGTGGCAGAGTCCTCAAACCCCGACGTGCTGCGCCAGATGGTCCGTCTCGGCGTCGGCTGGTGTGCGCTTCCCGAAGACGTCGCCGAGACCGGGACGAGTCCGCTGACCCGCCTCCCCGGTGCGGCGCTGACGGAACGGGGGATCGTGGCCATCCGCCGGGCGGACGCGCTGCCCAACGCCGGCGCCGAGCGGCTGTTCGAGGACCTCCGGACGGCACGCCGGCCGTCCGGGTGATCCACCCTCCACACGTTCCTGAGCAGGGTCGACGACCCGGGCGGCGGCGGCGGCGATAGGGAGGGGGCGAGCGAATGCCCTCAACCCGGAGGCGGAGACAGCCGAAACACGGGGACCAGCAGTTTGTCGAAAGGCCCTCCCCGTGGCGCAGTCCCCGTCTCCCCGCACCAACGCGTCCACTCGGACCCTCACGCCGCTTCTGCGCGCAGGCGTCCGGGTCGGCGCATCGATCGCGCTGTTCACGCCGTTGCTCGTCGCTCCGTTCCTCGGCGGATCGACATCGGCGACGGCGGCGCTGTCACCGATTACGGGCGTGATCTTCAACGATCAGGACGGAAACGGCATCCAGGGTTCGGGTGAGCCCGGCATCGGCGGTGTGAGCATCGCGGTCTACGACGCCACCGGGGCAACCGTCGGCAGTGCGACCTCTTTGGCGACACCGACGGTAGGGGCGTTCTCCATTTCAGGGACGGACAACGGGACGCAGTACCGCATCGAGGTCACCAAGCCGACCGGATACGAACTCGGGCCGAAAGGCACGCCGCTCACGTCGTTCGCCAACGGTGGGGCGACCGTGAACGTCGGTTTGTTCGACCCCTCCGCCTGGTGTCAGACGAACCCGGCGGCGGCGACGTCGTGCTTCAAGAACGGCGACAGCAGCGACGGGACCGTAGCGCCCGAGTCGGGCCTGTTCACCTTCCCGACCAACGTCAGCGGCTCGCCGAGCCAGACCAACCGGGGCACGCTCGGTGAGATCGGTTCGGTGTGGGGTCTCGCCCGCAAGCCGAGCAACGGGACGATCTACGCGGCGGCCTACGTCAAACGCCACACCGGCCTGACGCCCGCCGGCGCCGGGGCGATCTACGCATCGCCGTCCGCCGGTTCACCGTCGCTTCTCGCCACGATCCCGAACGTCGGGTTCTCCGCGACCAACGCCGCTCGCGGCCTCACCGCCCTCACCTCGCCCAGCCAGGACGATCAGGCATTCAGCGTCGTCGGCGCCCAGGGCCTCGGCGGCATGGATCTGTCGGGCGACGAGTCGACCCTCTACGTCGTGAATCTCAACAACCGATCCGTGTATCCGGTCTCGACCGCGAGCGGCACGGTTGGTTCGCCGATCGCGATCCCCACGGGGTCCTGCGTCTCCGGGAATGCCCGGCCCTTCGGCCTCGTGTGGCGCGCCGGAAAGATCTACGTCGGCGTGGTCTGCGACGCCTCGTCCGGCACGGCAGCGAACCTCAGCGCACGCATCGAGGTGTACGACGGCTCGTCGTGGTCGACCGCGCTCTCCTTCCCGCTCGACTTCGTCAAAGGCTGCGCCGTCACGTGGACCTCGGCGCCGGCGACCTGCGCCTGGCACCCGTGGTCGGACGCGCTGACGCCCTTCGCCGGCACCAGTTACTCCGAACCCCAACCGATGCTGACCGGTCTCGACTTCGACAACCAGGGCGCATTGATCATGGGATTCCGTGACCGGAACGGCGATCGTTTCGGACGTTCCAACCTGAGCCCGACAAGCTTCGGGCCGTCGACGTTCATGGAGTACCAGACCGGTGGCGATCTCCTGCGGGCACGCGCGAACGGAACCACCTTCACCCTCGAATCCAACGCAGATGACGGCCTCAGTCCGGCCACCGCGGGCGCAAACACCACAGCCGGCCCTGGCGGCGGCGAGTTCTACTTCGACGAGTCGTACCCCGGCGTCCACGAGGAAACCACGACTGGAGCGGTCGCTTCGTTCGGGGCGTCGGTCCTCGCATCCGTGTTCGACCCGGCCGACGGTGCCCGAACGACCTACACGGGCGGCGTGGAGACGTACTCCAACACCTCCGGCGCCCGGTTGAACGGCGCACTCCTGTACAGCGCCGCTCCGGGGAACGGCACCTTCGGCAAGGCCAGCGGCCTGGGCGACCTCGAGCTGCTCTGCAACGCCGCACCCATCGAGATCGGTGACCGCGTGTGGCTCGATGCCGACGAGGACGGCGTACAAGACGCCGGCGAGACACCGCTTGCCGGCGTCACCATGGAACTGCGTTCGGGCGTCACGGTGATCGACACTGCGGTGACCGATTCACAGGGCTACTACCTGTTCAGCAACGCAACCGGCACGTCCACCACGTCGCGGCGCTATGGACTCACTTCGATGACGGCCTACGGAACGTTCACGGTGGTCGTGCCGATGACGCAGTCAGCGATCACGACGAACGGCTACCTGCTGACCACCGCGAATGCATCGTCGTCGCCGGCCGGAGGCATCGACGAGCGTGACTCGGACGCCACGCTCGATGTCGCCGGCGATGCGCGGATCAGCGTGACCACGGGCGCACCGGGCCAGAACAACCACTCGTACGACGTCGGGTTCATCAACCCCCCTCCGCCTACAACAACAACGACAACAACGACAACAACAACAACAACCATCCCCGACATGACGACAACAACAACCATCCCCGACACGACAACAACAACAACCATCCCCGACACGACGACAACAACAACCATCCCCGACACGACGACGACAACAACAACCATCCCCGACACGACGACAACAACAACAACAACCATCCCCGACACGACCACGACTTCAAGCTCGCTCCCGCCGCCCACCGTCGTGCCGCCATCGACCACTACCACGCCCGTCACGACCCCGGTCACGACCACGCTTGCGGTGACCACGACCGTCGCTCCGACAACGGTTGCTCCGACGACCACGACGATCCCGTGCGTGTCGATTGGCGACGACGTCTACGCCGACCGGAACCGCAACGGCATCCGTGACGACCGCGAGCGGGGCATCCCCAACGCAACAGTGACGGTCACGCTCGCCGATGGCCGGACGATCATCGCCATCACCGATTCGAACGGCAAGTACGGGGTCGCTTGCCTCCCGCCCGGAACGATTTCCGTGAAGGTCAGCGGTGTCGATCCGCTCGCCAAACCGACAACTCCCACCGTGCTCGATCCGTTTGGTCTGCAGGTGAGCCGACTCGACGCCGACTTCGGGTTCGACATGTCCTCCGTGCTCGGGTTCGACATCGAGGCCGCCCCGTCGGTCGCCTTCACCGGTAGCAACTCGCACCGCGAGTTGCAGACGGCCAGCTGGATGCTCTCGGTGGGCGGCGCCCTGGTACTCGTCGCAACGCGCCGGCGGAAGGCCCCGAAATCGGCGAAAGCCGGTTCATGACGGCAGTGTCGGTGCAGGGCGTCGCAAAGGCCTTCGGGTCGCGCGTCGCCCTGTCCGACGTGTCCTTCGACGTGCCCCGGGGGGTGTTCTTCGGCCTCGTCGGTCCGAATGGCGCCGGAAAGACGACGCTGCTTCGCGCCGTCATGGGCATCGCCGCTCCGGACAGCGGGTCGATCGGGATCCTCGGCCGGACCGTCTGGCCTGATCCGGCGGCAATCCGCCCGATCACAGGTTCGCTACCTGACGACCTTCGACTCCTCGAACGGCTGTCGGGACGTGAACTGCTCGGCTACTGCGGCCTGATTCGCAAGATCCCACCGGCAGAAGTGCAACGGCGGGCCGACCATCTTCTGGAGATCCTCGGCTTCGCGGCGAACGCCGACGAATTGGTGGCGGACTACTCCACCGGAATGCGCAAGAAGATCGGACTCGCCGCCGCCATGATGCACGCGCCGGGCGTACTCATCCTCGACGAGCCGTTCGAATCGGTCGACCCGATTTCCGTTCGTTCTCTGCTTGATGTTCTGCGCGCGTATCAACGAGCCGGGGGAACGATCGTTCTCTCCAGCCACGTGATGGACACGGTGGAGAAGCTCTGCTCCCACGTCGCGATCCTCCACCGCGGCGAGGTGCTGGCGGCGGGCGACATCGACTTCGTCACGACCGGGATGCGGCTCGAGGACCGCTTCATCGAAGCCGTCGGAGGCGTCCGCCCTGACGACGACCTCGCGTGGCTACTCACCGTCGGGTCCTCCGACTCCGACGCCCGATCGACAATCGGTCTCACCGAGGCGCGGCGGCCGTGAGCACAGCCCGCCTCCTCGTGAGCCTCAAGCTCACCCTGCTCCGCAACGCCATGTTCACGTCGCGTTGGAAGACCGCCGGGTCGATTGCGTTCCTCGCCGCCTCACTCGGCGGATCGATTTACACGGCGGCGAACTTAGCGAGGTCGATTCGAGCCGTGCCGGCGCAGGCGATCGCGACGTCGCCATCGCTCGGCAACGTCGTCGTCACCACGACCGTCCTTTTCGCCATTTGGGTCTTCGGCCCGCTGCTCGTCGGTGGCGTCGACGAATCGCTCGACCCGACCCGCCTCGCCTTGCTCCCGCTCACCCCTCGGGAGATGCGTCGTGGCCTCGTGGCCGGATCACTCGTCGGCACGCTCCCGGTGGGAACACTGATCGCTCTCTCCGGGATGATCATCGGCCAGCCCGCCCGGCCACTCCAGCTCGTCTGTGCACTGCTCATTGCCCTGACTCTGCTCCTCCTGTGCCTCGGTGCCTCACGAGCGCTCGCCGTCGCGCTCGCCTATGCGAGCCGTTCACGACGCGGCAAGGACCTGGCCATGCTCCTCGCGTCGCTCGGGGCGGCGGCGCTGTTCCTCGGCACGCAGGCCGTGCGCTTCTTCGACGACTCGACCCGCAACCACATCATCCGCTGGTTGAGGATTCTCCCGTCCGGCCAACTCGGCGTCGCCGTGGCCGAACTGCAGACCGGCCGAGTCGACATCGCGCTGCTGCGTACGCTTCCCTGGTTGGCCATAGCGATCGTCTTGATCCGTATGTGGCTCTCCGGTCTCGACCGGCTGCTCGTCGACGGCGAGCGAGTCGTGCACGTCCGGGCATCGGGCGACCGCTCCCCGCTGGCCCTCGTCCCTCGTGCCCTCCGCCGCTGGGCGACGAGCCCAGCCGTCGTGATGGCCTCCAAGGATCTGCGTTACCTGGCCCGATCGCCGCAGCGGCGTTCGTCGCTGATCGTCACCGTGGTGATCGGCACTGTGTTCGCTTTGCTGCAGTCCATGCGTTACGCCGGAGGAACCGAGCTGGCGGTGCTCGGCGCGCCGATCGCCGTGCTGTTCGGCGTTCACGCCACCAACAATCTGCTCGGCACCGACGCAGCGTCGCTCTGGATTGATCAGGGAGCCGGCATCACCCTCCGCCAGCAACTCATCGCGCGCGGGGTGGCGGCCACGCCGAACCTCATCGTCCCGACCATTCTGGCCGCCGGAGTTCTGGCGATCCTCAACGGCGGCATACGAGCGTTCTTCCTGATCGTGGTGCTGTCGTTGACCTGCTGGGGCCTGCCACTCGGCATCGGTTCGGTGGTCTCGGTCATCGCTCCGTTCAGCCAACCCGACGTCGGCAACCCCCACGCCAATCGCCGCGCCTCGGCTGGCCGTGGGGGACTCGTCAGCGTGATGGCCGTCGTCGGCATCTGCTCACTCGGCCTGTCGGCGCTGCCGATCATCGCCACTGTTGGCATCGCCTGGTCAACCCCATCGATGCCGATGCTGATGGTGGTGGCGATCGTCGTCTCCACCCTGTGGTCACTCGTCGTCTGGCGGGCCGGACTCTGGCTCGGCCTTCGCGTTGTCCGTGGACGTGAGTTCGACCTCCTCGCCGACCTCGGCGGCCGACGAGCGCTCAGCTGAGACCGCCTCACTTCGGCCGATTCCTGCCGCACATCGGGCGAAATCGCCTCGATTTCGGGCGATTTCAGCTGATGTGCGGCAGACGGGTCCTGATGTGCGGCACAGAGGGCCTGATCTGCGGCGGCCGGCGAGCGCTCGGCTCGCCGCGCACCGCGTTAGCGCACCCGGACGAGTCGCAGGACGTCGGTGATCGCCTCACCGGTATCGGGTGCGCCGGCGAGCACGGCAACGACATCGCCCTGATGCACGATGCCGGCCTTCTCGGAGGACTCGACCGCGAACCAGACGATCTCATCAATCGTGCTCCGCTCTTCCACAATCAGGCACTGCACACCCCAGGAGAGCAGCAGCTGCCGTGAGGTTCGCAGCGACGGGGTGATCGCCACCAGGAGTGTCTGAGGCCGGAACCGGCCGAGCGACCGGGCCGTCATTCCGCTGCGCGTGCAGCAGAGGATGGCGGCGACGTGGGCATCATCCGCGGCCTGCCATGCGGCATGCGACATCGCATCGGTGATCGTGATCGCTCCCTCCGCGCGTCCGCGGCGCTGCAGGCGGCCGAGACGCGCCCCCCACTGGGCGTAGTTCGCCGATTCCTCAGCGCGCTTGGCGATCCGCCGCATGGTCCGCACCACGTGTGCCGGATCCCGGCCGATCGCCGTTTCCCCCGAGAGCATCACCGCGTCGGTGCCGTCAAACACGGCATTCGCGACGTCGGTGACCTCGGCGCGGGTCGGTTGCGGGGACGTGATCATCGATTCGAGCATCTGCGTCGCGGTGATCACCGGGACGCCCCGGGCAACACAAAGACGGATGATCCTGTTCTGCACGTGCGGCACGTCCTCGAACGCGCACTCGATGCCGAGATCCCCACGGGCGACCATCAGCACGTCGGCTGCTTCGACGATCGCGTCGAGGTCATCGAGGGCGGCCGTTGTCTCGATCTTCGCCACGAGCATCGGACCTGGGCCAAGTGCTGCTCGAGCTCGATCGAGGTCCGACGCCGCACGCACGAACGACAACGCGACAAAGTCGGGCTCGACAGCCTTCAGCCGCTCGATCAGCTCGAAGTCCTGCGCTGTCGGCGTGGTCATGCGAAGTCTCGTCGAGGGGATGTGCACGCCGGGGCGGCCCTGGACGAGGCCGCCGGCGATGACCGTGGCGATCGAACGCTTCCCGTCGCTCTCGGTCACGGTGAGGGTGACGGCGCCGTCACCCAGAGCCACCTTGTCGCCCTCTTGCAGTTCCGACACCGATTCGTCGTTGACCTCGATGCGGGCGCCCGACGAGCCCTCGCGACCGTAGGCCAGTTCGACCACGTCGCCCTCGTGGAGACGGACGCCCCCGTCAGGGAACGAGGCGGCACGGACCTTTGGCCCGGGCAGGTCGCAGAGGATCCCGACGGGAATGCCGACTCGTTCGGACACTTCACGAATCAGCCGGAAGGTCGCGAGGTGTGCCGAGACATCTCCGTGGCTGAGGTTCAGCCGGAACACGTCGACTCCGGCGGTGAGCAGTCCGGCGATCCCCTCATCCGACGACGACGCCGGACCGATGGTGGCGACGATCTTCGTCCGCGATCGGCCGACGGGGTTGGCCTCGGGTGATGAGGCGGCGAGGGAGGCGAGGACGGTAGTCATCAGTGGGCCTTGTGTGGCGCAGTGAAGTCGAGGCCGAGAAGGGCGTTCTCGATGACTTCGGGCAGAGCGGGGTGGATCCAATACTGATCCGCGACAAGCGCATCGGCGGGGATGGCGAAGCGCATGGCCGTGATCAGCTGCTGGATCAGCGTCGAGGACTGTGGTCCCACAATATGCGCGCCTACAAGTTGTCTGGTCGACCGGTCGGCGATGAGCTTGACGAAGCTGTCGCGGTCCTCCATCGCCCAGCCGTAAGCGACGTCGCCGTATGCCTGAATCTTGCAGACCACGTCGATGCCGGCCGCCTTTGCCTGCGCCTCGGTCATCCCGACGCTGGCCACCTGCGGACGGGTGAACACCGCGGCCGGAACGAAGCGATGGTCGGTGAGTTTCGGACTCTCGGGGTGTGCGAGGTTATGGGCCACGATCCTCGCCTCGTGGTTGGCGACGTGCTTGAGCATGTGGGGCGAGCTGAGGTCACCGAGCGCCCAGATACCGGGAACCACCGTGGCCTGGGTGTCGTCGACGACGACCCGTCCATCTCGGTGCGTCGTCACACCGGTGGCCCCGACGTTGAGCACGTCGCTGTTGGGTGTGCGGCCGGTGGTGATGAGCAGCACGTCGGACTCGATCACCGTGCCGTCGTCGAGAGTCAGCGAGATCACTCCGTTCGGATTCTCGGAAACCGCCACGGGATGCCGGTTCAGTTGAAGATTCGTACGCTTACGAAAGGCGGCGGTGACGACCTGGGCGACCTCGTGCTCGAAATGGCGAAGGAGCAGGGCGCTTCGGTGAACAATCGTCACGTCGACCCCGTAGGCGGCGAACACATGGGCGAGTTCGACCGCGATGAACCCTCCGCCCACGATCACCATTCGCTTCGGAAGCGACTCCAGCCGCATCACGGAATCGGACGTGTGAAACGTGACGCCGTCGAGCCCGTCGATCGCCGGCAACATCGGACGCGCGCCCGCGGCGAGCACGAACCGCGACCCTGTCACGGTGCTCGTCGTGCCGTCTGCAGCCGTCACCACGAGTTCCTTCATCCCCGAGAACACGCCCCGGCCCTTGAACACCGTGACGTTGGCGCATCGATGCGTCCGGTACTCCTCGCCACCCGCGGCGATCGGGTCGATACGGTCGAACACCCGGTCACGGATGTCCTCCCACCGAACCGCCTCGACGGTGCCGTCGATGCCCAGGTGCCCGGAGTGACGGATCGTCTCGGCCACATCGGCGGCGTGGACGAACATCTTGGTCGGGATGCAGCCACGGTTCAGGCACGTTCCGCCGAACACTTCCTCTTCGACGATGGCGATGCGCCAGTGGTCGAGGGCGGGCGACACGATGGAGTTCCCTGACCCCGTACCGACGATGACCAGGTCGAAGTGATTCACGCCGACGACCCTAGCGACCCAACCCAGCGGCCAGGGTCAGCTGTGCACTGGGTCAGGATCTGTGCACTGGGTCAGGATCTGTGCTGTCTTCGGATGTATGCCGACCCAACGACGTGAGCCGACCCAGGTCGACCGACGAAGCGCGTCAGGGGAAGTACAGCTGTCGGATCTCGACGATGGCCTTCTTCGTCTCGTCGAGGCGGAACTCGAAGGGCTGGCCGCGTTCGAACCGGTACTGCCCGATGTCCTTGCCGTCGCGAGCCTCACGGAACTTGGCGAGGCTCACCGCGAAGGTCTTCTCCGGGTCCTTGAGCAACACGATGCGGGTGGTCGGGTTCGTGGTGAAGCTGCGGATCTTCGGATTGACGTTGCGGATCTCGAACCCGGCGTCGCAGTCGGTGCACGGCACGATGTCGACGTAGTCCAGCGCGAAGGAGGTCTGGGTGTTGAACCGCGTGATCGAAACAATGATTGCGCTCTTCTTCACCACCACCGCATTGGCCGCGGGTGGGATCACGGCGCCCGAGCCGACAAGCAGCGCCGCTGCCACGATGAGGACCGCCAGGGCCCGGACCAGTGGGTTGGACTCCGGTCGTCGCATGCCCAAATTCTGTCACTGCGCCATCGGCCCCGGTTGATTCACCCCGAGTCAGCACGTCTGGGTCGGGATTTGTGCACTGGGTCGGGATTCGTGCAGTTTTCGCGTTTGTGCCGACCCAGCGCACGTCAGCTGACCCAGAACCGCTACGCCGAGACGTCGAGCGCGGCGTAGGCCGGCACGATCACGTGGTCGACGAGTTGACGACGCTCCGCCCACGAGGAGAACGACGCCTCCATCGAATTCACGGCGAGACGACCCGCCTCGGCGTTGGTCAGGTGATGCGCGGACGCGACAGCGGCGAGCTCCGAGCTCATCGTCACGTTCGACATCAGCCGGTTGTCGGTGTTGATGCCCACCCGGAACCCCATACGCAGAAACGGGCCGATCGGGTGGTCGCCAACCGAGGCGACGGCACCGATCTGGGTGTTGCAGGTCGGTGCCATCTCCAGACAGATCTGGCGCTCGAGGACGGCCCGGGCGAGGCCGCCCATCTGCCCGGTCGCCAGATCGACATCGGCCTGCAGTCGGACCCCGTGACCGATGCGTTCCGCTCCGTGGACGAGCGCGTCCGAGATCAATTCGAGGTCGGGAGGCTCGGAGGCGTGGATCGTGATGTGCATCTGGTTCGCGCGGGCGAACGCAAACGCATCGGCGTGCAGCGAGGGCGGCCATCCGGTTTCGGCGCCGGCGATATCGAAGGCCACGATGCGCGCGTCGCGTTCACGCATCCAAACGGCAAGCTTGGCGATCTCGAGCGATCGTTGCTCCGTTCGCATCGCACAGATGATGGTGTTCACGACGATCGCTCGACCGGCGGTCGCAGCTTCCGCGACGCCGGTCCGGAATCCCTCCTGCACCGCCTCCACGATCGCGTCGAGGGCCAATCCCTGATGGACGTGGAGCTCGGGCGCGAAGCGCACCTCGGCATAGACGACACCATCGGAAGCAAGGTCGACGGCCGCCTCGCGGGCAATCCTCACGAGATCGTCGGCGCGCTGCATGACCGCTCCGGTGTGCTCGAAGGTGGCGAGGTACTGCAACAGATCTTTCGTTTCGGCGCCACGCACGAACCAGCGGTGCAACTCGGTCGGGTCGGTCGACGGCAGACGCGGTGTCCACCCGATCTCGTCGGCCAGCTCCAGAATGGTCGTGGGACGGAGCCCACCATCGAGATGGTCGTGGAGCACGACCTTGGGAACCTCGACCGCACGGGCAGGGTCGAACAGCGTGCTCATGGAAGCTATGCGCGCTTAGCTGAGCCGCGACTCAGCCCACGGAAGCATGCGGCGCACGAGGTCGTCGAACGCCTCGACGCCCAGTTCGAGGTCGGCGAATTTGGTGTCCTCGATGTGGGTGTGCGAGAGCCCATAGAGCGACGGCGTGAACATCATCACCGTCGGAATCCCGCACCGGGCCATCTCGGCGGAATCGTGCATCGGGCCCGACGGCATCAGGTGACGGAGACCGCTGCGCGATTCCACGGCGTCGGCCGCAAACTCGACCAGGTCGGGATGGAACACGATCGGGTCGATCGACCAGAGCATCTCGATCTCCGCCTCGACCGTCTCGCTCTCTGCGATCCGGTGAACAAGGTCGTCGAGACCCTTCACCATGGCGTCGAGCACCGCACGGTCGATGTGGCGCATGTCGACGGAGAATTCCGTCCGCCCGTTCACCGCAGTAGGCACCCCGGGATGCACACGCCAGACACCAACGGTGGCGAACGCGTCCATCTCCACGGCCATCTCCCGAATCGCGAGGGCCATGCGGCTCGCCGCCAAGGTCGGATCGTGACGGAGGTAGATCGGCGTCGCCCCCGCATGACATGCCTGGCCCTGCACCTTCACCAGACGACGCTCGACACCGAGGATGCCGTGCAACGCCGCGAGGCGGATCCCGGCCGCTTCGAGCAGCGGACCCTGTTCGATATGCAGCTCGGCACTCCCGACCAGCTGACTGCGCACATCACCCGCGGTCAGGATCGTCTCGAGATCAACGCCGTGCGCACGGACAACATCGACAAGGCGCGCTCCCGTGTTGTCCTTCAGCTCGGCGACCTTTTCGATCTCCAGCGTCCCCGATACCGCTCCCGAGCCGAAGAGACTGCGGCCGAATCGGGCGCCCTCCTCGTCGGCCCAGTCGACGACGCTCACCCCGACGGGCAGCTTCACACCGTCGCGGTGCAACCCGCGAATCACTTCAGCACCGGCGACGACGCCGAGGGCGCCGTCGAGCCACCCACCGTTGGGGACCGAGTCGAGATGGCTCCCGAGAACGATCCGCTCGGGCCGCTCGCCCGGCAGCGTCACCCAGAGGTTGCCCGCGGCATCGACGGACTTCTCGACGGGGATCCCTTCGAAGGTCCCGGCAAACCACTCCCTGGCCTGCACCCAGGTATCGGTCCAGGCCAGGCGGCCACTCGCCACGGTGGGGCCGGTGTTCGGCTGACCACCGACCGTCTGGGGGATCCCGTCGACCTCGACCGAGGTCAGGCGGCGGAGCTCGAGTAGGTCGTCGACAACACGCTTCGGATCAGCAGGCATATCCGATTCTGCCCTGTCCTCGACAGTTCGTCGACGCCGCCGCGGCATCCCACATCGCGGGATACCCATCCCACATCGGGGATTTCGCACGAAACCTGCCGGATTCCCGCTATGTGGGATTCGGATGCGCCGTGTGTGGGATGCGAGGTGGCCGTGTACGTGCGCCGAGAAACACCCCGTCCGAGCGAAATACACGCGGTAGCCTGTTGACTACAACGACGTTGATGGGGCCATCACCCCGGAGTCGCCGGAAGAACGGCCCGCCCCGGCAGGCTCACTAGAACCGGACGCAACCACGGGCCCGCGTCAGTGCCCAAACGAAGCGGCCTCGCCCAAACGGGTGCGGGCAAGCGGGGTGGTACCGCGGTGTGTGCGTCGAGAGGCGCATCCGTCGTCCCCGGTCAGCAACACGAGACCGAACGAGGACGACCATGAGCGACACCACCGAACCAGCCACGCCGTACCCGACGGTCGACCCGTCGCCGTCGTTCCCCAAGCTCGAAGAGCGGATCATCGCGCAGTGGCAGGACGACAAGACCTTCGAGCGGTCGGTCGAGCAACGCGCGGCCGGCACCGACGGAGCCAACGAGTACGTCTTCTACGACGGACCGCCATTTGCCAACGGCCTCCCCCACTACGGCCACCTTCTGACGAGTTACGTGAAGGACGTCATCCCCCGCTACCGCACGATGCGAGGCCGGCGGGTCGAGCGCCGCTTCGGCTGGGACACCCACGGAATGCCCGCCGAAGTACACGCGGAGAACGAGCTCGGCGTCAGCGGCCACAACGAGATCAAGGCGTTTGGTATCGACCGGTTCAACGACGCGTGCCGCACGAGCGTGCTGCGCTACACCCACGAGTGGGAGGCGTACATCAACCGCGCCGCCCGCTGGGTCGACTTCGCCAACGACTACAAGACCCTCGACCTGCCCTACATGGAGTCGGTCATGTGGGCCTTCAAGACGCTCCACGACAAGGGGCTCATCTACGAGGGCTACAAGGTCATGCCCTACTGCTGGCGCTGCGAGACTCCGCTCAGCAACACCGAGCTGAAGATGGACGACGTCTACAAGAACCGCCAGGACCCGGCGGTCACCGTCACGTTTCCGCTCGTCGACGACGCCGGCCAAGACACCGGCGAGGTGCTCCTCGCCTGGACCACCACACCGTGGACGCTCCCGTCGAACCTCGCCTGCGCGGTCGGGCCGGAGATCGAATACGCAAAGATGCTCGACGCCTCCGACGGGAAGACCTAAATCCTGGCGACCGCACGAGTCGAGGCGTACGCGAAGGAGCTCAGCAGTGCGACGGCGGTGGGAACCCTCCCCGGTTCGGACCTCGTCGGTCGTCACTACCGTCCGCTCTACGATTTCTTCAGCACACATACTAATGCGTTCCAGGTAGCGGCGGCCGACTACGTGACCACCGAAGACGGCACCGGGATCGTCCACATCGCCCCGGCATTCGGTGAGGAGGACAAGGTGGTAACCGATGCGCTCGGCATCGAGGTCGTGAACCCGGTAGGCCCGAGCGGCCGCTTCACGTCGGAGGTTCCGACGTACGAAGGACAGCTCGTCCATGACGCCAACCCAGTCATCATCAAGGACCTCCGCGGCCACGGCCGCCTTGTCCGCCATGACTCGTACGACCACTCCGTCCCGCACTGCTGGCGCTGCAACGCGCCACTGATCTATCGCGCGCTGTCGAGCTGGTTCGTCGAGGTCACGAAGTTCCGCGACCGCATGGTCGAGCTCAACCAGCAGATCACGTGGGTACCCGAGCACGTGCGCGACGGTGTGTTCGGCAACTGGCTTGCGAACGCCCGGGACTGGGGCATCTCCCGCAACCGGTTCTGGGGCTCACCGATACCGGTGTGGAAGTCCGACGATCCCGCCTATCCCCGCATCGATGTCTACGGCTCGCTCGACGACATCGAGCGCGACTTTGGCGTTCGACCGACCGACCTGCACCGCCCCTACATCGATGATCTCGTCCGCCCAAACCCCGACGACCCGACGGGCGCGTCGATGATGCGTCGCGTCCCCGAGGTGCTCGACTGCTGGTTCGAGTCCGGGTCGATGCCGTTCGCCCAGGTGCACTATCCGTTCGAGAACAAGGACTGGTTCGAGCACCACTATCCCGGTGACTTCATCGTCGAATACATCGGCCAGACGCGCGGCTGGTTCTACACGCTGCACGTTCTCGCCACCGCGCTGTTCGACCGACCGGCATTCGACACGTGCGTCGCTCACGGCATCGTCCTCGGCAGCGACGGGGCGAAGATGTCGAAGAGTCTCAAGAACTACCCCGACGTGTATCACGTGTTCGATTCGTACGGCTCCGACGCCATGCGCTGGTACCTCATGTCGTCCCCGGTGCTTCGCGGCGGTGACTTCGCCGTCACCGAGACCGGCATCCGCGATGCCGTCCGCCAGGTCGTACTCCCGATCTGGAACACGTATTCGTTCTTCACGATGTACGCGAACGCAAGTGCGCATACGGCATCGCGACGCACGACGTCGAGCGATCCGCTCGACCACTACGTGCTCGGCAAGCTCGGCGTTCTCGTTCACGACGTGACCGCGCAGTACGAGGCGTACGACCTCTTCGGCGCGTGTGCGTCAATCCGTACGTTCCTCGACGCACTCACTAATTGGTATGTACGCAGATCACGTGAACGTTTCTGGGACGGTGATGCGGAGGCCTTCGACATCCTGTGGACCGTGCTCGTCACTCTCTGCCAGGTCGCCGCTCCGCTCCTGCCACTCACCACCGAAGCAGTGTGGGAAGGACTCGTCGGCAACGGCTCGATCCATCTCACCGATTGGCCCAGCGGCGACGACCTCGTTGTCGACGAGGCCCTGGTCTCCGCCATGGATCGGGTACGCGACGTCTGCAGCGCGGCGTCGGCGGTCCGCAAATCGTCCGGCCGCCGCGTCCGTCAGCCGTTGGCGTCGCTCACGGTTGCCGCCGACGACGCCCAGGTGCTGAGCCCCTTCGAGTCGATCATCGCCGACGAGCTGAACGTGAAGTCGGTCGTGCTCTCCGGCGACCTCGCCGCCGCCGGCCGTTTCGAGCTCCAGGTGGTCCCAGGGGCCCTCGGGCCCCGCATCGGCAAGGCCGTCCAGCAGGTCATCGGGGCGGTGAAGAAGGGCGAGTGGACCCAGGACCCGTCCACCGGGGTGGTGACTGCCGCCGGCATCGATCTCCAGGAGGGCGAATACTCCCTCAAGCTCGTCGCCGCCAACCCGGACCGCTCGGCCGCGCTCCCGCGCAACTCCGGGGTCGTCGTGCTCGACACCGACCTCACTGAAGAGCTCGTCGCCGAGGGACTCGCCCGCGATGCCGTCCGGGCCGTGCAACAGGCCCGCAAGGACGGTGGGCTCCACATCAGCGACCGCATCGCGCTCACCCTGACCACGTCCGACCCTGTTCTTGCCGGCGCACTCCGAACCCATGAATCGTTGATTGTCGGCGAAGTGCTGGCCACCTCGTTCACCGTCGTCGACGGCTCCGTCGACGAATCCGTGGCCACTGCGGTCGGCGACGACGACCGCCTGGTGGCTGTTCACGTCGTGAAGGCCTAGCGGTGTCGGAGCCCTACTTCGAGCCGACCCAGGAATCCGGGTCGGCGCTGTTCCGGCGCGGCATCGCCGGACCGATCGTCATGCTCAACCTCCTGCGGTTCCGAAAGGTGGCGGACTACTCGGCGAACCCGGAACTCGCTCCGGAATCGCCGGTGTCCGGGGCCGAGGCCTACCGGCGGTACGTGGAGTTCACCAAGCCGTTCCTCCACAAGAGCGGCGGCGAGGTGCTCTTCGAGGGCGATGGTGGGCACTTCTTCATCGGTCCGCCCGACGAGCGGTGGGACGCGGTGCTGCTCATCCGCCAGAGCTCGCTCGACGCGTTCTTCGCGTTCGCCACGAACGCCGACTACCTCGCCGGTATCGGCCATCGGACAGCGGCGATCGAGGACTCCCGCCTCCTCCCCCTGGCGCCGACCACACACTGACGACCCGCGCTCGGCGCGCCGTGGAGACCTCCCAGGAGAGAGGTTGCCCCCAGATATGGGGGTCAAACACCTCCGAACGCTGCTCGGAGGTGTTTGACCGCACGTGCGACCCGTCGAACCGCGGCACCGGAAGAACGGAGGGGCAACATCTCTCCCAGCTCTGTCAGCCGGTGAACGCAACTTCTCGGTCGCCGGTTCCTTCCGCTCCGAAGAACACGATCTCGACGCGGCGGTTGGCAGCGCGTCCCTGCACGGTGGCGTTCGACGCCACGGGGAGCCGGTCGCCGTGGGCGAAGGCAGAGATCCGATCGCGGCCGACGCCTCCCGAGACCAGGGCGGAGACCACCGAGCCTGCACGGGCTCGGCTGACGGCGAGATTGGTCAGTCGCGTCCCCCAGCCGTCGGCGTGTCCGACGACCTTGATCCGCACGTCGGGATTCGCCTCGAGGTACGCGACCAGTTCGTCGACCGCCGTCTTCGACTCACCCGTCAACTCCGAGCTCACGGAGTCGAAGAGGATCTTCATCGGTGGCGCCGTCTCCGGCATGGCATCGTCACGGGACTCCGTCTGGGCGACCGCAACCGTCGTCGGCGTGACTGCAGGAGCCGTGGTCACCGGTGCGGCTGTCGCGGCCGTCGTCGGTGCGGCAGTCGTGGCCGGGGTAGCCGTCGTCGGTGCGGCAGTCGTGGCGACGCCGGCCTCCGTGGCTCCACTTGCAACCGCCGGATCGACCGCAGCAACGGCCACCGTCGCGTCCGCATTCGAGTCCTTGGCAGTGCTGTCGGCCAGGTCGTGAGCAACTGTTTCACCAGCGGCCGCCGTGTCCTCCCTCACACTGCGGACGCCTTCGATGCGGCGGACAAGCTCATGGGCGGCATCGACGTCGGCACCCGGCGGCAGACCGGTGATGATCGCGTCGCGACCATGCACCCGGACCTTTGCGTCGGGGAACTCCTCGGAGAGCGCCACCTGAGCCCTGGTCGTTAGACGCCCGTCAGGATTGGCCCACGAGTAATTGACCGCCGCGAGTCCGCCGAGCGTCACCGCACTCCCCAGGAGAAGCGGCCACCCCTTGCGACGTTCCCACGACGTCGCTCCGGCTCCTGGGACCTTGTCGACCACGCCCGTCACCGGGCCTCGTCGCGACCGGCCAAGAGTCGATCGACCAACGTCTGAAATCCGGCCTCATCGCCGTCCCTGAGCAACGCTGCCTGGCCGGCCCAGGTGCCAACACTCGGGATGAATGAGACACCGCCGGCGTTCACGATCGAACGGACGCTCTCCTCCGGCATGGTCGCTAGCCGCCGAAACGTCCGAATCCCGCCGGCAATCAAGATCTCGCTGATCTTCGGGCCGATACCTTCGATCCGAGAAAGGTCGTCGGCTCGGATTTCATCATCTTCAAAGGCCTCGTCGCTGCCCGGGTCGACCGCTCCGGCCGCAAGACTCTGGACTTCGCCCGAACCGGAATGACCGTCGTTACCGGCTTCGGCGGTCAACCCGGCGGGGTCGACTCCGGCGATCAGGTACCCCGTGTAGGCGGCGAAACCGTCGTGATCACCGGCGGCGAGATACGCCGCCTGCCTCGACCACGTCGGAATCGAGGGGGCGAATCGCTGACCTGCCTTTTCGATTGCGGCGCGCAGCCGTGATTCGTCTGCGTCGGCGAGCGACTCGTAGGTTCGGATGCCGTCGGCGTTGAGCGCCTTGGCCATCGCCGGTCCGATGCCCTCGATCGCCTCGAGGTCGTCGACTACGCGGAGCTTCGTCGCTTCAAGGTTGGACACGAGACCCTGCACCTCAGTGTGTTTGGCGCCGAGTTCCTCGCGCAGTCGGTCCGCTTCCGCCGCGCGTCCCTCGTGTTCGGCGGCCAGCCTGCTCAGGTCGCTCTCGGCCGACTCCGCGCGTCGGCGGAGTTCGGCGAGTGCTTTCTCGTGGTCGCTCCGCAAACCCGAGAGTGCCCGATCACGGTCTCCGTGGGTGTCTTGCAACGCTCGGTCGTGCTCGGCCCGAAGACCGACGAGGGCGGCGTCATGCTCAGCGCTCCGGGAGGCGAGACCTGCCTCGCAATCGGCACGGAGCTCGGCGAACGCAGTGTCTCGTTCCGACGTGAGCGCGGCGATACGGCCGTCGTAGTCGGTGCGCAGCGTGGCCAGGGCAGCGTCGTTGTCGGCATCGGCCGCCGCGAGTTTGTTCTGGAATTCCGCAATGGTCGCCTGATGGCCCTCGACTCGTCCGAGCAGACCCTGCGCCTCGGACGAGGCGGCAGCTGATGCCGTGACGGACTCGTCGAGCTGCGCCCGTAAGGCAGTGACGGACTCGTCGCGATCGGCGAGGGCGGTTTTCGCCGCAGAGTGCTCGAAGGACAACGCTGCGTATTCCTTGATCCTGGCGTCACGCTCGGCCACGACCTTGTCGTGCTGGGCACGAAGTGCCGTGAGCTCGGCGACCCGCGCCGCCACCGCGCCACCGTTGTCGTCGTGGGGTTGGCCATCGCCGGCCGCGGCGAACCCTTTGACGCTGCCCGAAGACGGTGAATCGAGCCCGGTCGACTTTCTCCACAGCGCCCGGTGGAACAGCGCACCGAGACCGAAGGCGGCGAGCGCAAGAAAGAACGACTGAATCAGGAACCACTTCATAGGTCCTCCACGGCTGAACGGAAAGGGAATGGGTGCACTGGTGAAGCGTCATCCGGCTCAGCGTCATAGGAGACGCGCGGTCGCTCCGGTCACTCCGCGAGTTCCGCCCAGGAGGAATTGAAACGCGAACTCTATCGGCGACGTGCGACGTTCGCGCACGGGCTGGCCACCGTTCGCGGCGCGATGCGGCAAAACACCTCCCAGCGGCGTTGGGAGGTGTTTTGCCCCCATATCTGGGGGCAACCTCTCTCCCAACCGGGAGCGCACTACGGTTCTCGGCCTGTGGCACTGCTTCGATTCTCGTTCGGAACCATGGGCTCGGGGAAGAGCACCCTGGCGCTGCAGATCCATCACAATCTGAGCCGCCGCCACAAGAAGGGGCTCCTCCTGTCGAAGCTCGATCGCGAGGGCGCGTTCGTCTCCAGCCGCCTTGGCCTTTCCGAGCAAGCAGTTCAGGTCACCGACGACCTCGACCTCTTCGCCATGGCCTCGCGCTTCGCCAGCACCCACAGCGGCATCGACTACCTCGTCTGCGACGAGGCCCAGTTCTACTCGCGAGACCAAGCGGACCAGCTCGCGTTGGTGGTCGACGTGCTCCACGCCGATGTGTACACCTTCGGGCTGATAACGGACTTCCGAGGCCGCCTGTTTCCGGGCACGGAGCGTCTCCTCGAGATCGCCGACGAGCGGGTGCAGCTCCACGTCGAAGCGCGCTGCTGGTGCGGTGAACGGGCGACGCACAACGCCCGGCTGGTGAACGGCCAGCTCGTGTACGAGGGCGACGTGGTCGTCGTCGGCGACACCACCGACGCCCACGCCGAGCCCCTGTTCGGCGACGTGGTCACCTATGAGCTGCTCTGCCGGCGCCACTACCGCAGCGGGGAACCCTCCCGTCCGGACTGAGGACACCGACGATGCCCAAGAGCTTCGCGGCACGATCTCCCCAGCAGTCCCAACCGGGCGAGGCACCATCAGCGAGCACGGGCGGTAACCTTCGCCCCGATGACTGATCTCGCCACCCCATCGTTCTCCGGCACATCCATCCTCGGTACCTCGGTCCGCCGGGTCGAGGACCCTCGGATGCTGACCGTCGGAGGCACCTATGTCGACGACATCCGCGATCCGCTGCTCGACGGCGCACTGCACGTCCACTACGTGCGGGCGACGATGGCGCACGCGAAGATCGCCGTCGATGCGAGCGAGGCACTCGGGATGCCCGGTGTTGTCGCCGTGGTGACGGCGGCCGACATCGCCGACCTCGGGAGCTATCCCGGTGACTTCCCAGGGTCGCCCGGCACGCTTGCCCGACCCTGGCTGGCAGGAGACACGGTTCGCTACGTCGGGGAACCGATCGCGGTGATCCTCACCGAACTCCGGGGCCAGGGCCCCGACGCCGCCGAGATGGTCGTCGTCGACTACGAACCGCTGCCGGTGCTGGTCTCGGTCGAGGACGCGGTGGATTCACCGACGCTCATCCATCCCGACCACGGCTCGAACATCGCCCTCAGCATCAAACCCCTGCGTTCGGTCGATCCCTCGGCCAGCCCGGTGGTGATCCGCCAACGCGTGGTGAACTCCCGTGTCGCGCCGTCGCCGATCGAGCCCCGCACGGCGGCCTCGGCCTTTGACGCCGCCGGGCGTCTGCACCACTGGACGAGCGGTCAGGGCTCGCACCCGTTCCGAGACTTCCTCGCCGCCGCCCACAAGATCCCGAACGGCGACGTGCGCGTGATCACCCCCGACGTCGGCGGTGGATTCGGCGCCAAGGCCACGCCTTCCCCGGAGGACGTGCTGCTCCCCCGCCTGGCGAAGATCGCCGGCCGTCCCGTTCGGTGGGTGTCGTCGCGGACGGACGACATGGCCAACCTCGCCCACGGCCGCGCCCAGGTGCAGTTCGCCGAGATCGGGGCGACCGCCGACGGCCGCATCGAGTCCTACAAGCTCACCGTGCTGCAGGACTGCGGCGCCTACCTTCGCTACGGCGGTGTTCTGCCCCACATGACCCAGTTGATGCAGCCCGGCGTCTACGACATCGACGACATCGAGTTCTCGTCGCGGTCGGTACTCACCAACACCACCCCGGTCGGGGCGTTCCGCGGGGCCGGCCGACCCGAGGCGGCGGCCGCTATCGAACGGATGGTCGACATTCTCGCGGCCGAGATCGGCGTCGATCCGGTCGAGGTTCGCCGACGCAACCTCCGTGCCCCGTTCACCGAGACCATCACGACCTCAGCCGGTGCTCCGTATGACTGTGGCGACTACGTCGGCGCGCTCGACCGGGTCCTCGCTGCTGCAGGCTATGACGCTCTCCGGGCCGAGCAGGTGGCCCGGCGAGCGAGCGGAAGCTCGAAGCTCCTCGGCATCGGCGTCTCCTGCTACGTAGAGGTCACCGCCGGCGGGGGCGGCTCCGAGTTCGCGGCCGTCGAGATCCTCGACGACGGAAAGGTACGTGCACGTACGGGTTCAACGCCATACGGCACCGGCCACGAGACCAGTTGGGCGATGCTCATCTCCGAGAAGACGGGCGTGCCGGTCGACCGCATCGAGATCCGACACGGCGACACCGACGACGTCGCTCGCGGCGGGATGACGGGCGGATCACGGTCACTGCAGATCGCCGGCACGGCGATCTGGTCGGCCGCCGGCGAAGTGGTGAACCAGGCCCGCGAACTGGCGGCGTCACTTCTCGAGGCTCCCGTCGAAGATGTGGTGCTCGACACCTCGCGCGGCGCGTTCCACGTGGTGGGCACTCCCGCCGTGAGCCGCTCCTGGGCGGATCTCGCAGGCGCCGCGGCGGCGCAGGGAACGAAGCTCGATGTTTCCCTCGATTACAAGGCGAGCTCCGGAACGTTCCCCTTCGGCGCCCACGTCGCGGTGGTCGAAGTGGATGCCGAGACCGGCAAGGTCACGCTCCTTCGGATGGTCGCCTGCGACGATGCCGGACGGATCCTCAACCCACTCCTCGTCGCCGGCCAGGTGCACGGTGGCCTGGCGCAAGGGGCCGCTCAGGCACTCCTCGAAGAAGTCGTGTTCGACGCCGACGCGAACCCACTCACCGGCAACTTCGCCGACTACGGCGTCATCTCCATGGCGGAACTGCCGAGCTTCGAACGGGTGTCCATGGAAACACCGACCCACGTGAACGAGTTGGGGGCGAAGGGCATCGGCGAGTCCGGCACCGTCGGCGCCACCCCGGCCGTGCAGAACGCCGTCGTCGACGCACTCGCCCACCTCGGTGTCCGCCACATCGACATGCCGACCACCGCCGAGAAGGTCTGGCGGGCCATCCAGTCCGCCTGAGCCGTCATCTGTCCGCTGGAGCGCTCGCTGCGCTCAGACGTCGACGATGACGGTCACCGGTCCGTCGTTGACGAGGGCTATCTGCATGTTGGTCCGGAAGCGGCCGGTCTCCACGGTGGCGCCGAGCGCTCGGAGTTCCGTCACCACCCGATCGACGAGGGGCTCAGCGACCTCGGGTCGGGCGGCGTTGATCCAACTCGGACGGCGTCCGGCCGAGGTGTCGCCGTAAAGCGTGAACTGGCTGACGACGAGCAGCGCTCGTGTGGTGTCGGCCACCGAGCGGTTCATCACGCCCGCCTCATCATCGAAGATGCGGAGGTGCCAGAGCTTGGCGGCCAACTTCGCGGAGTGCGCCTCGGTGTCGGTATGGGTCACGCCGACCAACACACACATACCGGCCCCGATAGCCCCGACTTCCGCGCCTTCCGAGGTGACACTCGCCCGAACGACTCGCTGCACCACTCCACGCATCTACGCACACGGTAGCGCCGCTCCGAGGGAGCCGAGCTCAGACCGACTGGCGATGCGCCCGTTTCATGGCATACATCAGCTTGTCGGCCTCGGCCAGCGTCGTCTGCATCGTGTGCTCGGGGACGTGGGTCGCCACGCCGATCGCCGCGGAGATCTCTATGAGGTTGCCGTGAACGAACATCGGCTCCTGGATCGACCGCCGAACCCGATCACCGAAGGCGTCGGCGTCGCTGTCGTCGAATGAGCGGGCGACGATGACGAACTCGTCACCGCCCATACGCGCAACGATGTCGCCGGTCCGCACGATCTGGGTGAGACGGTTGGCGACGATCCGGAGGACCTCGTCACCGGCGGTGTGCCCGAAACTGTCGTTGATCGGTTTGAACCCGTCGAGGTCGATGAACAGCACCGTGGTGTCGTCCGGATGATCCCTACGCCGTTCGAGCTCGCTCCACAGCCCGGCTCGATTCGAGAGGCCGGTGAGCACGTCGCTGTGGGCACGTCGCTCGAGCAGTTCGTTCGCCGCCTCGAGGTCGGCAACCAGGCGGTCGTTGCGGACCCGCAGTTCCGTGGCGCGCCGGAACGCGTCGCCGGCTATTTGATTGGTCCCGAGGATCACGACGCAGTACACGACGCAACCGAATCCGAGCACACCGCCGAGGAGGCCACCGAGCCGGAGACACGACCCGATGGCAGCGATGACGATCGGTGCACTGAAGACGGGAAGTGACGAGCGAAGGCCGAATCCGACGAGCACGTTCACCGCCAGGATGGCGGAGAACATCATCAGCGAAACGGACCACAGCGGGTCGAGCCGGCCGCCCTTCCACGGATCAACGAGGAGCACTCCGAGACCGGTGGCGAGACCTGAGCATCCCAACGCGATGTGCATTCGTCGCATCCAGATCCTCGGGTCGGACCACGGATGTGCTCGCAACGCAAGCGAGGAGCAGGCGACGGTCGCCAACGACACGATGAACATCACGGCCGACCACGCACCGATGATGGTGGCATCGGTCCCGGCCGAGTGAGCAATCCAGCCTCCGACCAAGGGAACGGTAACGGAAGCGCTCGCCGAGCCTCCTCGCATCATGCGGCAGGTATCCACCAGCCCGCGTTCGCGGATCGCATCTTTGATGCGCTCCTCGATCGGATCGGGTGCCGCGACCATGTTGAGCAGTGTCGACAGATGCAGACCCGAACCTGAGCGGAAACCCGGCGGCTCGGCGAACGCCCGATAAAGGTGAAGCGACCCTCAGGTCGGAACACTCCTTCAACGCGCAGCAGAACGGATCAGCGCAGTGCGAAGAATCGCCCGCCCCGAGTCGCCACGTAGATCGCGCCGTCCCAGACGGCCGGAGTCGCCTCGATGCAGCCACCCAGCTCGACCTGCCAGATCGGTCGCGGCTCGGCCCTCGCGTCGGAGACATCGAAGCCGTGTAGGACGCCCCCGCAGTCGCCCTGCACCAGGACATCGTCGACGACGACGGGCGACGACCACAGTGGGCCGGGAAGGCGGAGTTCCCACAACACGGCACCGCTGCGTTGATCGAGTCCGACGACTCGTCCGCCATCGGTGGTGACGATCACCACGCCGTCGTGGAGCGCGACAGTGGACCAGATCCCACCCGGTCGACGAGCATCGTCGAAGAAGCTCCACACCAACGGATCATCCGGTCGAGTGGGATCGAGCTTCACGAGTTGGCCCACCTGCTGGCTGCGGGCGTTTCCCCGCTCGAACTCCACGCCGACATACAGCGCCCCGGCCTCGTCGATCACGACCGAGGCATCCGTGTCGTCACCGACCCAGTAACGAAAGGTCCGCGACGGGGTGCCCCCGGTACGCAACGGTGCGAGGTCCCAGCCCTGGATGAGCCCTCCGGAGTTCCCGAAGTACACCGTGTCATCGTCGACGGCCACGGAGTTCTCGATCGACACCTCCGACGACGACTGTCCGGCGAGATCGGCACGGAGCTGGTCATCCCAACCCGGCGTGTTGAACACCAGCTTGGGCTCGACCTGCACGAGACCGTTCGCATCGGTTGTGCGGCCGAGCTTCACCGCGTGGAACTGGCTGTTCTCCCCGCCTTCAAGCAGCCAGTCGTCGAGGACCAGCGCACTGCCGTCCCAGTCGTTGTTCCACAGCGTCGGTGAAACATCATTCGCGCCGAGGCGCCACAGCTCTTCGGCCTTCGGGCCACGGTCGATGGCGAGGACCCGGAAGTAGTTGTCCCGACTGCCGGAGTACACGAGCGGGAAGCCGTTCGGGTCGATCGTCACGGTGCCTTTGATGATGTCGCCAGTCGGGAACGGTTCGAGGATGTCCTCGCCCGTGGACCCGTCAACGAAGTGCACCGCGCCGTCGTAGCCATTGAAGACCACCCACGTTCGACCATCACGGACGTGCACGGTCGGCTGGCCGGTCCACCCGGCACCACACCACTGCTTCGTCACTCCCTTGGCCGACGAGGTCCGGCACATCGCTCCACTCTTCGGGTACGACCACGCAACCTTCGGCGAGGCCGGTACCGGTCCGCGTCCGTAGAAACGTCGGTTGGCATTGCCGCGAAACGTGAGGAGCCCGTCGACGGTCGGCCGCCAGGCATCCTCGAACGTCACCGGAGCGCCCGGCAGGGTCGTGGTGGCGCCGGTCGTGGGCGCGCCAGCAGCACCCGAGTCCGCGGTCGACGCGACTGCTGAGGTGGTACGGGGGGCCTCGACGAGGGCACTCGTCGGAGTCGGGGGGGCGGTCACGAGCGGCGCCGCGGATGTTCGTGGTGTGGTCGGCACGACTGTCGTCGTGGACCGGTCATCCGGTGGATTCGACGGCGAAGGGGAAGATGACGAGCAGCCGACGATGAGCGACACTGCGCCCGTCAGCACCAGCCGACGGATCCGCCTTCGGGCACCCATCATCACCGCTGTCAGTCGTCGCCGGGAGGCAGTCTGCGCAGCGGGGACCATCCGGCATCGATCACTGCTGCCGAGAGGGGCCGGGCCGCCGCCCGTAGCTCGCGGCAGCCTTCCTCACCGAGCACGGCCCACGCGTCGGTCGAGAGCTCATCCGTGCGATCTTCGACGCGCTGTCGCAGCGCCGCTCCGCTTGCCGTGAGGGCGACGTCGCCGGCGGTGAGGATGCCGCGCGAACGCAACGACTCGACTCCGGCATCCCATTCGTCCGCGCTCCAGCCGCGAAGCTGCTGGAGCAGGGCGAGCGGGACGGCGCCAGTCGCTCCGTGGGTGATCAAGGCGTCGAGTCCGCTGAGCCCTTCGCTGAGAAGCAGCGCGATGTGCAGGTCACCGCGGTACTCACGCAGCAATGTCTGCGCGTGCCAGAGGACAAGGTGCGGCTCGGTCGGCCAAGCCAGCGATACGTGGGCCGCGAACAAGGGCTTGCCGTCGACTCTGCCGCACGCCGAACGGGCGGCGCTCGTCGCCAGCTCGGCCGCCCGATTGGTGGCGTCGTTCCCGATCAGATCGGGCGCGGCCTCGCGGAGCGATGCGTCGACGACGCGAAGGCGCGCCGCCAGTGCCTCCTCAGGGGACACTCGGTCCCACACCGTCGCCATGGCCGAACGAACGAGCGATGGGGAGAAATTGAAGAACGTCGACGTGACCACTTCGGCGCTGACCCGTCCGAAGGCCGCAGCCCGCGACGCGAAGTAGTGCTGACGGCCTTCGAGTCCGGCGGCGTCGTAGATCGGCGTTCCGTGCGGGGAGAAGTAGACCATGCCGTGGATCGGCTCGAGCGTCATCCACGTGCGCCGGGCAATCTGGGGGTCGAAACCGATCGTCATCGTTTCACCTTGTCACAGCACCCGTCAGCTCGCGGAATTCATTCGCCCCGCTCAGTACGGAAAGACGAATCGACCTTCGTCATCCTTCGTCAACGGACGCGCATCGAGTACGGCATCGAGATTGAGGGGTCCGTAGAGATGGGGAAAGCGGGCATCAGACGTCGGATCGTGTGCGGGCGGCTCCCACCGCAGCTCGGCGGCACACCGGGTCTCGTCGACCTGCAGGAGAACGAGTCCCGCCACTTCGTCGTAGTACCGCGAGGCCGAGCCGAGCGCCTGTTCGGCGGTCGAAAGATGGATGAAGCCCTCCGAGATCAGGCTGAACACCGAGTACTCATCGAGGAGCTGCGCATCGGACCACGCCGCCGCGGTGGTGATATGGAAGATCACTCGCCGGCTCCGTTGCGCGCCGTCACTCTGCCAGCTGCTTGCCCGACCATCATGCGCCCCCTCTATTCCTCGCGGTCACTATCCATGTCGCGCTGTCGACCACGGCGCCGTTGTCCGTCCACTGCGACTCCAGCACGCGTCGGGCCGCGTCATGAATCTTGCCGGCGGTCGCCTCATCGGCACTTTGCATCAGTCGTGCCGCCCCGCCCACGCGCAGGCTTGCGTCGAGGGCGACGTCGAAGTCGGTCGTCCCGAAGAGCTGCATCGGCGCGATGTGCTCGGCGATCTCTGTGTTGACCCAGCCAGCCGCCGAGAGAATGCCCAGCAGACGTTCGGCATCGGCAAAGGCCATCGGCCCGGGGGCGTGGGGATCTGGTGCCGGCAGTCCCGGAAACAGTGCGGCGAGTTCTCGCCCGAGATCACTGAAGATCCGGTTCCGGCGTGCCTCCTGCCAGCAGACGAAGGCCATACGAGCAGATGCATTCGTAAGCGCGCGTATGTTTACGAAAGCCGCCACCGGGTCGTCGAAGAACATGACCCCAAAGCGCGAGAACACGGCGTCGACGTGGCCGCCCACGTCGGCTGTGCTCGCGGTCTGGGCATCACCGACCAACGCGGAGGCATGACGGAACCCCCGGTCGGCGAGCCGGCGTGACGCAAGTTCGGTCATCGGCACGCTGATGTCCAGGCCGACCACTCGTCCGGTCTCCCCCACCGCGGCGGCGAGGTCGAGGGTGGTCGCCCCGCAGCCACAGCCGACGTCGATGATCGATTCGCCGGTCTGTGCGTCGAGCGCGCCGAGCGCAGCCGCGCCGACGACGGAGAGTTGACGGTCCATCTGGTCCTGCAGGTCGACCCAGGCCTCCCCACCGGTGGCCGACCAGAACTCGGCCTGGCCTTGATTCCCTGGTGCTGTCGCAGGCATGCGAAGGTCCGTTTCGTGAGGGCGCTAGAGCGCGGTGACGGGGATTCGAGTTCGGTGGCGAGGCCGTTCGGTGATCTCGCGCAGTTCACCGCGAAGGAAGTGGGCGGCGGCACTCGTGATCTCCACGTCCGCGAACGTCCCGGCCGGAAGGGCTCGCTGCTCGCCATCGGCGGAGCGGTACGGGAAGTGCACGAGCTTGCCCTGTTTCGTACGCGCGCTGGTGATCGACGAATCCTTCTTCGAAGGTCCCTCGACGAGCACCTCCTCAATCCGACCGACGCGCGCCGCGTGCTTGCGGGTGGCGCTCCGTTCGAGTACGTGGTTGAGGCGGGCGAATCGTTCGGAGACCACGTCGGCCGCCACGAACTGGTCCACCATCTCCGCGGCGCGGGTACCGGGACGCGGCGAGAACTGGAACGGGTAGCAGCTGTCGAACTCCGCCTCCGCCGCCACTTCGAGGGTGTGCACGAAGTCGGACTCGGTCTCGCCGGGGAACCCGACGATGATGTCGCTGGTGATGCTCAGGTCGTCGACCAACCGGCGGGCTTCGTGCAGCTTCTCCAGGTATTTGGATGCGTTGTAGCCACGACGCATCTCGCGGAGGATCACGTCACTACCGGACTGGAGCGGGAAATGGAGGTGGGGCATGACGGTCGACACCTCGGCCATCGCCAGCATGGTGTCAGCGCGGATGTCCTTTGGGTGCGGCGAGGTGTAGCGGACACGCCGGATCCCCTCGACGGCACCTACGGCGCGCAAGAGGTCGGCGAACAGCGCACGTGCCCGCGGGCCCGTGGCATCGGTGTCCCACGACGGTCCGCACGCCTCGGCACTGCCCGGTGTTCCGTGGCGGTCCCTCCACGATGTGGTGAGGTCGCGTCCGTAGCTGTTGACATTCTGTCCGAGCAGGGTGACCTCGACGGTGCCCGCCGCCGCCAGCGTACGGACTTCGTGGAGTAATTCGTCGAACGTGCGGCTCGATTCGACCCCGCGAACCGACGGCACGATGCAGAACGCGCAGGAGTTGTCACAACCGATCTGGATCGTGACCCATGCCGACCACTCCTCTTCCCGACGGACCGGGAGTGCGCTCGGGAACGACTCGGCCTCCTCCAAGATCTCCATCAGAGGTCCGCGTGCATAGGACTCACGCAGCAGTTCCGCAGCTCGGTGCACGTTGTGGGTGCCGAACACCACGTCAACGTGCCCCGCCCGTTGCTGGATCAGCCCACGGTCCTTCTGCGCCTGGCAGCCGCCCACCATGATCTTGAGCTCCGGGCGGGCGTCCTTGAGTTCCTTCACCCGACCGAGGTTGCCGAACAGTTTGTTGTCCGCGTTCTCCCGAATGGTGCAGGTGTTGTAGACGACGACGTCGGCATCGTCCTCGGAGTCGACCCGCACGTAGCCATCGGCCTCGAGGAGACCGGAGATGCGCTCCGAGTCGTGCTCGTTCATCTGACAGCCGTACGTATGGATCACGTAGCGCTTCGATCCTGTTTCCGGCGACGACACGGCGGAGGAGTCTACGGGCAGCCCCGCTCCGGCCGGCGCGTTGGCAACGGACGGCGCAGGAAGGTGGCGAACGCGGCGGGCCGAACGATGTTCACACCCGCTGGTGAGATCTCAACTGAATGCCAACAATTCCCTCATGGGCCGCGTCGAAGCTCTTTCTGGCTCGAACAACCACCGAGACGGCCGAACGACACCACCGCCGCAGGACCTCGGAATCCACTCTCTCCCCAAAGGAACCATCATGAACCGTTCAACCCGCCTCATCGCCTCGATCAGCATCGCCGCTGCCGCCGTCGTCGGAGTCTCGGCCCCCGCCTTCTCCACCCCGAAGTCCGACGTGGTCAACGCCGTCCGCGTCGAGAACCGTGCCCGCATCCAGGCCACCTACGACGCCAACAAGGCTCGCCGCGACGCGACCTACTCGGCGAACTCGGCCCGCCGCGACGCCACGCACAACGCAAACTCCGCTCGCCGTGACGCCACCTTCCAGAGCTGCATGACCGGCGCCGCCGCGGCAACCACGAAGGAAGCCCGCGAGGCGGCAAAGGCCGCATGCCAGACCGCCCGCGACAACACCAAGGTCGCCAACAAGGGAGCTTGGGAGCAGACCCGCACACAGAACGAGGCCTCTCGCGAAGCCACCCGTGCCGCCAACAAGGCCGCGCGCGAAACCACCCGTGCCGCCAACAAGGCCGCTATCGATGCAGCCAAGGCCACGGTGCCGACGACGGTCAAGCCGGTTTCCGCCTCCTGAGTCACACCGCCACCTCCGGCCCGGCGCCTTGGCCGACCGGAACAGCCCACTCCCCCGCCTTCGGGGCGGATCGTCCACATCGGGCGATCCGCCCCGAGGCGCGTCAGGCCCGCCGTCGCACCAGCGCACCACGTGCCATGCTCGACACCCCCATGACCTTCGACGAACGCCTGGCCTACGCCACGGCTCGCGGCATCTCTCGAGACGACCTCCCCGCCAGCGCGCCATCGTTCGAGCGACGGCTGGACCTCGCCGGCAACTACAACTTCCGCGACGCCGGCGGCTATCGCGTCAGCGACGGTCGGGTCATGCGCCGGGGCGTCATCTTCCGCAGCGACCACCTGGCCTCGCTCACCGACGATGATGTGGCCACGGTGGCCATGCTGCGCCTGCGACGGATCCACGACTTCCGTCTGGCCGGAGAACGTGAGCGCCAGCCGAGCCGTCTGCCCGTTGGACCGCACGCTGCCGAGATCGTGCTGCTCGGTACGGCCGACTTCTCGTCGCTCGACGAGAGCGTGATCGACGTGATCCGCGACATCCTCGCCGGGACCCGTCCGCTTCCGGAACCGGACTTCTGGGAGGGGAACTATCTCGACATGGTGCAGGCGTCGCAGCGCATGCTGGTCGGCTACCTCCGCTCCATCGCCCAACCCGACGCGCTCCCGGCGCTGCACCACTGCACCGGAGGGAAGGACCGTACGGGGGTGTCGACCGCGCTGCTCCACCGCATCCTCGGCGTGGACAACGACGACATCATGGACGACTTCCTGCTCACCAACCTGTACCGCACGCCCTATCGGGTCGACGACCTCCGCGAAGGGCTCAGCGCTCGCGGCATCTCGGTGACCGACGCGCTGCCCATCCTCGGCGTAAGCCGCCAGCCGCTCCAAGGAGTGCTCGCCTACTGGGACGCCGGCGGCGGTGCCCGCGCCTACGCCCTCGACGGTGGGGCTACGAGTGCGGAGCTGAACCGGCTCAGCGACGCATTGCTGACGAGCGCCGACTGAGGCCCAGAACGGAGACTGGCCGCATCACTTGGTTTCCCAAGCGATGCGGCCGAGTCCGCCACCACACAGAAGAGCAATCGTCGGGCCAGCCGCTCAGCTTGAGCGGTCATCCGGCAAACGGGTCGTTCGACCCAGCCAGAGGTCAGTCGAGCGAGATGGGCTCGTCGTCGTCATCGAGGTCGTCGAGCGCGTCGCCGACGACTTCGACGATGCCGACCTTCTGGCGGATCTTCTCGGTGATCTCCATCATCAGCTCGGCGTTCTCGGACAGGAAGTTCTTGGCGTTCTCCCGACCCTGGCCGAGCTGCTCGCCCTCGTAGGTGAACCAGGCGCCCGACTTCTTGATGACGGCACATTCGACGCCGACATCGAGCACCGACCCTTCACGGCTGATCCCCTTGCCGTACATGATGTCGAACTCGGCCTGCTTGAACGGCGGGGCGACCTTGTTCTTCACGATCTTCACCCGGGTGCGGTTGCCCGTGACGTCGGCGCCGTCCTTGATCGACTCGATGCGGCGGATGTCGATGCGCACCGACGAGTAGAACTTCAATGCCCGTCCACCCGGCGTGGTTTCGGGCGAGCCGAACATCACGCCGATCTTTTCCCGCAGCTGGTTGATGAAGATCACCACCGTGTTGGTGCGGCTGATCGATGCCGTGAGCTTGCGCAGCGCCTGGCTCATGAGGCGGGCCTGGAGACCGACGAACGTGTCGCCCATCTCCCCTTCGATTTCTGCCTTCGGGGTGAGGGCGGCGACGGAGTCGATCACGACGACATCGAGCGCACCGGAGCGCACGAGCATGTCGCAGATCTCGAGGGCCTGCTCGCCGGTGTCGGGCTGGGAAATGAGCAGGTTGTCGATGTCGACACCGATGGCGCTCGCATAGACCGGGTCCATGGCGTGCTCGGCGTCGATATAGGCACATGTGCCGCCGTTGCGCTGGGCCTCGGCCACGACATGCATCGCGAGCGTGGACTTGCCGGACGACTCGGGACCGTAGATCTCACAGATCCGGCCACGCGGCAGGCCACCGATACCGAGGGCGAGATCCACGGCGAGCGAGCCGGTCGACACCGCTTCGATCCTCATGTGGGTGTTCTCGCCGAGTCGCATGATCGACCCTTTACCGAACTGCTTGTCGATCTGGCCGAGGGCCATCTCCAGTGCTTTGGCTCGCTCCATCTCTGCTCCTTGGGTCCTCTTGCCGGAGTCTTTGCCGGCATCTCTCATGTCTCGTGCGGGGAACGTTTTCATTGCGGATCACTGTACGAGAGGGGTGAGACAAAAATGACAGGCATGTGATTTCCTCGGGGTCGACGGCGGACGATCACCTCGACGAACCATGGACGGCCGGTCGAAGGGTTGGTGTTCGATCGAGAACGGGTTCGGTTGCCCCAAACGAACGTTCGAGATCGTAAACAAACGTTCGAGAACATGCAAGCATGCTCGGGTGCGCGGCTGCGACGGACCCGCATCCCCGGCCGCGGGACCCGCCCGGACATTCGGTCCGCTGACGAAAAGCCTGCTCAGCGTGGCTATGTGCACGCTCCTCACCACCGTTTCCACTCCGAGCAGCCGAGCCGCCGAGGCCCGGCTGAATCCGGCCGGACCGCCCGTGAGCGCTGATCAGCCGACCTCCACGACCACCTTGACCCCGCCGGCAGGCCCGATCGCCGCTCCGGCTCCGAAGACCGGGGTGGCCGGCCCGGCGAACCCATCGACACCGACGACCACACCGCCGGCCGGCCCGCCGTTGCCGGGAGGCACCGGTCCACGGTCGAACGGCACCTGGACGCTGGCGTTCGGCGGGGACACGCTCCTCACCCGTCGCGTCGGACCCACGACCGATCCGTTCGGCGGCATCCGGCCACCACTCGCGGAGGCCGATCTTGCGATCGTGAACCTCGAAACCGCAGTGTCGACGCGGGGCCGCGCACAGGTCAAGACCTTCACCTTCCGCTCCGCGCCGTCATTCGCCGACGTGATCTCCCGGGCAGGAGTCGACGTGGTCTCCTTGGCCAACAACCATTCGCTCGACTTCGGACTCGACGCCCTTGACGACACAATCGACAACCTCGACCGCGTGCTCGTCGCCCACGTCGGCGCCGGACGGAACCTCGCCGAAGCCCTCGCCCCCGCCGAGTTCGACATCGGCGGCACCACTGTTGCCGTTCTGGCCGCAAGCCAGATCATCCCCAACGGCGCATGGCCGGCCACGGCGACGCGACCCGGTATCGCCTCAGCAGGCAAGCACGCCATCAACCGCGAGACCCAGCAACTCCTCGCCGCGGTCCGGGGCGCAAGAGCGGTCAACGAAGTAGTCGTCGTGGTGCTGCATTGGGGCATCGAGGGCGACCCGTGTCCGTCGGCGGTTCAGCAGAAGCTCGGGCGTCTCCTCGTCGATGCCGGCGCCACCGCGGTGCTCGGCGCTCACCCCCACATCCTGCAGCCGGTCGTGCCGGTGAGCACGACGGCCGGCGATGCTGTCGTGGCCTATTCACTCGGCAACTTCATCTGGGACCCGCGCGGCGGAGCGACGGGCGAGACCGGCGTGCTCGAGCTCCGCTTCGACGGACCCAAACTCGCGGCGATTCGCTTCGCCCCGCACCGCCTCGACGGCAACGGATGGGCGCGAGCCGTCGACCGATCGAGTGCAAAGGGACGGGCCATCAGCGGAGGGGTCGCTCGCAAGTGTCCCGGCGCACCCGGCGTGTCGAGCTGGGACGCCGCCCGCTGATCCAGGCGCCGGGGTGCACGAAGAACAACGCGCGCTTACGAACCGGCTAGCGCTCGGCGCACGACGTCCATCGAGGAGATCGCCGAGAAGTAGCGCACCCGTTCGCGATCGCCCGGCAGGAGGAGCTGTTCGGTGTGCTCCCCATCGGGAGTCACGAGGCCGACGAACACCGTGCCGACCGGTTGGCCGTCCTGCTCGGTCGGACCGGCCACACCCGTGATGGCAACGCCGACGTCGGCACCGAGCACCGATCGCGCGCCTCGGGCCATCGCCAGCGCGGCCGCAGCGGAGACCACCGGTCCTTCCGGCACGCCGAGCACCGTCTGCTTGACCTCGGTGGCGTAGCTCACCACGGCACCGCGGAACCAGGTGGACGCTCCGGGAACAGCGACGCACCGCGACGCCACAAGTCCGCCCGTGACGGATTCGGCCAGACCCATCGTCCAGCCGCGCTCGACCAGCAACGACCCGACGGTCGCTTCCATGGTGGCGTCGTCGACCGCAAACACGAGCTGGCCGAGGATGGCCCGGACCTCGCGCTCCTCCGCGTCGAGAAACGCCACGGCCTCGGCCTCGGTCGGCGCCTTGGCCGTGAGGCGCACCTTGATCCCCTCGATCCCGCTCGCGAGGAACGCAATGGTGAGCGGAGGCGCACCGGGCCGATCGAGCGCGTCGAGGCGGGACGAGATTCGTTCGGCGAGCGTCGACTCTGCGATACCCCACGTGCGCAGCACCCGGCTGCGGATCGTGGCGATGGTCCCGGTCCGGGCCACGAGGTCGGGAAGGATCGCCCGCTCGAGCATGTCCTTCATCTCATACGGCACACCGGGCACCGCGTAGATGACTTTCTTGCCGACCGGGCAGATCAGCCCGGGCGCCGTGCCGCGGGTCTGCACGATGATCGACGCCCCTTTCGGCACGTCGCCTTGTCGAGCGTTGTTCTCCGACATCTCGCGGCCTCGGGAACTGAACATCGCCCGGATCCGTTCGACGATGTCGTCGTGGCGTTCGAGCGCGACGTTCATCACGGTGGCGATGGCCTCACGGGTGATGTCGTCCTGGGTGGGACCGAGACCGCCGCAGCAGATAACCGCATCGCTTCTCGACAGGGCCAGCCGCAGGGCGTCCACGATGCGCTGGTGGTTGTCACCGACCTTCGTCTGGAAGTGCGTGTCGATCCCGGCGGCGGCCAGTTGCTCACCGATCCAGGACGAGTTCGTGTCGACGATCTGGCCGAGCAGCAACTCCGTGCCGACGGCGACAACTTCACAGCGCATGGTCCCCATCCTGACCCATGGGTCCGCCTCGGGATACCTGCGGCGGACCCAACGCCGACCCCAGGTAGCGTGGACGGCCGTGGGACTCCTCAGCAGAACGCCGAAATCCGAGAAAACCCGTCGGGCTCGGCCACCCCGGGTGTACCTGAACCGGGAGGAGACCAAGCAGACCATGCGCCTCCAGCCCATGGAGCGCAAGGTCCTCTATCTGGCGGCGGCCTACTGCGCCGTGGCCATGGCGTTGATCCAGGCCTACACGAGAGGCACCGAGAAGCTCTGGTGGCTGGCCGTCAGCCTCGCCCTCGTCGGTGCGTTCGTGGCGCTCACCTGGCGGACGAACCGGATGTTTGCCGGCATCGGCGCGATCTTGTGCGTCTACGGACCGGCGTGGGGGAAGTACGTGATCTTCGGAACGCCGCTGTTCGGCCTCATGCTGTGGCTGACCTTCCGCATCTCGACCGATCGGCGCAAGCTCATCGACGACCGTATTCGGCGCGGCGACTACGGGGTCGATCCGCGCACTGCCGCCGACCAGGCCCGCAAGGCGAAGAAGGCCGGCACCACCGCGACCCAGACCGTCAGCGGCAAGCCCCTGGCTCCGCCCTCGAAGCGCTACACGCCACCGAAGGCCAAGAAGAAGTAGCCGTCCTGGCGAGCCGCACAAGCGGTCCCGCCGGTTCGTCGCGGGCGGCCCGCGGAACACGATGCCCATCCCCGGGACGGGGTGACAAGATCGGCGAGTGAGCGTCGCCCTGCTGATTGATCCGACGTTCCGGACGACAGGGATGTGGATCGACGCGCTGCGCGCCGCGTTGCCCGAGGAGGAACTCGTCCTGTCGAGCGACCTCACCGACGGACAGGCAGTTGACGCCGTCGATGTCGCCCTCGTCAGGGGGATCGACCCGGGCGACCTCGGGCGGTTCCGTCGTCTGCAGCTCATCCACTGCCTGTGGGCCGGCGTCGACCGGCTGATCGCGGACCCAGCGGTGCCGACGGACGTACCCTTGGCCCGGACCGTCGATCCGGCGATGGCCGACCAGATGGCGGCGACGGCACTGGCGCACGTGCTCGACATCTGCCTGCTCCACCACGACTACCGCGAGAAGCAGACGCGGGCATCGTGGGCGCCGCGCCACGCCAAACCGATGGCATCGAAGACGGTCGCCATCCTCGGCTTCGGATCCCTCGGGCGGCGATGCGCCGAGTACGTCGCCATGACCGGGGCCACGGTGATAGGTCTACGTAGTAACCGCACCACCGCAGCAGACCATGCTCCGTGGACGACGACGGTGAACCTGGAAGGTGCGGTGGCCGTCGCCGACGTCGTCGTCAACCTCCTGCCCCTGACGAACGAGACGACGGGCGTGTTGAACACCGCCCTCTTCGCCAGGTTTCGTCAAGGGGCCGCGCTCATCAACCTCGGTCGGGGAAACCATGTGGTCGAGTCCGACCTGTTGGCAGCACTTGCCGAAGGGAAACTCCGCCGTGTCGTCCTCGACGTGTTCGCCCAGGAACCACTCCCCGAGGACCATCCGTACTGGCGCCACCCCCAGGTGACCGTCACGCCACACGTCGCCGCCGAGACGGACCCGACCACCGCGGCCATAGTCATTGCCGCGAACATCCGCGCTTTCCGGGCCGGGCGAACCGACGCGATCACCGGTCTCGTCGACCGCGCCCGCGGCTACTGACTCCGCAGGATCAGGCCGGCTGGACCTTCCGGGCGGCAAGGAAGTACTGGGCGCCGCTGACGAGGGTGAGAACGACACTGACGACGAGCAGCGTGTGGCCTAGCCACGCGGCGTGCTCGCCGACCCACGGCATGATCGAGAAGCCAACGGCGCTCTGTTGCGCGAAGGTCTTCCACTTGGCCGACGTGCGCGCCGGAACGGAGACACCTTTGGTGCCGACGAACGAGCGATACAAGGTGATCGCCACTTCACGGATCGCCGTGAGCGCCACCCACGGCCAGAAGTACACACCCTTCACCACGAGCACCGCCATGGCGCCCAGCGTCATGAACTTGTCGGCAAGTGGATCGAGGAAAGCGCCCGATCGGGTGGTGCCGAAGCGGCGGGCAAGGATGCCGTCGAAGTAGTCGGTCCAGCACAGGACGGCCCAAAGAGCGAACGTGCCGATGTCGAAACGCAACGAGGCGATGAGCACGAGCACGACGGGGGTGAGCATCATGCGCACGACAGTGAGGGCGTTCGCCGGGGTGACGAAGGCACCTGGATCGAAGCGAGGGGGACGGGTGGCGGCCATCGACGGATTCAGCGACGAGCCGCAAGCTCGGGAACGACCGCGTGCAGATCGGGGCCCTCTGCGGAGGTCACGCGGACGCTATGGAACTCCCCGACCGCGAGGTCCAGTGGGAGGTGCACTTCGCCGTCGATCTCCGGGGCCTCGCGGACGGAACGCCCGATTCCTGGGCGATCGACGAGTACCTCGATGTCGGTCCCGATCAAGGCGTCGCGAGACTGCGCCGTGATCGCGTCCTGAAGCTCCGTCAGTTCGTCGAGTCGCTCACGCATGAGTGACGAAGGAACGCGACCGGGAAGGTCGTAGGCGTACGTACCTTCCTCGGGCGAGTAGGAGAAGAAGCCGCACCAGTCGAGTCGGGCCTCACGGACGAAGGACAGGAGTTGGTCGTGATCCTCTTCGGTCTCCCCTGGGTAGCCGACGATGAAGTTCGATCGGAACGCCGCGGAAGGCTCACGTCGACGGATGTCCTCGATGCGGCGGAGGAAGCGGTCGCCGTCTCCCCATCGCCGCATGCGTCGCAGCAGTGGCTTCGACACGTGCTGTAGCGACAGATCGAAGTAGGGAACGTTCGTCTGTGCACAGATGACGTCGATCAGCGCATCGGACAGATCGCTGGGATACAGGTAGAGCAGTCGCGTCCGTCTGACCCGCGCCGCGACCGCCTCTACGAGACCGACGATCGATCCGGCCCCCAGTTCGGTCGGCCGGTCCTTGCCGTAGGACGCGAGGTCCTGGGCGACGAGCACAACCTCTTGCACGTCGAGCGCATCCACCTCGTCGAGGATCTGAGCGATGCTACGGCTGCGCTGCGGCCCCCGGAACGAAGGGATGGCACAGAACCCGCAGTTGCGGTCGCAACCTTCGGCGATCTTCACATAGGCCCACGGAACAGCCGACTTCGGCCGCGGCAGGTTCAGGAGGTCGAACGCAGGGACGGTCGGCCCCGAACGGGTACGCCCGAGCACCACCGGGACCGCCGTGGATCCGCCCCCCAGAGGTGCCGTCGCGACGCCGTGGTCGTGGTCATGGTCGTGGTCGTGGTCGTGGATCGCGCCGCCGAATCCGACGACCCGGTCAACCTCCGGGAGTGCCTGGGCGAGTTCGTCGCCGTACCGCTCCGCCATGCAGCCGGTGACGACAACACGCGCGCCGGCCTTGCGACCGTCGGCCAATGCCAGCGTCACGTCGATGGATTCCTGGCGGGCCGACTCGATGAAGGCACACGTGTTGACGAGCACAAGATCGGCGTCGCCCGCCGAGCTCGCCGGCTCCATGCCGTCGGCGAGGAGCTTCCCGGTCAGCTTGTCGGAGTCGACCTGATTCTTCGGGCAGCCGAGCGTCTCAATCCAGAACCGTCCCGACACGATGGTCCACGCTACCCGTCCGTCACCTTCCCGCCGTTCGATGGGCGTCGGATCGCCAGCTGAAGGCTCAAGCGCACTCGGGCGGAGGCCGACGTTTGTCGCGACGAACCGTTGCAACCACTCGTTGTAACGGGTGTCAGCCATCGCTCACCTCGAGACCCAGGAGTGTTCTGTGACCGCTACGTCGTTCGACAAGGATTCCCGTCCGCACCGGTTCCGCAGTGCGGTCGGCCGTTCCCTCGGCAAGTGCCTGGGCATCGGTGCCGTGCTCGTCGGCCTCCTCACCTTCGGCGGCCCGGTGATCGGGAACTTCTTCCACCACGCGGCACCGTTCTCCCAACGGACGGTCGACCGCACCGGGCCGGCCATCCTGCAGGCGCTCACCGACCTCCACGACTACCGCGCCGCATCGGCGACCTTCGACATCGTCGTCGACGTCGAGAAGGACGCGAAGTGGATGCCCGCAGCGCTGCGCGGCGAACGCAAAGTGCTGACGTCGCGCGGTTCCGTAGATGCGGGCGTGAACCTCTCCGCGCTCGACTCATCCGCCATCAGCGTCGACGAGGCCGCGGATGCCATCCGCATCACGCTCCCCCATGCACGGCTCCGCCGCCCCTCGATCGACCTCAAGGCGACCCAACTCGTTGTCCACAAACGCGGGTTGCTCGACCGGATCGGTTCAGCGCTCGGCTCGGCCCCGACGGGCGAGAAGCCGATGATCGAGATGGCCGAGCGCAAGCTCGTTGCCGCGGCGAAGGCGAGCGACGTGAGGATGCGCGCCGAGACCAACACCCGGACCATGATCACGGCGCTGGTCAAGGGTCTCGGCCACACGAACGTGACCGTGGACTTCGCCGACCCCCTGCCCACCGACGGGGCGGCCCCGGCGTCCCGTTCGCTCTGACGCCGCGGCCGCATCGGCGCCGACGGTTACCGTCTGACGGACCCGACGGGAGCCACACGGGCCATACTGGGCCGGTGACCCTGATCGAGCGGCTCCGCCAGGCCGACCTCACCGGGGCCGAACGGCGGGTCGCGGAGGTGATGGCCAAGGACCCCAACACCGCGGCCTTCGGCACGGTCGCCGAGATCGCCGCGCAGGCCCGCACCGGAGGCGCCACGGTCATGCGCCTCGCCGCGAAGATCGGGTTCCACGGCTTCCGTGAGCTCCAGGACGCGGCGCGTGTCGAACTCACCAGACAGCTCCGCCCGGCGGCGGCTCGGGCGCGCCTCGACCTCGCCGGGTCCGACCCGCGTGACCGCTCACTCGCCGTGGAGATCACCAACCTGCAGACGAGCCTCGAAGCAATCGAGCCGCGGACGCTGCGAGGAGCGGCCGACCTCCTGCTGAAGGCCGAGCGGGTCGCCGTGGTGGCCAGCGATGCGACATCGGGCGTAGCCGCCGACTTCGTGTCGCAACTCTCCATGGTCCGGCCCGACGTCGCCCACGTAACGGGCGCCACCGCGGCGCTCGTGCGGTCGGTGGCGTGGCTCGGCAAACGCGACGTGCTCGTGGCGCTCGACATCGCCCGCTACGAAACGGCCGTGCTCGAGGTCGTCGGCCACGCACTGTCGAATGACGCGCCGGTGATCGTGGTTACCGACTCCCCGCTCGCCCGGATCGCCCGGACGGCAGCGCACACGTTCACCGTGTCGTGCGAAGGACCGGGCCCGTTCGACAGCTTCGTCGCCATGCTCGCAGTGACCAACCTTCTCGTGGCGGCGACGGTGGCCCGACGCGGCGAGGCGGCCACCGAACACCTCGACCGGCTCGAAGCCACCTGGACCGAGCTCCGCACGTTGACCGACGACTGACGCCGACCGTCAAGCGGGACACATCCGGCACGAGCGTTCCGCTATTGACATTCATCGGAACAGATGTACCATAGAGTCATGGTTACGCACTTCCCGGCCATCGACGAACTCCACGAGACGCTGGCATCTGATCGCTTCCTACGCGCCGCCCAGGCAGCGGCCCACTCCGCTGCGCTCGACGCCGCAATCGCCGCCCTACGCATCGGCGCGCACCGCGGTGCGGTGCTCGTCTCCGGCTGCCCGGTCGGTAACGTTCCGCGTACGCCCCTGACCAGGCATGGGGTGGACAAGCCCGACCGGATCAGCGAGCGGTCGCTCCTCGGTGTGGCGATGCGTCTCGGCGAACCGATCGGCTTTGCCCAGGAGCACGGCGGCGACATCGTGCAGGACCTCTATCCGCTGGCGGCATCGGTCGGACGCCAGCTCTCCACCTCTTCGGGCGTGGAGTTGGCCTTCCACACCGAAACCGCGTTCCACCCTCATAAGCCGAGATTCCTCCTCCTGCTCTGCTTGCGCGGCGACCGCGCCGCGGCGACGACGCTGTGCTCGGTTGACGACATCGTTGCCCTCCTCCCACCGGCAACTGTCGACATCCTGCGTCAGCCGCGCTTCCGGTGCGGTGTGGACGAGTCCTTCGGCGCGGGTTCGGCATGGGTCACGAACCCTGCGCCGGTCATCGAAGATGCAGCCGACGGAACCCTCGTCCTCACGTTCGACGGCGAGCTCACCTTCGGCACGGACGCACGAGCCGAAACGGCGATCGCCGAAGTGAATTCCGCAATCGCTCGGGCCCGCACGTCCGTCACCCTCGAGTCCGGCGACCTGCTGATCGTCGACAATCACCGAGCGGTCCACGGACGCAGCCCGTTCACCGCCCGCTTCGATGGCACCGACCGATGGCTGCAGCGGACGTTCGTGGTCAGCAGCCTCGCTCCGTCGGCGGGCGAGAGGGTCGGCCGGGTCATCACCACCCGCTTCGACTGAGCTCGGTCAGCCCGGCAGCGCTCGTCCGTCCGGTGGCTCTGGGCGGACGTAGGTGAGGAGCAGCGTGTCGGGGTTCAGCCGCTCGATCCCGGCGAGCGAGAAGCGCCCAGTAATCACGTGACCGGTGCCGGTATGGCGAACGCCGGTGCCGAACGCGAGCGGTTCGAGGGTCAGGACGATCTCATCGATCAGGTCCGCCGCGAGCATCGCGCCGTAGACCTCGCCACCGCCCAGGACTGCGCACCGTTGGTGTCCATCACCACGAAGCGCGGCGACGACGGCGTGGAGTGGTTCGTTGGTGAACTCCAGCAAACCGGGCACGCCATCCGCGGCGTACGTGTCGGGATCGCGCGTCCAGATGATCTTGCGCCTCGGCCGAGCGTCCTCTGACGACTGTCGGTCGCGTCGGGCGACAACCTCGGAGAGGATCGCCGACCGACTGGCCCGATACGTCTCGCCGCCCATGACGGACACATCGCATGAGCGCAGGAACCCGAAGAAGTGCTTCTGGTCCTCGGCCGACGCCCACTCGGTGGCCGCGCCGCTGTGGCGAGTGATGTAGCCGTCGATCGAACTGACGACGACCGCGATCATACGCATACGTATGATCCTTTCATTGCCCGACGAGGCGAAGGCCCGAAGTCGGCCACGGCACGGCGATCAGGCGGCCGCTCGACGACAGCGTGATGAATGCCGTGCGGAACTCAGAACCGCCGAAGGCGATATTGGTCGTCATCGAATCGTTGACCGGCTCGGGCAGAGCCACATGGTGGGACGAACCCGACGGCGACACCACCGTGATTCCCCCTCGCATGAGCGTGGCGACGCACACGTTCCCGTCGCCGTCGACCGCCAGCGAATCGAGCAACTGGAAGCCGGGCAGCCCGGCAAGGCAGCCGCGGTACGGGCCAGCCGGTCCGAGCACGCCCGGTTCGATGATCGATCGGGCGAAGACACGCGAGGTGTGGGTCTCTGCCCAGTAGACGGTGTCACCAGTCGGCGAGAGGCCGATCCCGTTCGGGTGCTCCGTCGGAAAGACCATCTCTCGACACGAGGAGCCGTCGAGGCGCGCGTAGTGAATCCCGGTTCGATCTTCTTCCCGGGGCGCCCGGGTGCCGTGATCGGTGAACCACATGCCACCATGGCCGTCGAGCACCAGATCGTTCGGTGCCCGCAACGCAACAGTCGAGCCGTCGGCGGCGGTACTCGCCGTGTACAGCGTCTCGACCGAACCGCTGAGCGGATCGACCCGCTGCACCGACCCTCCCGCATACGAGTCGGGCCGGGACCCCGGGAAGAGCCCGGGCCCCCGTTGGATCCATTCGAAGCAGCCCCCGTTGTTGCAGATGTAGACCTCGCCAGTTGGACCGAGGGCAGCGCCGTTCGGACCTCCGGGAATGTCGGCAACGGTCTCTGGTAGCGACCACCCCCCAGCCGGGAGCGGCCGCACGCGTGCCAGGCGAGCCTGCGCGATCTCGACGAAGAGCACAGATCCATCGGGACACCACACCGGTCCCTCGGGAAAGCGGAGTCCTTCGGCGAGGACTTCATAGTCATGAAGCTGAACATCGGTGCTCATCAGGGCGAGGCTAGTGAGCGCGGGCGGCAAACCCACATCGCGATCGGACCGATCAGGTGAGGAGTTCGGGTCGGTACTCGAAATGCATGGTGTCGAAGTGGAACCACTTCGCCCCCCAGATGAACCCGTGCCGCTCGAACACCCCACCGATCGCGCAGGGGATCCGGTTCCGATACTCCTTGACCCCGCCGCTCCACCGCCAGTAGTCGGAGAACGCCACGTTGATGTCGAAGGCGACGCCAAAGCTATGCATGCTTAGGATGTCTTCTGCGGCGATCTTGCGCCAGTTGAAGCCACCTCCCGGCTTGGTGAGGTAACGGGCGAGGTCGGGTCGCTGGGCGAGCTCAGCGGCCACGTCGCGAAGACGCTTGTCCACGTCATTCGTCGTCGTTGCCTGGAGGGTCGAGCCGAACCACTTCACGGGAGTGAGAGTCTTCGCCACTTCACTCCGCGAGCCTCCGTACATTGCCCGGAAGAACGACTCATTCCGGAGTCGGCCCGGGTCCTCGTCGTTGCCCGGCGTTCGCACCGGACATCCCCGTGGATAGGGGATGGAGAACTGGTCGCCCAAGGTGGCGATCGACATCCGGTCCTGGACCGCGCCTGCGGTTCGCGCATCGGCGGCGGGGACCTCGCGACCGCGGACCACGAGTTCCCCTGCCGGTCCGACACCAACCGTCGAGGGGTACGCCGAGGCCAGCCGAGCGATGAGCTCGGCCCGACTCAACCCACCATCCGCGGTGGCCGGCAGCACCGGAGCAACGGCAACCGACACCAGAGCCGCAGCAAGCGTCCCGAGCCCGATGCGCGCAAGCCGTCCTCTGTGTTGACAGAGCGACAACCGGCTCATCGCTGCTCGCGCGTCAGCACCAGCCCGACGCGGTCCGGAGCGACGACGAGTGAGCGGCCCGACACACCGGCCGCGAGCAGTGCCGCCGCCCCGGCGTCGCGGACCGCCGACGCGACGTCGACGTGACAGGTGGCAAGCAGCGTGGGGCCCGCGCCCGACCAGGTTGCCCCGAGCGCGCCGGCATCGACCAGGGAAGTCAGAATCCGGCCCGACTCGGGGAACAGCGGCGACCTCTGCGCCTGGTGCAGGCGATCGTCGAACGCCCCTCGCACCAACCGGCGATGGTCGGCGAAACCGGCGATCAGTGCCCCCATGCGAGAGAGGTTGAACACGGCGTCGGGCAGGCGCACGTGGTCGGAAAGTGCCTGGCGCGCATCCTTGGTCGAGAGATGCCGTTCCGGAATGACCACGAC
>JANOJN010000291.1:0-1809 GCA_031418775.1 Acidimicrobiia bacterium
CCGACCTGGACGTGGTGGAGTGCGCGGCCTGGCTGCACGACGTCCGGAAGCGCCTGAAGGATCCCCTCACCAAGGACACCAGGCGGCCTCAGCGGAAGCCGTGGCCACGGCAGCGAGCGTCTCCTCCGGTTCGCTCAGGACGTCGTGGTGGAGGCATTCGACGAACTGCGACAGCAGCTTCTCGCTCACCTCCGTCAGCACACTGGCACGGGCGAACTGCGCGACCTTGCCCGAGATCGACAGGTCGTTGTGGATGTTCACCTTGGTCGACTCAGCGCCGACAGCAGTGAGGCGCATGGTGACCGTGACCGAGGCATTGCCCTGACCTTTGGAGTCGCGCCCCTCACCCCGCAGCTTGGCGACGTGGTTCACGTCGTCCTTCTCCAGGAACGTGGCCTTTCCCTTGTAAGAAGCCGTGATCGGTCCGACCTTGATCTTCACGCCGCCCCGGTACTCGTCGCCCTCGACCTCTTCGAGTTGGGCACCCGGGAGGCAGGGCGCGATCGTCTCCACGTCGGTGAGCACCGCCCACGCCCGGGCGATCGGTACGTGGACTTGGAATTCGTTGGTCAGCTCCATGACAGGAGATCCTCCACAGTGTCGATGTCGATCGGATTGCCGGGACACGCTAGTTCTGTTACCCACTCGGGCCGTTTTCGCAGGAGAGGCCGCGCCCCTTCGTCTCCGGTCCGGGGGATCAGCGACCACGTCTCGGCCGCAAGCCTCACGGGATTGCGGCGTTGTCCGCCGTAGGTCGCCACCGCAATCGGCGTAGCAACGGGAGTGCGGCCCATGATCGACCACGCCTCCGTTTCGATGAACGGTTGATCCCCGAGCCCACACACCGCGATGTCGATACCCAGTTCGAGACAGCGATCAAGGCCGAGCGCGAGCGATCCTGCCTGGCCGTCGGCCCAGCGCAGGTTGGCCACGATCGTCAGGGCCTGGTCGTGGACGAGGGCAAGGGGAAGGGAAACGGCCCCGGTCACGACGATCGTGGCGTCGAATCCAGCGGCTTTGGCGTGCTCGATCGACCATTCGACAACGGTCCTGCCCCGCAACGGCGCCAGGAGCTTGTGCGAAACCGAGAGTCCCGCTCGGGCGGCGGACTCCCGCCATCGAGCGGCACCGCCCGCACACAGCACGACCGCGGCGATGCGCGGGGAGACCTCGGGCATCAGCTCAGCGGCGGTGGATCGGGCCGTCACCGTCGCGAAGCGAGGCGACCGCGCGTCCGGTCCGCAACGCGATGATCTCCGCAACAATGGAGATCGCCGTCTCCTCGGGCGTGCGGGCGCCGATGTCGATGCCGATCGGCCCCATGACCCGGGCGAGCTCGGAGTCCGAAAGACCGGCCTCCCGCAAACGGTCGGTCCGGGTTGCATGCGTCTTGCGAGAACCCATTGCGCCGATGTACCCGACTCTGGTCTTCACCGCGGACGTGATGGCGGGAACATCGAACTTCGGGTCGTGAGTCAGAACACACACGACGTCGGCGGGCCCGAGGCTCGACCCCTGCGCATCGAGATAGCGATCAGGCCAGTCGTTCACGACTTCATCGGCGAGCGGGAAGCGCTGCGTCGTGGCGAACACCGGACGCGCGTCGCAGACCGTCACTCGGTAGCCCAAGAGCTTCGACGCTCGGACGAGCGCAGCGGTGAAGTCGACCGCGCCGAAGATGACCATACGAGGCGGCGGCGCGAAGCTCTCGATGAAGACGCTCACATCGTCCTGCCGCGCTTCACCGTGAGGCCCGTAACGCCTCGTTGATGTGAGACCGGCAGCGAGCTCGCCTTCGGCATCTCGGGC
>JANOJN010000292.1:0-36003 GCA_031418775.1 Acidimicrobiia bacterium
GCCGCCGAGCGACTCGGTGTCGCGCCACTTGGCGAGGTCGTGAGCTACGGCATGGTGGCCGGGCCCAATGCCTCGCTGCTCCACCAGCCGTCGCAGGCGATTCTCGCCGCGCTGGCGCGGGTGTCGATGGCCGTTGGCGACGTCGACCTGTTCGAGATGAACGAGGCGTTCGCCTCCGTCGCCTTGGCGTCGATGGCCGACCTCGGCGTGACCGATGCCGTCGTGAACGTCAACGGCGGTGCGATTGCGCTCGGCCATCCGATCGGTGCCTCAGGCAACCGTCTGGCCCTCACGCTGCTCCACGAGCTGCGTCGTCGGGGCGGCGGTGTCGGTGCAGCAGCGTTGTGTGGCGGCGGCGGTCAGGGCGACGCGCTCGTCGTCCGCGCCTTTGCCTGACACCACGCATCGGCAGATCGCGTCAGTCGGGTGGACCCGGCCGAAACACAACCGTAACGTCGGGTCAACACCGACGAAATCGCGTGGGCCTACGGTCAAAAGCCATGTCCGTCGACCACGCTCTCGACTCTCCTGCCGACTTCGGTGATCGCGAGGTCGCGCTCCTCGACACGTTGCGTTCATCGGGCCAGCGGGTCGTCACCCGGCGGGAATTGGCCAGGGCGGCCGGGCTCCGGGAGCACCCTCGTCGTGTCGACGTGCATCTCGTGAACGTCCGTCGTTCGCTGACGACAGAGGAGCTCGTCAACGTACGCGGCCGCGGCTGGATGCTCGTGCCGGTCGGTACCTGATGGTTCGTGCCGCGCCATGAGCCGGATCTTTCTCGACATCCTCGTTGTCCTCGTCGCCGCGAAGCTGGCCGCCGAGGTCGCCGAGCGCATCGGGATTCCTGCCGTGGTCGGCGAAATCCTGGCCGGGATCGTCATCGGACCGTCGGTCCTCGGGTTCATCGCCACGGGGGAGGGTTCGTCGGCCGAGGTGCTCCTGACCCTCGGCGAGATCGGAGTGATCCTGCTGTTGCTCGAAGTCGGGATGCAGATGGACCTGCGCGAACTCGGCGCGGTCGGACGTGCCGCTCTCACCGTCGCGGTCATCGGTGTGGTTGTTCCCATGGCCGGTGGTGTCGGGGTCGGTCATCTCCTCGGGCTCACCTCGAACGAGGCGTTGTTCGTCGGATCGGCCCTGGCGGCGACATCGGTCGGCATCACCGCTCGCGTGTTCGGTGATCTCCGTGCCCTGGCCACGATCGAGGCCCGGACCGTGCTGGGGGCAGCGGTAGCTGACGACGTGATCGGCCTGATCATCTTGACCGTCGTCGTGCGCATCACCTCGGGTGAGGGCTCGTTCTCGTTCGGCAGCCTGATCGGCATCATCGTCGTGGCGCTCGGGTTCCTGTTCCTGGCAACGCTGATCGGCATGCTGACCGTGCCTCGGCTGTTTGGCCAGATCGAACGGCTGTCGCGGTCGAGCGGAACTCTCGTCGCGTTGGCCCTCGCGTTTACCCTCGGCATTGCTGAACTGGCGATCCTCGCCAAGCTGGCCCCCATCGTCGGTGCGTTCGTCGCCGGTCTCGTTCTCGGACGCAGTTCGGTGTCGACGCGAGTGCAGAAGGAACTCACGTCGGTCGGGCATCTGTTCATCCCGGTGTTCTTCCTCCAGATCGGCATCAACGTCGACGTCGAGCAGTTCGTCAAGCCGTCGGTGATCGGCCTGGCCTCGGCGATGATTGCGGTGGGTGTCATCGGCAAGGTTCTCGCCGGGTTCGGGGCGACGGGTACACCGGCCGACCGACTGCTCATCGGACTGGGCATGATCCCTCGGGGCGAGGTCGGTCTGATCTTCGCCAGCATCGGGCTGCGCGAAGGTATCCTCACGGGCGACGTCTACGCCGCCGTCCTGGCGATGGTGCTCGTCACCACGCTGGTCACCCCTCCGCTGCTGAGCGCTCGGGTCCGCAGAACGCAGCGGGCGTTGGCTCTTTCACCGGACACACCCACGCCCCGACCCGAGGGTGGCTGGCTGAAGGTCGAGACGCCGGTCCGTGGTCGAGCGACGGTCAGTCTCGCCGCGCAACCACCGCGCAGCGAAGCGCTCGTTATCGCGCTCGATGCCTCGCTGATGGTGGACGCCGCCGATGCATCCGTGGCATTGACGACGTACCTTGTCGAGGCGACGGGTGGCGCCGAGGCGACACGGTGGGACGCCGATTCGACGGCGGCGCTGATGTCGGTCATCCGGGGCGGTTCGGTTCGGGCGTGGCGCTTCCTCGAGTCGACCGCTGTCCTCGACCGGGCGTTGCCGGAACTGGGGGAGGCGATGACCCGGCGTCGACGGGATCCCTCCCTGCTCGATCCCTCGGGTGTTCACCACGGGGTGCTCCTCGAACGGTGTCGTCGCCTGGTTGCCGGAACGGCCCACGACTTCGTTGACGACGAACGGGCGACAACCGAGGCTCGTCACCTGCTGTATCCGGATCGACTTCTTCTCGGCGCGTATCTCGTCGATATGTTCGGCCAGCATTCGACGAACGCCGCGGAGGCCCGAGCGGTGCTCGATCGGCTCACCATCGACGAGGCCGACCGTACGGCCGTTGCCGCGCTGGTGGCTGATCGCGAGCTCATGCGCGCCGCCGCGCTGCGTGCTGATGGCCTCCACGAAGACTCTGTGCTCCGCATCGCCGCGCACCTCGGGTCTCCCGAGCAGGCTCGTGCGCTCTACGTGCTGAGTGTCGCCGTAGACGAGTTGGAGACATGGGAGTCGAGCCTGCTGACCGAGCTCCATCGCCTCGTACTCGCTTCACTCGACGGACCGACCTTCTCCGGTGCCGATGCGCTCACCCTGCTCGATCGGACCCGCGACCGGGCACTTGCGCTGGTCGGGGATTCGTCGCTTCTGCGTGATCGCGTGGCGGCGGCGCCTCTCGCCTACCTCCTCTCCGAGGAACCGGTGGCCGTGGCGCGTCACGTCCATCTTCTCGAACCGTTCCCTCTGCGTGCGTCGTTTCGCGTTGCGGTCACCGCCGAGTCCGACTCGGTGTGGCGGGTGGAGATCGGTGCGCGCGATCAACTCGGCCTTCTCGCCCTTGTCACCGGGGTGCTCGAACGCGCTCAGCTCGACGTCGTCGACGCCGTTCTCGCGACGTGGGGCGACGGTGCTGCACTCCAGGCGTTCCGGGTTCGCACGGGGGTCATCGGCGTTGCTCCTGACGCTCAAGCGCTTCTCGTCGCCCTCGCCCAGGCCCAGCATCAGCCGCTGGTCGCTGCCGCAGTGAGTGACGCCGTCGTGTCATTCGACGACCTCGGCTCCCCGTGGCACACGATCGCCGAGGTTCGTGCCACCGACCGCCGCGGGCTGCTCCACGCCCTGGCCGTAGCGTTCGCCGCGGCGGGAGCAGACGTTCACTCGGCCCGGATCACCACGAACGACTCGATGGCACTCGACCGTTTCGACCTGACCGACCGCACGGGGCGAAAGCTCGATGACGAGACCAAGGCCTCGATTCGTCTCGCCCTCTCGAATGGCGTCGAAGCGCGGTCGCTCGGCCGCCGCCTCCCCTGGCGAACGAACACCGTAGGAACCATCCGCAAGTAGCCAGCAGCAGGGGACCCGCCTCAGAGCACAGCAGCCGACTGTTCACCGGTCGACCGCGGAGCGAGGAGTGGGGCGGGCAGGGTTTCTCGATTGGTTGCTCGCGGAGCGACGAGTGGAGGGGTGGGGAGGATCGGTGACAGGACCCCGCAACGGTCGTGAATGCGGGCGAGGCGACAGGACCGCGGAACGGAAGCTTCGACCGCGAGCACTCTGCGGACGGAGTGGAGGGGTGGCACCGATGGGGTCCCCACTCCGAGGAACGGAGACCCGGCGACGGAGGAGCTCGGGCGAGTACCGGAGTGGGTGGGGAGGATCGGTGACAGGACCCCGTAACGGTGGTAGCTGACAGACCCCGAACGCTCTTGAACAGGGGCGAGGTGAGGGGACCTCGAAACGGTCCTGAACACTGGCGAAACAACACGTTCACCTACGAACGGGGTTGCAACAAGCACGAAACACTTCGGAGACGGCGGAGAAATCCCGCCCTCGTAGGTTGCCCCGCAGTCATTCATCACATCGTGCCGCCCGACCGCGGACGCGATGTCACTACCCCCGGACCGCCATATCCGGAAAAAGAGGAGGAACCGTGCGGCATCCACTGCGCAAACTCGCGGGCCTTACCGTCGGTGCACTTACGACCTCGCTGCTGATCGCGGGCCCGGCGTTCGCCGGCAAGTCGGTGGCCGAAGGCAAGCCCGAGGCGGCGACGGCAACGTCACTCAACCTGTTGTGGATCGTTCTGGGCGCCACGCTCGTGATCTTCATGCAGGCCGGATTCGCGCTCGTCGAGACCGGTCTCTGTCGCGCCAAGCACGCCGCGCACGTTGTCTCGACGAACTTCGCCATCTTCGGATTGGGATTCGTCGGGTTCTTCCTGATCGGCTTCCCGCTGATGTTCGGTGGCTATTCGTACCCGGGCTATTTCGGCATGGACTCCTCGATCGGCTCCAACCTGGTCGGTTCGGGCGACTGGGTCTTCCTCTGGAAGGGCCCGCTGGCCCTGTCCGGGAAGGGCTATGACGTGGCCGTCGTCGCTTTCTTCCTCTACATGGTGGCGTTCATGGACACCACGGCGACGATCCCGACTGGCTCTATGGCGGAGCGCTGGAAGTGGAAGAGCTTCGTCGCATGGGGTCTGTTCTGCGGCGGCATCTACTACCCGCTCTTCGGGGCGTGGACCTGGGGTGGCGGTTGGCTCTCCCAGCTCGGTGACTCGCTCAAGCTCGGTCACGGTTACGTCGACTTCGCCGGTTCCGGCATCGTGCATGCCGTCGGCGGCATGGCGGCGCTCGCCGGTTCGATCGTGCTCGGCCCCCGTATCGGCAAGTTCGGCCCTGACGGTAAGGCTCGTCCGATGCCCGGTCACCATCTTCCGATGGCGATGCTCGGCACGTTCATCCTCCTCTTCGGCTGGTTCGGCTTCAACGCCGCTTCCACGTTCGCGGCAACCGACAACCGCTTCACCGTTGCTGCGGTGAACACGGCTATCGCGGCCGCCTTCGGCGCCACCGGGGCGATGTTCTACGCCATGTACACCGGCGGGAAGAAGCCCGATCCGGGCGTCATGATCAACGGCATGCTCGCCGGCCTGGTGGCCATTACTGCGCCGTGCGCATTCGTCGCCCCCTGGGCCGCTGCGGTCATCGGGGTGCTTGCCGCCATCATCGTCACCCTTGCCGGTCGGTTCATCGAGTCACGGGGCATCGACGATCCGGTCGGTGCCATCGCTGTGCACGGTGTCGGTGGACTCCTCGGCGTGATCTTCGTCGGCCTCTTTGCCGACGGCACCTACGGCGCAGCATGGAACGCGCTGGATCGTCAGTGGACCAAGGACAACAACGTGACCGGTCTGTTCTATGGAGGCGAGGGATTCAAGCAGCTGGTGGCCCAGCTCATCGGTGTCGGCGTGCTCTGCACGGTGATCCTCGGTTTGGCGTTCGCCTTCTTCTTCATCCAGAACAAGCTGACCAAGGGCGGCATCCGGTCGACGGAAGCCGACGAGCTCGCCGGTCTCGACGACACCGAGATGGGCATGCTCGCCTACCCGGAGTTCGCCAAGGTCTGAAGCGAACCGTCGATTGGGTCGACCAGTGCTCTGAAGGGAGGCGTCCGATCGGGGCGCCTCCCTTTCGCGTCGGGGTTCTAGTGTCGGAACAACACGACAAAGGAATCCACGTGCGCCTGGCAACGATTCGAACAGCAGGCACGACGAGGGCGGCGACCATGGTCGGCGCCGAACTCGTCGAGATCGACGGCGCCGGCGATGTCGGCGCACTGCTCCATGACCCGATGTGGCGTACCCGTACCCTCGCCGCGAACGGACCGCGGCATCCCGTTGCGAGCACCGACTTCGCTCCCCTCGTCGTCAAGCCAGACAAGGTCTTCTGCGTCGGGCTCAACTACCGCAGCCACATCGAGGAGATGGGCAACGCGGTGCCCGAGTTCCCCACCCTCTTCGCCAAGTTCACCGGCGCACTCATCGGAGCGAACGACTCCATTGCGATTCCGGCCGAGTCGGAGAAGGTCGACTGGGAGGTCGAGCTCGGCGTCGTCATCGGGCAAACCGTCCGTCGAGCCACGGCCGCGCAAGCGCGTGCAGCCATTGCCGGCTACACCGTCGTCAACGACATCTCGATGCGGGACTGGCAGCGCCGGACGGTCGAGTTCCTCCAGGGGAAGACCTTCGAACACTCCACCCCCGTCGGCCCCTACCTGCTCGTCGACGACCCCGACGCTCCGGTTCCGACCTTCGATCTGCGCTGCTCGGTCGACGGGGTCGTCAAGCAGTCCTCGAACACGTCGGATCTCGTCTTCGATCCCGTCGCGCTCGTGCAGTACTGCTCCACCATCATCACGCTGCGTCCGGGCGACGTGATCGCCACCGGGACGCCTGGGGGAGTTGGCGCGGCGCGTACGCCACCGGAGTTCCTCCGGCCCGGCGCGGAGGTGCTCACCGAGATCGACGGCATCGGTGCCTGCCGCAACGTATGTGTCGCCGATCCGGCTTCGCCATCGGGTTGACGCCTGTAGTAGATCAAGGGGATGACCGACACGTCACTGCCCGCCCACGAAGACATCTTTGATCTCTCGGCGCGGGTGATCGACGAGCAGATCACGTCGGTGAAGGTGAACCGCGTCACGCTGGAGCTCTCCGAACTCGGCGACGGGCTCGCCCTCGTCGAGGCGTTCTCCCACGTCTACGCCGTCGCCACTGACGACGGAATGGTGTGCTTCGACACGAGCGGCCGGCGTGCCGGCCCGCATGCGGTTGCGGCGCTGCGAGTCTGGAACCAGTCGCCGTTCTCCACGCTCGTCTACACCCACGGACACGTCGACCATGTCGGTGGGTCCGGCGCGTTCGCTGCCGATGCCGCAGACCGAGGTGACGTTGCGCCGACCGTGATCGGACACGCGCGGGTCGGCGCCCGTTTCGATCGTTATCGGTTGACGAACGGATACAACGCCCAGATCAACGCCCGCCAGTTCGGCGGTCGTCCGCTGGACGATTTCCTCGATGCGAGCGTGCTTGCCCCGACGCGCGCCGTCGACGCGCACACTGATCTCGCCGTCGGCTCACAACACTTTGCGCTCCATCATGCGCTCGGCGAGACCGACGACCACCTCTGGACATGGGACCCGCAGCGGCGTGCGATCTTCTCCGGCGACCTCATGACGTGGACGTTCCCCAATGCCGGCAATCCACAGAAGGTGCAGCGATTCCCGGCCGAGTGGGCAATGGCCCTTCGTGACATGGCGGCGCTCGAACCCGAGATGCTGCTGCCGGCCCATGGACTGCCGATCGCCGGTCGCGAACGAATCCAATTCGTGCTCACCACCGTCGCCGAAGCACTGGAGCAACTCGTCGCCGCGGTGATCGAGCGGATGAACGCCGGGATGCCGCTCGATGCGATCGTGCACGAGGTGAAGGTGCGCGCCGAGGTGCTGGCCCTTCCGTTCCTCCGAGCCAGCTATGACGAACCGGAGTTCGTCGTGCGCAACATCTGGCGGCTCTACGGCGGCTGGTGGGGGGGCGACGTCGACCGCTTGAAGCCATCGCCTGCCGCCGTTCTCGCCCGGGAACTGGCCGGGCTCGCGGGAGGGCCATTTGCCCTTGCCAAGCGCGCAGAGGATCTTGCCGTCGAAGCTAGGAGCGCGGTTGATCGGGACATGGCCGACGATCGCTGGCGGCTTGCGTCCCACGTGATCGAACTTGCCGCAGAAAGCGTTGACGCGGACACCGACGACTTCCGCCGAGTGCATGAGATCCGCGCCGATGTCTACGCCGGCCGCCGACAGCACGAGCAGTCGCTTATGGCAAAGGGCGTGTTCGGCTCGGCGGCGGACGAATCAACGGCCGCTCTGACCGGATCCTCGAGGTGGGCGCGCCGTGCGGTGTACGACATGTGAGCGCTCGTCGCGTGTGAAAGAGAACACGCCGTCATGACCAATGACACGGCGCTTTGGTTAGGTCCCGGCGAAACGCCGACGTACGGTAACCGGTGCCGAAGGCACTGTGCCGACAGCTTCCGAAAGGACTCTCGATGTTCCGCACCTCGAAACCCGAAGTCGAAGAACTCCGCTCCCTGGCGCTCTTCAACAGCTGTTCTTCCAAGGAGTTGGCGACGATCGCCAAAGCGTCGAAGCGGGTCACGATCGGATCCGGCGAGACGATCGTAAGCCAGGGCGACCTCTCCGACGACTGCTACGTCATCCTCGACGGGACCGCACGCGTCGAGCTCGACGGCACTGCGGTCGCCCAGCTCGGCTCGGGCGAGAGCTTCGGTGAGCTCGCCCCCCTCGACCATCAGCCCCGTTCCGCCTCCGTCATCGCCACCAGCGAGCTCACCGCTCTGGTGTTCAGCGCTGCTGACTTCGCCAAGCTCGCCTCGACCATCCCGGGCCTTACGAAGCGGATCCTCTCGGAGATGACGGCTCGCCTTCGTGCCGCTCACGGGTGAGCAGCTGAACGAGCGCCGAGCCGAGCCACTCGACGCTCGCCGGCGAGGAAAAGACGTGGCCGGCGTCATCCACCGTCGAGAGGGTGATCCGGGCCTCGTTCAGGAGGTCGCGTAGGCGAACGCCGCCGTGCATCCTGACGTAGACCAGGCCCGACTCATTGGCGTCGAATATGAGGTGCGCCCGCGGGCCGCGTTCGGCGATCGCCTCCAGATCGTCACGGAGATCGCTGAACCCGGCACCGAACCGGTTCCGGGCGGTCAGGGCGGCGTAGCGGAACAGGTTTCGCGCCGATCGGGCGACCTGGATCTCGCCGCGCAGGATCGCCCTCCACCGATCCGGGTCGCCGAGCGACTGGCGTGTCTTCACCGCAATCGCCGGCGAGCCTTCCGAGAGATCCCAGGAGCCCTCGCCGAAGATGATCTGATTGATCAGCACGACGTCGGTCGAGCAGATGCCTCCGAGCATGGCGTGCCAGGCCGCCCAGGCTCCCGAACACATTCCGGCCAGAACCGTTGTCGGTGTACCGAGGAGGTCTCGGGCCGCCGCGTCAACGGTTCGGGCGTCGTCGATGTGGATGGGGTCGTAGGCATCGAGGATGCGGCCGTCGACGCCGGCTCCCCGGCGTTCGATCCGCAGTGTCGCCACTCCGCGCGCCGCGAGCCGTCGCGCCAGGATCGTGTGAAGCCGGGCCGGACCGAACCGCGGGTTGGTTCCGGTCGAGAGCAGGACGAGACCGACCCGCGTCGGGTGGTCCGGGGTGGTCCGGATGCCGTGGAGCAACTCACCATCTGCCATGGCCAGGGAAACGGCCTCCTCACGCCATGACGGCCCGGTTGCCGTGAAACCGCTGGGAAGCGCGACGCCGAACGGTGTCTCGGCCGGCTGCGGTTCAGGGAGCCTGGCGATCCAATCACCGATGCCGTAGACAAGCTGGGGCATCACGCGGCCGAGCTCCGGGTCTTCGATGACGAGGTCGCTGATCGGCTGAGGGAGCGTCTCGATCTCGGCGTGGGAGCTCCACGCGGCGGCGGTCGCAACGGAAACCGGGGCGTGTGGCCCTTGAACGATGAGCACGTGGCCGGCGCCGGCCGGGAGGGCGTTGAGGTCGAGAGCGTTCATTGCGGCGAGATCGCACGGTCGCAGCGTCGACCCAGCGGGAGCTGCCCAGTCCTCCGGAAGGCCTGCTGATGTCGAAGAACCGAGCAGGAGGAGCTCACGGCGATAGTTCTTGCCCCTGGTGATCGGTTCGATGAGTACGACCGCGCTCACGAGTCGGCGAAGGTCGGGCGCGGCGAGTGCACTTACGGCGACGAGCGCGCTGAACCGCATCCCTACGACAACGACGCTCGTGCCGAGCTCGGCGAGGATGCGCACGCCCGCGTCGATGGCCTCGTGGTACCCGGTCACGAGATCGACGTCTTCGGGGAGATCGGTGCTGTCGCCCGTGCCCACCGGCTCGATTGTGAGGACCACGTGACCGAGCCGGCCGGCATAGTCCGCGAACAGCCTCAGAAAACGATCGCTGCCGGCATGTTCGATACCGAACGGCGGCACGAGCAGGATCCCCCGGCGGCTGAGACCGGCGGAGAGCGTGGGTGTCACGAGCGTCGCCATGCAAGTACCCGAAGGGACCGCGACCCCGAGGAGGGTGTGGGTGATGGTGTCAGCGCCCATCGGAAACCCCCGCGTCGTCCCGTTCCTCCGCGATTCCCGACTGGACGTGGACACGGACGGCACCACGCGCGTTCACGGCACCCACGGTGACCGTGCCGGGCGTCGTTCCCGAGTGTCGAAGGAGGAAGCGCCGATTCTCACCCGGAACGACGTCCACGTGGTGGCGGTCGACGGTGAACGCGGAGTCCTCGATGCGGAGATCGCGGACCAGATCGACGGCGCGTACGTCGAGGGTAACGATGCCTTCGACGACGGCCATTGCCGACGCGCTCCACGCGGGCGTCGACCGGCGAAACGTCAGGCCGCCGCTGGTATCGAGAACGTAGCGGGCGATCGTCGAGCCGTGATCGTCGATCAGACGCGCCGTCATCCCATCGTGATCGCGTGGTCCGAATCGATACGCGTCGGACGGATCGGTGAAACGACCGACCAATTCATCTGCGCGCAGATGGAGCGACCCGTGGGGAGGGACAGCGATGGTGTCAGTGCGGTGGAGCTGCGTCGACCTGGTGTCGCGAACCAGGCACAACTCGATGACTCCCGCGAACGGTTCGGGCCGATCGTTGTGGACCCAGACATCGACGCCGTTCACGCCCTCGTCGATCAGTCCGATCGCGACCGGCGACCAGGTGTCGGCGAGGGCGCCGAACGCAGCCTTCGCTCGTCCGTCGCTGTCGATGAGTCCCCACCCGGCCCCTCGCCAGAGGTCGCGGAGGAACCACGTGAGGGCGCCGGCGCAACTCGACGAGGGACGTCGCCACTCCTGGAACGCCGACGTCATCACGACTGCGGAGGTGACCCGGCCCAATTCCAGATACCGGTCCACGTCTCGTTGGCGCAAGGCGAAAGGATCTTCTCCGGTGACAACGGCGAGGTAGTGGTCCCGCACATCTTCGAAGTCCCAGCCCGCACCGCGGTCTCGCGGGACGCGTTGCTTCCATCGCGGGTGGGTCGGCGGGGCGTCGCCGTCGGCCAGGAGGCGATCGATGGTCGCCGGTTCGGGCACGTTGGCGAACGCCAGGCATTCCGAGGTGAACCGCACGTTCGCGTGTCGGGCGTCGCTCAGAGGTCGGAGGTAGGCGCCGACTCCGTAGTAATGCGAGACACCACGATCGGCGATGAACGGAAGGTGGCCTCCGCTCGGGGAGCACGCGACGAACGCCATGTCAACCTCCAACGACTCCAGTTCTTCGGCGAGCACCGCGCTGCCGACGGCATCGGTGATGACGGCCTGATCAAGACCGAGCATCGCCGCCTGCTGCTGGCGTTCGCTTGCCCCGCACACGACTGCGATGGCAGGAGAGGAGGAGAACCGCCGAAGGTTGCTACGGGTCTCAATAGTAAGCGCGCGGACGAAGTCGGCGTCGGTCGGCTGGTCGAGGGCGGCAAAGGGAATGTCCTGCCAGATCATGATGCCGAGCTCGGCACAGAGGTCGTAGAACTCGGGCTGCTCCCACCCCGTCACGCCGGTCAGGCGGAGCATGTTCAGGCCTGCTTCGCGGCATCTCGTGAGCGTCGAGCGCAGCTCGTCGATCCCGACGTGCGGATCGCGTGGATCGAGCGGCATCCAGGCGCTGCCACGACAGAACACGTTGATGCCGTTCAACGTGATCGCAAAGCCCTCACCGTCGATTCCGCGGTCCACAACGAGTTCTCGGAAACCGGTTCTCCCGAGGGACCTCGTCTCCGTGTTTCCGTCTGCATGGTCGAGGTGCAGTGAGACGTCGTAGAGGTTCGGCTCGCCGTGGGTATGCGGCCACCAACGCCGGACCTCGGGAATGCGAAGGCTCCCGGCGAGCGACGGGTTGGGGCTGGATGCGATTTCGAGTGTCGTCGACTGCCCGCCGCAGGTGAGGGTTGCGCCGACGACGCCGTCAAGCCGGGCCAGTTCGACGTGGACTCGGAGCTCGCCTTCGCCGTCGGCAATGACCCGCGGCGCGAAGGTGGCGGAGTCGATCTGCGCACCGGACTCCGTCAGGAGCTCCGTGGACCCGCTGAGTCCGACGGCCGGAACCGGCGGCGACCAGGCGGGAATCCGCCCGAGGAGGCTCGCCCGGGCGAAGCGCAGGCGTTGGTCGGCAACGAGGCGTGAGCGGTACCGGGGCCGCTGCCGCTTGGTTGCCCCGAGCCACGCGTTCAATGAATGGCAGCAGACGTCGAGCGTTCCTCCGCCGGTGATGCGGTCGGTGAGGTCGACGACGACAGGGACGAACGACGTTTGCGACTCGTGGATGATCTCGTCGTTCCACGAGACGGTCCCGATCGTGGCGACCACCGGAAGCCGAACACTGACGCGGCTTCCTTCGGCGACTTCGCGGGCGTTCAGCGTGGTCCGGTAGTGATGATCGAATGCGTCGAGGTCATCGTGGCCGCCGAGCTCGATGGGATCGCGTCCGGCGTCGGCGAGAAGACGGCCGACACATCTGGCTTCGCCGATCCGGACGAAGTCGCCGGGGGCCTCGCCCGGCGCGGTTCGCGCGTAGGACCACGAGGCCAGTACTTCAGACGTTGCTGCCATGGCCCGGCCGCCTGCTCACTGCGCTGCCGACGCGAGTGTGCGCACCAGGTCGACGCCGGCCTGCCAGTCGTCTGCCAGCGAGGTGCTCCAGGCCGTCGGGTCGATCGGCTTGCCGCTCATGACGGCACGAGCTGTTCGCATCTGAAACACGAGCGCGGTGGAGGCGATGGTGGTGAAGTGTCCGGCGGCGGCCGAAAGGACATCCTTCGCGGCACGCGGCACGCTTGTGTGCTCGGCCATCCAGGCAAGGTGCTCCGCGGCGAGCTCGAAGGCTGGACCGAACTGACGGAATGTGGTGAAGGCGTACGCGTGGAATGCGTCGTCACCGCCGGCGCGGACGGCGTCGAGCTCGTCGCTGAAGCGCTCGGTCCAGACGATGAACGGATTGCGCGTCCCCAGCCGGGGAATGTCTCGGCGGAGGAGGTCGAACGCGCAGTCGGCGAGGTCGGTGATGCTGCGTCGGGGTGTATCCGACGGCGTGCACATGTCGACGTAGGGCGGAAGGTGGGTCGCGTCGAGCTCGTGAGCTCCCTGCCCGAACAGTCCGTCGAAATCGTCACCGCGGAGCTCGTGGCAGCCGGCGTTGTGGGCATAGGACAGCTGTCGTCGTGCGGCGTCGATGGAGAGGACGGCGATCGAACTCTTCACGTGGGCGAGACGATACGAGACCCCGGCGGTGTCAGGAAGGAACCACGAGTCCACCTCGGGAATCGCGATACGGCCGGAGGCGACGGCGGACTCACACGTCGCCAAGAGTCCGCGCCACGGATTGGTCTCGACCACCTCGCATCGATAGAGCAGGTAGAGGTCGTCGAACGATGGCTTGAAGAAGGTCCATTGGTCGGCTTCAAGGGTGACCCGGACACACGGGCCGAGCATCGCGATGGGTTCGTGCTGGAGTTCGTGGAGAACTTCGATCCACACGTCGGTGTAGCAGTTCGTCTCGCGCCACACTCTGCCGTCGGCGTGGAGCGGAGCGGGCCCGAGCCGATTGACACGGTTCATGTGTCGAAAAGGAGAATTCGCACTGACGCCGGCCAGTCAGCCGGGTCGGCGCCGAGGAACTTGAACATCGCCAGCGTGATCCGTTCCAGCCCCACACCGAAACACGCCGTGTGGGCGTCGTGACCCGGGGCGGCGTGGATGTCGAACGCGTGGGTGAAGTGATCGCGATGTGCGTTGAGGGAGGCGACCGCCGTCTCGAACTCTTCGCCGAACGTGGGCACGAGGATCTCGAACTTCAATGCCTGATCACGCTGTGACGCGGCCATGAGGCGACCGGTCCGACCGAAGAACGGGTCGTTCGCGACGTCGAGCCGAAAGGGCACACCCAGCGCCGTGACGTACTCGGGGATACGGGTGAACCAGACGTCGCGCCAGGACTGGACCTGATCAGGTGTTCCGATCCGCACGATCTCGTGCTGGCGGAACGTGACCTGGCGCATCGGGTCGATCGATGGCTCATGGCGGAAGCATTGGCCGATGATCTCGAAGGTCCGACCTTCGGCCGGGAGCTGTCCCGTACACAGCGGATACACGGGGTAGCAGGCCGCCGGGGTGAGGACGACCTCGGTCGACGGAAACCCGTCGGCCCAGGACTCGCCGTGGGCCTGCCGTTCGAGGACGGCGCGGTGTTCGCGTTCGGAACCCGTGAACGCGCTCACCGAGCCGAGGAGCTCCGGCATCGAGGATAGATGACCGCTTCGGTCGTAGGTGGCGCGGGGGAGGATCGGCGGGAACGCGACCCGTTCGGCGTTCTGATCGGCCCCGAGGCGATGCACCCCGCGTGACACCGCCAGCAGCACGTCTTCGAAACGTGCACTCCTTCCGTACACGCCCATTGCCGGTGTGCCGAGCAGCAGGCCCGAGGCGAGGAGCTCGTCGCGCCATGCCAGCCGCTGCGGGGTGATCCAATCGATGGCAGTGGTAGTCATGCGTCGTCCTTCGTGATGCACAGCAAAGATCCGTTGTTGGCGAGGATGCGTTCGTTGTGGACCATGAGCGCCGCACTGTGAAGGTCGCGCAGGTGGCGGCCGAGCGACTGCTCGCTGTCGTTGCGATACGCGTTGATGCCGCCGAAGCGAAGGGCGTCGGTGACGATGCGGGGAAGGGCGAGGGACACCGAGACCTTCAGCGCATTCATGCGCAGGGTCATCGAGGGTGTGGTCGCGGCTGCCGGGTCATTTCGTACGCGCTCATACAGTTGCGCCGTTGCTGCAACGGCGGAACGGACGAGTTCGAGATCAGCGTGAAGCATGGCCACGTCCGGCGCTGTCGCCGGAACCCCGGCCGACTTGCGGGCCTGCTTGCGCAGATTCGCCCGGATCTGCTGTACGGCGTCGGTGGCGATCCCGCTCCACAACGCTGTCCAGACGAGATGGCTCACCGGCAACATGGTCCGGGAGGAGATGTCGGCGTAGGGCTCGCGAAGGACGTGATCGGCCGGCCCGCTCGCCGTGAGGATGTAGCCGCGCGAGCAGGTGCCGCGCATCCCGAGGGCGTCCCACTCTGTCGTGGGCACCAGCTCCGCATCCTTCCTCCGGACGAGGACGATCACCTGATCGGCGGCGGGGGCGTCGACGGTGCGCCGGGCCGTGACCAGGATGTCATCGGCGTAGTCGCCATAGGAGATGACCGGGGTCTCCTTCCGGAGGGCGAAGCGCCCGTCGGCGACGGCGACGGAGCAGACGCTCGACCGGACGTCACCGCCGGTGCCGACCTCGGTGGTCGCCGACGCCAGGAGCCGCTGTTCCTCCGCGATGAGTTCCATATGGGCGCGGAGCGCGTCGGACTCGAGCCCGTGGTGGAGGAGGCACGCGACCTGGATCTGATGCATCGCGTAGACCATCGCCGTCGACGAGCAGTACTGCCCCAGCACGTAGCACGCGGCGACGATGTCGGTCATCGTCGCACCGTCACCACCGAGATCGCGGGGCACGAGGCTCGAGAGCAGGCGGGCGTCCCTGATTGCGACCATGGATTCGGCCGGGAACCGACCGGCCCGATCGACTTCCACTGCGTTCGGACGGGCTACCTCCGTCCCGATCTTGTGACTGAGCGCGACGAGTTGCTCACCGACCGGACTGAGATCGAGGAAGGCGAGCATGGTGGCTCAGGCCGTGACCATGAGGGATTCGATCGAAGAACGGAGGGCCTCGATCGACTCGAACGTCCGCCGGTTCAACATGCGATCGGGGAATTCGATGTCGAGGGCGTCCTCGATCGCCACCATCACGGCGACTGTCGCGTGCGACGACAGCCCCGCTTCGTGGAGGTCGGCTGAGGTTTCCAGCGTCTCGGCGTCGACGCTGAGACGGCCATGTTCGGCGAGGACGTTGCGGATCAGGACGTGGAGTTCCATGCGACTTCCTCTTCGGCGCCCGAACTGGCGCGCTTGACACGCTGATCCGACCTTTTCGGTCCGCCGCCGACCTGTCGACGACGACGCAAGGAAGCGGGCCACCGGGTCGGGGTAGGCCATTTGTGCCATTCCCCACTTCAGTCGGCTGCGCCCGATTCCGATGATGAACGCGACGGATCCCGCGTGGACAACGCTCGGCCACCAGAGAACCGCAGGAACATCAATGTCACCTGGCTCCGAATCCCTTCACTTCCTCGTTCCCACGTATCGCCGCGACTCGTCGGAGGTCATCGGTGCGGTTCGTCGGAGTTCGGTGGAGTTCCTGGGGATGGAGCAGATGCCCGGCGGGAAGTTCCAGATCACCGCCCGGACGATCTCCGGTGCGGACACGTTCGTGTCACCCGTGAAGACGAGCCTTGTCGAAGGTCAGGCCTGCCTCGAGGAAGCACGTCGGTCGTTCGGCGGCGAGGAGCCCGGCCGGTCCGATGGACGAGGCGACGACTACTTGAACGAGTTCAACGCACTTTCGCAGAGCTGGGAGGCGACCGCAGACCCGGTTCCGCCGATCGACGAGACCCCAGCGCGTCCGGAGCCGCGGATCCCGACGTTTGCGTTCGCCGACATCGAGGCGCCGGAGCTGCCGACGTCGGTCCGCTGACGGGGACGGTCGAGAACCGACAGGTCGTCGCTCAGCCGACTGCCGAGGTCGGTCCGCTGACGGGGACGGTCGAGAACCGACAGGTCGTCGCTCAGCCGGCGATTGCTTCGCTCATCGGGCGGTCAATGCCGGCGGCCTGCTCGTTCTTTGCCGCCCGTTCGGCGGCAAGGGCGCGTTCGGCCGCAAGCGCTCGTCGAGCGGCTGCCCGACGGGCGCGACGCAGGGCGCGACGCTCCTCCTCCGTGTGTGCTCCCCAGACGCCGTGGTCCTGGTTGGTTCGGAGGGCGAACTCGAGACAGGCTGGCTGGGCCGGACAGCTCCGGCAGATCGTCTTCGCCCGCTGCGTCTGGTCGATCGCCGCGCCGGTGAGTCCGACCGGGAAGAACATGTTCGTGTCGATGTCCTGACAGGCCGCGTGGTCGCGCCAGGACAGGTCGTTCCACATCGCCGCCCGGATCGAAACCGCGGCGACCTCGTGGACGGTGAGCGGCTCCGGCGTCCGAGCCGCCGGCGGGGCGTACGACGTCGTGAGGATCGAGTGGAGCATGGGGGGCATGCGATTGACTCTAACGAATCCCACCGAAAGATTAAAGCGTTCGCTCAAACTCTTGTATGAACCTTGTCACCCGCTGTCGCCGGCGGTCCGGCGGATATTCAGTGGCGACCCTGGTTGGCGACGTTCGCCGCGGCGATCCTGGCGGCTTCGGGGTCGAGGTACTCGCTGCTCACGGGCTTGAGCGACGCATCGAGCTCGAAGCGCAAGGGGATCCCCGTGGGGATGTTGAGAGCAACCACCTGCTCCCTGGTCAACCCCTCGAGGTGCATGACAAGTGCCCGCAAGGAGTTGCCGTGCGCCGCGACAAGGGTCGTCCGGCCCGCCCGAAGATCGGGAACGATGGCGTCGTACCAATACGGCAGCATGCGATAGAGGACGTTTGACAGCGCCTCGGTGGCCGGAAGGAGCTCGGGCGCAAGGTCGGCGTAGCGCGCATCGTTTGCCGGGTGGTACTTCGAGCCGCGGTCGACCGGAGGTGGCGGGGTGTCGTAGCTCCGACGCCACGTGAGGAACTGCTCCTCGCCGAACTCCGCGAGGGTTTGGGCCTTGTCTTTGCCCTGGAGGTCACCGTAGTGGCGCTCGTTGAGACGCCACGACCGCTTGACCGGGATCCAGTGGCGGTCGGCGGCGTTCAACGCCATGTTGGCCGTGCGAATCGCCCTCTTCTGCAGCGAGGTGTGGACCACATCGGGGTACACGCCCGCTTCTCGGAAGAGCGTTCCGGCATGGCGGGCCTCCGCTTCGCCTTTCGCGGTCAGGTCGACATCCTCCCAGCCGGTGAAGCGGTTCTCCTGATTCCAGACCGACTCACCGTGGCGCAACAGAACAAGCGTGCTCATGGATGTTCAGCGTACGGGTCCGCCCGGTGACGCCGGACCACCGGATCGGGCGGTTGTCCTGTCGGCTGGCGAGGTCGAATGGGCGCCAACCACCCGCGCGCGATGAGCATCGCGGCTCAGTGCTCGTCGAGCCATTCGTCGAGGAGACGGCGGGCAATGGTCAGGGGTGGCGGGACGATCGGAAAGCCGCGCCGTGAACGGGCGTCGTTGAGTTCTTCCCGGCTGAACCACTGCGCGTCGTCCAGTTCGGTGGGATGAACGGCAAGGTCCGTGGTGATCGCTTTGGCGTGGAATCCGACCATGAGTGATTGCGGGAACGGCCACGGCTGTGACGACGAATAGTGGATCGAACCGCACCGCAAGCCGACTTCTTCGAACACTTCCCGGGCGACAGCGTCCTCGAGGGACTCTCCCGGCTCCACGAACCCGGCGAGCGTCGAATACATCCCCCTCGGCCAGATCTTCTGGCGGCCGAGCACCGCCCGGTCCCCGTCGTGGACGAGCATGATGACGGCGGGATCGGTGCGCGGGAAGGTGGTGGTCGAGCAGGCATCGCAGTGTCGCTCGTGCCCCGCGGCGCGGACGTTCGTCGGGGCACCACAAACACCGCAGAAGCGATGCATGCTGTGCCACCTCGCCAACCCGCTGGTCATGGCCAGGAGGTTGGCATCGTCGGCGTGAAGGACGGCTGCACCATCGCGGAGTGACATCATCACGGCCTCGTCGCCCACGAGGGCAATGACGGCGTCACGTTCGAGACCGGAGGCGTCAAGGCCGAAATGGGCCACCCCGGCGAGGTGGCCGAGAAATATCGGATCGCCCAGACTCACCGGGAGCGCGGTCGGGCGAACCGGCACGGAACGATCGCCGGAAACGGCGTGTGTGCCCCGCCAGACCAACTGCACAACCGTGGTTTCCGCCGACCATTGCTCCGCGATCCACTCCTGTTCGCTCCGCCGATCGCTCAGTCGATCGAGCGCCGCGGTGGCGAGCGTGTTCGGACGGGGGCTCGGGCGGGAGAACGCAGACATGTCGGCGACAGTCTGGCCGATTTTTTTCTGGGTACCCTCGTTGCATGTTCCCGGGCGACCTTCCATGACCCGACCACTCGACGGTGTTCGGGTGCTCGACCTCTCGCGAGTTGTCGCCGGCCCGTTCGCCGGCCGCATGCTCGCCGATCTCGGAGCCGACGTGGTCAAGGTCGAGCCTCCCGAGGGTGATGTCTCACGGGTGTGGGGGGAGAAACGCCACGGTGTGAGCGGGTTCTTCCAGCAGCAAAACGCCGGTAAGCGTGACATCTGCGTCGACCTGCGAGCCGAGGGCGCAACGGCAGTGGTGATCGCTCTTGCGGCCCGCGCCGACATCGTGCTCGAGAACTTCCGGGCCGGCGTTATGACCAGACTCGGCCTCGACTGGCCCGTGCTCTCCGTGGTGAACCCCCGGCTCGTGATGTGCTCGATCAGCGGCTTCGGCGCTCAGGGTCCCGACGCTGACCGCGCCGCATACGCCCCGGTGATCCAGGCGGAGAGCGGAATCGTGAGCCGCCAGGCCCTCTTCGACGGCATGTCGCCGACCGACCCGATGCTGTCGATCGCCGACTACGACTCCGGACTCCACGCGCTCGTCGCGATCCTCAGCGCGCTGCGCATGGTCGAGCGCACCGGGGTCGGAACCTGGATCGACATGTCGATGGTCGACGCCATGCTCGCCACGGACGACTACGTGCACCATGCGATCGACGGCTCGCCGGTCGACCGCCTTGGAGGGACCTACTGGCAGGTGGGCGATGGGACCTGGCTCATGGTGTCGTCGCCGATGAAGCACTTCTGGCGGGTCGTTTCCTCACTCGGGGTCACCGCCGAAGTCCCCGTCGACGCTTCGTTGGACGAGAAGGTCGCAAGCCGCACCCGGGCGATCGCGGCATGGATGCGCAGACACGCCTCCGTGGAGGACGCAACGTCTGCCCTCGATGCGCTGAACATTGCGTGGGGTCGGGTCCGCACCATGGACGAGGCGATCTCCTCGCCCACGGCGGACCACCGCAGAGTCGTCGCGCAGATCGATGACCGCAGCGGAACGGGGTCCACCCGTGGGGTGATCGATTCGCCGTACCGCTTCTCGGCGTGGGAGAGCGGGGTTCGCGGCGGCGCGCCGAGGCGGGGGGAGCACAACGCGGCGGTACTGGCGGAGTGGCTGGGGTGGGGGGAAGGCGATGTCGCCGGGCTGGTCGCGTCGGGTGTGCTGCTGGGGGAATGAGAGCCGGGTATCGTCGCCTGTGTGGCCGCCGATGAGTTGGTGTGGACACGACGCCCGGAGCTGCATCGTCCGGTCCTGATCGTGGCCTTCGAAGGGTGGAACGACGCCGGGGAGGCAGCGACCACGGCCGCCCGCCACCTCGACACGGTGTGGAACGGTGAGCCCTTTGCCACGATCGACGCCGAGAACTTCTACGACTTCACCTCGACCCGGCCGCACGTCCGCCTCGACGGGACCGATCGGGTCATCGACTGGCCGACCAACGAGTTCTCGGCCGGGCTCATCGACGGGACGAATCGTCATGCGGTACTTCTCGTCGGCGCCGAGCCTCAGCTGCGATGGAAGACGTTCAGCCGCCTCGTCCTCGAGGTCGCCCAAACGCTCCAGGTCGAGCTCGTCATCTCCCTCGGAGCACTGCTGGCCGACGTGCCGCACAGCCGGCCGACCCGGATCACCGGAACCGCGGCCGATCAGGCGCTCATCGAACGCTATGCGCTGATCGCGTCCCGTTACGAGGGGCCGACCGGCATTGTCGGAGTCCTCCACGACTCCTTCGCCGCCAGCGGGATTGCATCGTGCTCCCTGTGGGCGACCGTCCCCCACTACCTGCCGAGCACGACGTCGCCGAAAGCCGCCCTGGCCCTCGTCGAGCGGGCGACCGAGATCCTCGGCGTCTCCGTGCCGACGATCGATCTGCAACTCGGGGCCGTCGACTACGAGCGCCAGGTCAACGACGTGGTCGACACCGATGACGAGATGCGCGGTTTCGTGCGCACCCTCGAGGAGAGCTATGACGTCGGCGACGACGAGGACGACGACTTCGACGACGAAGACGAGACCGAGGATGTCGATCCCCGCATCGTGTTCATGAAGTCCGACGGCAACCTGCCCACCGGCGACGACCTCGCCTCGGAACTGGAGCGGTTCCTGCGCGAGCAGTGATCAGGAATGCGATATCGGCGTTTGCGCCGGCGATACCACGGCGCAGGATCAGACGCTCCGTATGCCGCTCACCGCAACAGTTGCCGAGCGTTGGCGTCGAGGCCCACTTCGAGAGCGAAGAGGAGGAGGTCGATGTCGTCGTCGGAGATCACCAGTGGTGGACAGAACGCCAGAGTCGAGGGCGGTATCGGCCGGACGATCGCACCCTGCTGCATCATCGTGGAACGCACCGCCGCGGGGTTCATCCCTTCGTGGAGGCCCACACCCCACACTGCGCCCACACCGCGCACCTCGGCCAGCTTGCCGGCACGATGCAGCGCCTGCAGTCCGGCGGAGAGGCGTTCACCGATCGGACCAGCCCGGTCGACGAGCCCTTCGCTGCGGATGATCTCGAGGTTGGCGAGTCCGGCAGCGCAAGCGCTCGCGTGGCCGGAGTAGGTGTAGCCGTGACGGAGGACGAAGGTGGCATCGGCTTCGAGCGGCGCCCGCACCGCGGGGCCTACCAGCACCCCGCCCAACGGTACGTACCCCGAGGACACACCCTTGGCGAAGGTGATGAGGTCCGGGGTCACTCCGTAGTGCTGCGCCCCCCACCACGATCCGAGGCGCCCGAACCCGCAGATCACCTCGTCGAAGATCAAGTAGGCACCGTGCTGATCGGCGAGCGCGCGTAGGCCCTGGAGATAGCCGTCCTTCGACGGATGCACACCCCCGGCACCCTGCACGGGTTCGCTGATGATCGCCGCAACACGGCCGGCGTGTTGGGCGCAGGCGGCACCCATGGCATCGAGATCGTGCTGGGGCACCTGCACCACATCGGTCAGCAGCTCGCCGAACCCGGCCCGGTTCAGCGGGAGTCCAGTGGCCGAGAGACCGCCGTAGTTCACCCCGTGGTAGCTCTGTGCACGGCTGATGATCACGGTGCGTTCCGGGTGCCCGGCCTGGGTCTGAGCCTGGCGAGCCAGCTTCATCGCGGTGTCGACCGATTCCGATCCACCGCTCGTCAGGAACACCCGGGCGTCGGGCATCGGGGCCAATGCGGCGAGCTCGGCGCACAGCTGCTCCGCCGGTTCGTTGGTGAAGATGTCGAAGGTGCTGTACGTCTCGAGCCGGCGCATCTGGTCGTGGACGGCGTCGGCGATGGCGAGGCGTCCATGTCCAACGTTGCAGTACCAGAGACTGGCGAGGCCATCGACGTAGCGCGTGCCGTCGCGGTCGAAGAGCGCTGCGCCTTCGCCACGAACCAGGGTGACGAACTCACCGGGCTGGGCCGCGGGCCGGGCGAATGGATGCAGGAACGGAGACGGAGATGCCATGGCTCCCCGACGTTACGCGCTCTCGACCGGCCGGAACCCGGGAGTTCGTGTCACGTCGACGGCACGCCCCAGGTGTAGGACTCTGCTTGATGGTGCTGCGCTGCTCCGCTGCGCTTCGCTGCTGGCCGGGCAGGTCTCACGTCGACGGCACGCCCCAGGTGTAGGACTCTTTGTAGAGCCGCAGGTACATGAACGTCTCCGTCTCCCGGATGCCGGGGTACGTGCGGATCGTGGTGTTGAGTACATCGATGAGGTGATCGTCGTCCTCGCACACGACCTCCGCCAGCAGGTCGTAGCTGCCGCCGGCGAGCACGACATAGCTGACTTCGGGCATCTTGCTGAGCGCCTCGGCGACGAGGGTGGCGTCGCCCGACACTCGCATTGCGACCATCGCAACACGCTGGAAACCGAGCTTCATAGGGTCGGTCACGGCGACGATCTGCATGACCCCGTCTTCGGCCAGCTTTTGCACCCGCTGTCGCACCGCAGCTTCGGAAAGGCCGACGCGCTCGGCGATCGCCGTGTAGCTCCGGCGGCCGTCGATCTGCAGTTCGGTGATGATCGAACGATTGATGTCGTCGAGCGGGTCGGCCGCCTTGGACTTGAGACCGGCTTTCTTCTTCGCGGGCTTGGACCCGCTTGCAGCCAACGGCTTCGCGGCCGTGATGTTCTTGTCTGGGTTGGGCACCACAGCTCCCCGTGAGGTCGACAGTTCAGTCTCGCACTGCGCCAGTGACCGAGCGGTGACAAGCCGGTGATCGGAAGAGAAGGTGGGAGTGAACAGAGAACGTATGCCCACAGGGTGATGACCTGGAGGGGTGGCGCCGATGGGGCCCGCCCGAGGAACGGAGACCGGGAGATGGACAGGGTGATGGCCTGGAGGGGTGGCGCCGATGGGGCCCCGCCCGAGGAACGGAGACCCGGCGACGAAGGAGCACGGGCGAGTAACGCAGCGGATGGGGAGGATCGGTGACAGGACCCCGCAAGGTCATTGCCCGGGTCCGCGCCGAGCCACCCGCAAGGTCATCGCCCGGGGCCGGCGAGCACTGGCAGACGCGGTTTGCAAGCGGGCGTATCGTTGCGCATGGCACTGAAGACCGCTCCGGTCGTCGAGACGATCACCGAAGACGACGTCGAACTCGATCCGGGCAAGCACGCCCACATCGTCGTGACCAAGCCCGGTGAGACGGCGACCGCGGTTGTCCTCGAGGCCCGCATCATGGGCACGCCGGTCGAGGCCCTGTGCGGTCACGTGTTCGTCCCGCAACGCGATCCGTTGCAGCTCCCGATCTGCCCGAAGTGCAAGGAGATCTACGACCTCATGCGCATGATGAACGAGCACCTCCACGAGACACCGGGTAGCTGACCTCCGTCCGGCGTCGGCCACGCGACGCGGCTGCGGCGTTAGGCGATGGTGACTTCGTCGCAGAGGTACACATCCTGGATCGCATTCAGGAGCGCGACACCCTCGGCCATCGGCCGCTGGAAGGCTTTGCGGCCCGAGATGAGGCCCGCACCACCGGCCCTCTTGTTCACCACGGCGGTAGCGACTGCATCGTGGAGGTCGTTGGCACCCGACGCACCGCCGGAGTTGATGAGCGGAACCCGGCCCATGTAGCAGTTGGCGATCTGGTAGCGGGTCATGTCGATCGGGTGGGCCGTCATGAGCTCGGAGTACATCCGGGGGTCCGACTTGCCGAACTTCAGGTCGTCGAAGCCCGGGGCCGGGGTCTCCGGAGCCTTCTGCTTGATGATGTCGGCCTGGAGGGTGACGCCGAGATGGTTGGCCTGGCCGGTGAGGTCGGTGGCCACGTGGTAGTCGGGACCGCCTTCGGCTTTCTTGTTGAAATCGGCGTTGCGCAGGTAGCACCACAGCACCGTGGCCATGCCCATCTCGTGGGCGATCTCGAAGGCTTTGGCGACTTCTTGGATCTGGCGCTTGCTCTCCGGTGAGCCGAAGTAGATCGTGGCGCCCACGGCCACAGCCCCCATCTCCCTCGCCTGGCGGACCTGCGCAAACGCGATCTGGTCGTAGGCGTTGGGGTAGGCGAGGAACTCGTTGTGGTTGAACTTCAAGAGGAACGGGATTCGGTGGGCGTACTTTCGAGCGCACATGCCGAGCACACCGAGCGTGCTGGCCACGGCATTGCATCCTCCCTCCATAGCCAGCTCCACGATCTTCATCGGATCGAAGTAGTCCGGGTTCTTGGCGAACGAAGCGCCGGCCGAGTGCTCGATGCCCTGATCGACCGGAAGGATCGACATGTAGCCGGTGCCGCCAAGGCGGCCGGTGCCGAAGAGCGTTTCGAGTGAGCGCAGCACCGGTATTGGCCGATCGCTGAGCGACACGACGCGGTCGACGAACCCCGGCCCGGGAAGCGAGAGGCGGCTTGACGGAATCGTCGTGCAACGATGACCGAGCAGATCGTCGGCGCGTTCGCCGAGGATCTCCGTGATCCGGTCGATGCCGTGGGAAGTTGCCATGTTGTTCTCCGTTGTCAGTGCAGCAGCGGGTGGAGCTGTCCGAGGATGGCGACGGCAACGAGGATGAAGGCGCCGACGGCGACGTTCGTCTCGGCCAGGCGGAACAGTCGTGCCTGGGACGATGCTGTCATGGTCGGCGGGGCTACGGAAGGGGTGTCGGTCCCGGGCACGGCTTCGGCGGGGAACGCCGTCACCGCGAAGGACGCCGGCACGAAGGCAGATGCGGCCGACCGGGTCCCGTGACCCCGGCCGGACAGGACCCGGCCGATCCTCGCCGAAGTCACGAGCGACGCGACCACGGCGACCATCTTGACGGCGAACACGCACAGGTATGCCGTGCCGAGCCCCGAGCGGAGCAACTCGGTCGGCTGGAAGAGACCGGCCGATGAGCGCTGCATGTTGATCAGGCCGGTGAAGACGACGACGCCGAGTCCGACGCCGGCGAGCATCGTGTAGCGCTGGGCGATGAACGACGTGAGCTGATCGCGACCCCAGCCGGGACCGAGGCGGTTGGCGAGCACCAGGCCGAGGACGGACACCAGCCATGCCACGGCGCCGAGGGAATGGAGCGCCCGGATGAGCGACGCCTCGAGGTCGAACGTTCTCGGCAGGCTGGTGTTCTCGACCGAGGCCGACGCTGCGTGGCTGGGCGCCGCCGCTTCGGTGGAGGTCTTGGGATCCAATCGGAGCATGGCCCGACGTGACGGCGAGGCCGCCGCAACGGCGTGATCGGCGACGGGGATGCCGTCGATCTTGACGGTGAACAACTCGACGATCTGGACCGGTGCGTGGGCCCGGACCACGAGCACCCAATCACCGCCGCTCGAGAACCGGAGCGTCGCCCGGTAGGCCGAGCCCGATGCGCGCATCGGTTGCGTCGGGACCCGAAGGTCGGGATCGTCCCCCAGACCGCCGATGTCGAGGTCTCCCGCCTTCACGGGCACCCCGCCGACCCGCAGGTCGGCCTCGTAGGTGCGCTGGCCGCCGCCTCCGGCCACCTCACGGAGCGTCAGGGTCGGTGACGGTGCCTCTGATGCCGCCGTGGCCGCAACCGGACCGGCGAGGGCCAGAGCGAACACCGCTGCGCCGATCAGCGAACGTAGGCTCACGGCTTCACGGCCCAGACCGTGGTCATGCCGTGGAGACCCTGGGGAGATTCGGCGTGGGTGAGGATGTGGCAGTGGAATGCCCACGCCCCTGGGTACAGGGAGGTCACGATCACGTCGTAGCGCTCGCCCGGGGCGACGTTGATGGTGTCGACCTCATAGGGCTGGGGCAGGAAGTTCCCGTCCTTGGCCACGACCGTCATACGGTGCCCGTGAAGATGCATCGGGTGGATGATGAGGCCCTCGTTCATGAACCGGACAAGAGTCTTCTCGCCGACCTTGGCCACGATCGGGCTGGTCGCCGGGAAGCCCTTGCCGTTGATGGAGAAGCCCATCGGACCGTCGCTGAGGATCTGCGTGTACTCCTTGTCGTGGGCGGCGAAGGCGGGGACCGGCGTGGTCGTGCAGTCGACGATGAAGGCGCCGAGCAGGCCGAGCGGCACCTGGGCGTCGGCCGAGTGGTGCGAGTGGTACATGTGTGAACCGCAGTTGATCGGGGTGAGGTCGTAGATGTAGGTCTGGCCGGGGGTGATGGGGTCCTGGGTCACGAAGGTGACGCCGTCCTGCTTGTTGTCGGCCATTTCCAGACCGTGCCAGTGGATCGATGTCGATTCGGGGAGGTCGTTCTTGATGCGGACCTGCACCCGCTGACCCTGCTTCACCCGAATCTCCGGCCCGGGGACGGTGCCGTTGTAGGTCCAAGCCTCGATCTTGCGGCCGGGGGACACCTCCCACTGCACAACCTTGGCCGTGATGTCGTACACCGGGATGCCGTTCTCCGTCTTCGGCTTGAGCGGGATGCCGCCGAGGCCCTCGGTCTTGGCCGGCAGGCCAGTGAGGAACTCCTGGACGACGGTTCGGTGGGCCTCATCCACACCGGCGTAGGGGTCTGTCCCCGCAGCCGCTTCGCCTGCGGGTGCGGTGCCCGCCGGCGCGGCGCTCGCCGAGCCACCGCCGGCCGACGCGACCACCTGGAAGGTGCCCTTCATCCCGACCTCGGCGTGGCCGGCGACGTCGCAGATCCAGGTGTACGTTCCCGGCTCGAGGACGCCGAGGTCGAGGACGGCCGTCGATCCGGGTGGAAAGTCGCGGGTCTTGCCGATGCCCCCGACACCGAGGTTGTGGGCCACCGACCCGGTGTTCGACACGTTGAGTCGTATCCGGCCGGCCGGAAAGGTGGTCGTCGCCGTCGTGATCTTGAAGTCGCTCAGCGTGACAGCAACATCGGTGATCTTTGCTGCGGCTGCGCCGCCCGACGAGCTGCCGTCGGCCCGCTCGCGGACACTGAAACCGAACGCCACCAACGCAAGGACGATCGCCAACCCGGCGCCGAGCAGGGCCACGAGGGTCGCCCCCTCCGAGGATTGACGGTACTCAACAGGTGCGGAAGAACTCATTCCTCGACGGTGCCGACCCGGCGTCATTGGTCCTAGAGCGCAAGGGCCCCGAGCGGCCGGGACCTTTGGCCCTGTCCGCGTTTTCCGGATCGGGAGCACGCTGGCACCCATGGACGCACGAATCGTGGTCGGGGTCGACGGGTCGGACGAAAGCCTCGCGGCGCTGCGCTGGGCGCTGCGGGAAGCTGCTCTCCGAGGGACCTCGCTCCTCGTACTGCACGCCTGGGCGTACCCGACGGCGGTCGGTTTCCCAACGATGCGGCTCGTCGACCTCGGCGTCATGAAGGAGTCGTCCGAGGCGCTGCTCGCCGATGCGATCCGAGACGCCACGGCGGGTTCGCCCTCCACCGTGTTCATCGATCCGGTGGTCACCGAGGGATCGGCGGCCCGATCGCTCGTCGACGCCAGCGAAGGCGCGGACCTCCTCGTGGTCGGTGCTCGGGGGCACGGAGGTTTCCTCGGGCTTGTCCTCGGATCGGTTGCGACCCAGGTCGTGCACCACGCCACCTGCCCGGTGGTCGTCGTTCCGAGCGCCTACACCGCCGACTGACGGTGGACTCGGGACCTAGGTCCCTTGCTGCCCATGACCGATGGGTGGTCGACTCAAGGTCGTGAGCTTTGTCGACGTCGCCGGTGGAACACGGCCGATCCGGGTCTTCCTGCTGGACGACCATGAGGTCGTGCGAGAAGGCGTCCGTCATCTGCTCGAATCCTCCGGTGAGATCACCGTCGTCGGGACCGCTGGCCGTTGCCGCGAAGCGCTGGATCGAATCGGTGCGACCCGCCCCGACGTGGCGGTCCTCGACGTGGCCTTGCCCGACGGGAGCGGCGTCGAGGTGTGCCGGGACATTCGGGTCGCTCACCCACAGATCGGGTGCCTCATGCTCACGTCCTACGCCGACGACGATGCCATGTTCCAATCGGTCCTGGCCGGCGCCGCGGGTTTCGTGCTCAAGCAGGTACGGGGAACCGATCTGGTCACGGCCGTTCGTCGTGTCGCGAACGGTGACTCACTGCTCGACCCGACCATGACGCGCAACCTCTTCGAGCGGATCCGCAACCCGGTCGCCACCGAGGACCCCCGTCTGGCGTCGCTGACCAAACTCGAACGGAGCATCCTCGACCTCGTGGCCGAAGGGAAGACCAACGCCCAGATCGGCGCTGACCTCCATCTCGCCGAGAAGACGGTCAAGAACTACATGTCGTCGATCCTTATGAAGCTCGGCATGAGTCGACGGACCGAGGCCGCCGTGTTCGCCGTGAAGTCACGCGAAACGCTCTGACGGCAGCACTCCGCGAGCGCCGATGGAACTGAGCCTGGAGTTCCTGCTCCTCCTGACTTCGAAGAGCCCCGACGCCACCGTCGTCATCGACGACCGGGGCGACATCGTGTTCGCCAACGACCGCGTGGAGGAGATCTTCGGTTGGGTCCCTGACGAGCTGATCGGACAGTCGATCGAGGTGCTGATCCCTTCCGAGAAGCACGACGTCCACCGCGGTCATCGCGCCCTGTTCCGGGCGGCGCCGACCGCCCGGGCGATGGGAGCAGGCAGCGTGCTGATCGGTCAGTGTCGCGATGGCGGGACCGTGCCGGTCGACGTGAGCCTCAGCCCCCTGATGCTCAACGGTGAATCGTTCGTCGTCGCCGCCGTCCGCAATGCCGCCGCCCGGCAGGAAGCCGAACGCATTCTTCGTCGCTCCGAGCACCTCTTCACGCTCGAAGCCGAGCGTGAGCGCATCGCCCGTGATCTCCACGACGGCGTGATCCAGCGGCTCTACGCCGCCGGACTGCACCTGCAGGCGACTCGCGCCGCCGACTCGGGGGTCGTCTGGGCCGGCCACGGACCGAGCATCGACTCGGTGATCGACGGGATCGATCGGGCGATCACCGACATCCGGGCGACCGTGTACGCGCTCCACACCAAGCGCGGCCTGGAGCACGGACTCCACCACGCGGTTCGCGTGTCCGTCGCCGAGGCGTCGCGGATCCTCGGCTTCACGCCGCGACTCGAGTTCCGGGGCGACGTCGACGACATGGCCTTCGATGTCGCGTCGAACGGACTCGAAGTCGCCCGTGAGTTGTTGGTCAACGTGGCGAAGCACGCCCGGGCAACGACGACCAAGGTTGTGGTCGAGCACGCCAACGGCGCACTGACGATCGAGGTGGCCGATGACGGTATGGGTGCCGAGGTCGGCATCGTCACCGCCGGCCAAGGACTGCATAACGCGTCGACCCGCGCCGGCAAGCACGGTGGGACCTTCGACGTGTGGTCCTCGCCGTCCGGCACGACAGCACGCTGGTCCGTGCCGACGCACGAGTGACGACGTCCGGTTCAACCCTCCAGGTTTGTCTCTGCCGGCTGGTTCCGGTTGGGTGACCCGTCCGGTTCAAGCGCGCCCGGTTCAAGCGTCCAGGTTCCAGCGTCCAGGTTGGTCTCTGCTCCTGCTCGGGTTGGGTGACCCGTCCGGTTCAACCCTCCAGGTTCGTCATCACGTGCTTGAGTCGGGTGTAGTCCTCGAGGCCGTACATCGAGAGGTCCTTGCCGTAGCCGGAGTGCTTGAACCCGCCATGGGGCATCTCGGCCACGAGCGGTATGTGGGTGTTGATCCACACGCAGCCGAAATCGAGGGCCCGGGCCATGCGCATGGCGCGGCCATGGTCCTTTGTCCACACGCTCGATGCCAGCCCGTACTTGACGCCGTTGGCCCAGCGAGTTGCTTCGGCCTCGTCGGAGAATCGCTGCACCGTGATGACGGGGCCGAAGATCTCGTCCTGGATCATCTCGTCGTCCTGGTGCATGCCCGAGACCACGGTCGGTTCGAAGAAGAAGCCCGGACCGGCTATCCGTGACCCGCCGGTCTGCACCGTGGCATGTGACGGCGCCCGGTCGACCATCTCGGCCACGCGGGCCAGCTGGGCGGGGTTGTTGAGTGGTCCGTAGAACGTGTCGTCGTCATGCGGAGCGCCGGTCTTAGTCCCCCGGGCCGCGTCCGTGAGGGCGGCGACGAAGTCATCGTGGACCCGGGGACCCACTAGGACGCGCGTCGCCGCCGTGCAGTCCTGGCCGGCGTTGAAGTAGCCGCCCATGGCGATGGCTGCGGCCGCGGCTTCGATGTCGGCATCGTCGAAGACGATGACCGGCGCTTTGCCACCGAGTTCGAGATGCGCCTTCTTGAGAGTGTCTGCGCAACTGCGGGCGACCTCGATCCCGGCGCGCACCGAACCGGTGATGGAGACCATCTGGGGCGTCGGGTGCGCGACCATCGCTCGCCCGGTGTCGCGGTCGCCGCAGATCACGTTGAACACACCGGGTGGGAGGAACTCGGCGGCGATCTCGGCCATGAGAAGGGCCGACGCCGGCGTGGTGTCCGACGGTTTGAGAACGGTGCAGTTCCCGGCGGCGATCGCCGGCGCGAACTTCCAGACGGCCATCATCATCGGGTAGTTCCAGGGCGCAACCTGGGCGACCACACCGATCGGCTCGCGGCGGATCATCGACGTCATGTTCGCCATGTACTCACCGGTCGATCGACCCTCCAGCACGCGGGCGGCACCGGCGAAGAAGCGGATCTGATCGCACATCGGGGGGATCTCCTCGCTCATGGTGAGCGAAACCGGCTTGCCGGTGTTCTCGACCTCGACAGCAACGAGCTCCTCGGCCCTGGCCTCGATGGCGTCGGCAATCCGCAGCAACGCGCGTGCCCGCTCTGACGGCGTGGTGCGGCCCCAGGTCTCGAAAGCCGTGGCGGCCGCGGCGAAGGCCTGATCGATGTCGGCCCCACTCGAGCGTGGCGCGGTTGCGTAGACCTCGCCGGTCGCGGGATTCACCACGTCGGTCGTGGACCCGTCGGCGGCGCCGACCCTCTGGCTGTTGACGAAGTTCGTAAGCGCTCGTGTCATGGGTCACAGGATACGGTTCCGTCGGCCGTCTCCTAGCCTGGAGTCCATGGCTGAGGGCATCGCGGCACAACCGACCAACCCCATGCAGCAGTTGAACGGGCTGCCGGGAACCAAGCCGGAGAGGCCGATCTGGAACAAGGTCCGCCGACGGGCCGGGATCATCGTGTTCGCGTTCCCGGCGATCCTTGCCCTCTCGCTCATCATCAACGGCGCCCGGCAGGCGAGCGTGCGAGGCGATGCCGCGGTCAAGGCCCAACGCGACCTTCGGGAGGCGTTCGCCGACATTCCGTTCAAGATCCGGCTTCCCAAGGCCCTACCGGAGAACGCCCCGATGGTGCGGGTCGTTCTCGACAAGCCGGACTCGAAGCAGGGCTTCCAGGCCTATCAACTCAACGTTTGGTACACCGTCCGCGGCAGCTCGCCCGACGCCGGGAAGTCGGTCCACGTGTGGCAGACGAACGATAAGTTCCTCGCCCGCCGCCTTCGTGATCCGCTGCAACTCGTCGGTGTGGAGGAGACGATCGGCGGGGAGACGTGGCGCCGTGTCGTCGATGACCGGGTGCCCGGCCGAGTGGTCACGACGTTTTCCAAGCGCTATGACGACGGGATCACCATGACGGTGGATTCGCCGAAGCCGGAACTCGCGCGCGCGGCGATCGCCACGATCGCCACGGCCAACGGCTGAGTTGCGTTGGACGTCGATCAGCCGCTCCCCACCGTCGCCCTGTGGCGGTGCACTCCGGCGCTGATCAGCGCCCTCGATGCGCAGTTGGGTGAACCCACGGACACCTACGTGAACGGCTCGCAGGTCTGGCTCCGCGACGACGGGCCCGGTGACATCACCCTCGAATGGCGTCTCCACCCGGTCGGCGGATACCGACGGCCGCCAGCTACCTCCACCACGAACGTCTTCCGGCGCATCGCCGCCGGCCTGGCCCAATCGTCGGCCGACGAGACCGTGGCGATCGCCGCGCCGGAGTCGCTGTGGGGTGGGCTCGAAGTCTTCAGCGCCTACGAGGAACCCCTCGGTGCCGAGGATCTCCGAGCGTGTTGTGTGGCGCTCCTCGGCATCGAGCCCGACGCTGTCGGCACCGTCGACCACGACCCCATCGCCGACGAGTGGGAACGCACGGCCGGCGCGTCGCACATCTTCAGCGCGTTGATCGCGCAGCTCGGCCGGTAGCCTCACCTTTCTGTGATGACCGGTTCTCCGTCGACGCCGATCGCCGGCCCGCGTCATCTCGTCATCGTCGGCGCCGCCGCCGGCCTGGGCCGGTGGCTGGGTGAGCACGTGCTCGGAACGTTGGACTGGGAGAGCGTGACGTTGATCGATGCCAGCTCGTCGGTCCTCACGATGGAGCACCCGTACGCCCTGGCGAAGACCGTTTCGTCGTCGACGTCGTTCGCAACACTCGACCAGCTCGACCCCGGCGGCGACGTCGCGATCGTCCTCGCGGTGCCTCTCGGGACGCTTCGAGCCGTTGCCGTCGACGTCTTCGGACGAATCCCGCAGAACGTCACCGTCATCGAGTGTTCCCATAACCGTACGCGCGCTGACCTTGTCCTCCGAGGTGTCCGGCATGATGCGGTGATCGTCGGACTCCACGCGCTTTTCGGGGTGAACGCTCCCCGCGCTGACGGTCAGACCTTCGTCGTCTGCCCGGACCCTGTGGCCACCGACGCGCACCGATGGCTGTCCTCGGCGCTCGAGACCGCGGGCGGCACGGTGAACGAGATGGACGCTGCCCGTCACGACGAGATCATGCTCACGGTGCAGACCGCGACCCACCAGGCCCTCCTCACCTTCGCCGATGTGGTCGGCCATTCCGGACTCGACATCGAACGGGACCTGTGGGCGAACCGAACGCCGGTCTTCGAGCTGCTCCTGGCGCTGAGCACCCGTGTGCTCGCACCCGCGCAGGACCTCACGACGGCGTCGATCCAGGCTGCAGATCGCGACGGCCATATTGCCGAGGCGATGATCACGGCCCGCGCCCGTCTGGACTCCGCCGTAGCCGACGGGAATCTCGACGCCACCACCGAGTATCTCGAGGACCTGCGGTCGCACTTCTCCGGCGGGCTGTTCGCCAAGATCCACGAAGCGGGCGCACTCGCCACCTCGGCCGTCCAGTCGACTCGGGCCCGGGTTGCTGCGAACCGCCGGACCAACGTCCTCGTCGGGGTTCGGGGTCTGTCGGGAAGCGATCGCCTCCACGTCGGGCGGGTCGTGAAGGTCACTCCGACCTCGTTCGTGCTCGATGATCTCCTCGTCGGCTCGCCTGGCCGTGCCGCGCTGCTGCTCGACGAGTCCGCGATCGCCAATGCCCGCAAGCTCGGGATCGGAGGGCGGAGCCGGTCAGTCGAGTTCCGCCTCGGTCGTGTACGCCTCCTCGACCCCGTCGAGCTTGATGCCGAGCTCGACGTCTGGCTGGCCACCGTCGTTCGCGGTGTGAAGGTGCTGATCCCCGAGGCGATTGCGGGCGCCTCCGCGGTGCGCACCGCCGAAAGCGTTCACGGTGTCGTTCGGGCCGAACTCGTCTCGGAAGAGGTGCGGCTCGGTCAGCGAGAGTGCGTTCTCCGTTTGGTCGGTCGGATCGACAGTGACCTTCTGGCGCTCGAACGTGATGTGCAGCATCGCATCGACGAGGTCTTCCAGTGGCCGGCGGGCGCCATGCACCCGCTTTCGGATCGACCGGTCGACACGATCGGGTACCTCGGTCCGGCCGGGACCTTCTCTGACGTCGCGGCCCGCCAGCTCCGGGGTCTCCTTGATCCCGAATCGAACATCGCTCGCTTGGAGTATCCGGACTTCGGGGCGCTCGTGCGGGCGGTGGAAGAGGGGGCGGTGAACCTCGCGGTCGTGCCCATCACCAACTCGTCGTCCGGCCTCGTCGACCTTGCCGCCGAAGTCCTTTCGGCATGTGATCCGGCGCTGGAGGCGAACGGTGTGGTCGACGTGCCGGTGCGTTTCGATGCCTACGTCGATCCCGGCGTCGCGATCCGCCCGGGTATGCGCGTGCTCTCGCACCCGCAGGGGATCCGTCAGTGCTCGCAGTTCATCGCCGCAAACGAGCTGGTGGCAGTCGAGTGCACCTCGACCGCCGAAGCCTGCATCAGGGTGCGTGAAGAGCACGACGGGATCGCCCTCGCCGCCGCGGGTATCGGCGAAGAGCTCGGTCTGGAAGTGGCCCGCTCCAGCGTCGGCAACCTCGCCGGTGCGATCACGCGATTCCTGGTGATCGCCCGACGCGGCACGTTCCAACCACCTGCACGGGTCGACGTGCTGCAGCGAACGGTTTGGGTCGTCGATGCCGGTGTCGCGTTGCCGGACGACCAGAGCGCACGATTCGACGAAGTTCTTCGGGGCCCGTCGGGACGGATGCTCGTGGTGTCGACACACCGCGGCCTGCTCGACGGAGTGGCGGGCGCACGACGCCTCGGCACCATGCCGTGGACGCCGCGCACGCCGATCGTCGTGGTCTAGAACTATGCGCACAGATGATCCGCGATTCGACTCGCGAAACCCGGCGCCGGGTCCGTTCACGATGCTCCTTCGTGGCGCACGACGGAAGTGTCCCCAGTGCGGTTCCGGGAGGCTCTTCCGTCGGTGGCTGACCATGGTGGATCGGTGCCCGGGCTGTGACTACCGCTTCGAGCGGGAGGAAGGCTTCTTCCTCGGGGCGATCGTCGTCAGCGTCATCATCACCGAGTTGGTGATTCTCGCCCTGATCGCCATCGGCTTCGCCCTCACCCTCCCCGACGCTCCTGTGGGCGCGCTGGCCATCGCCGGGGGAGTGCTTGCCGGTCTGACCCCGCTCGTCGTCTATCCGTTCACCAAGACGATCTGGACCGCCGTCGACCTCATCATGCGGCGAAGTCTGGGCGAGTCCTACGCCACCGCTGACGGCACCCAACCCGGCACCGGCCCCCGCCGGTAGGCGGACATTCGGGGAGAGTCGGCACCCGGCCGGGTTGAACTTCGGTGACGTGTTCACCTTCGGAGTCGCAGTCACGCTGCCGGGCACGGTTCTCTGCGTGGGTGATGATTTTCGCCCAGGCGGACATCGCAATCCGACGCCCCTGATCCGAGCCATCTCGACGGTCTACACCGAACGGGCTGTCAGCACTTGGTGATGGAGGTCATCTCCGACAACGATGGTCCGATGCCCAGTCCCGAAACGCGCGATCTGGTGGAGCGCCCCACCGAGAGTTCCGGGCTGCGCACGGCGTGGTTCCACTGCTACGCCGGCATCACCGGCGGCACCGCGCTCGGAGCGTTGATCGACGCCGGTGCCGATGAAGTGGAGGTCCGCAGGCTCGTCGAGCGCCTCCCGGTGACCGGCTGGGACATCAGCCGCGAGGTCGTCAAGCGAAACGGGATCGGTGCGATCCGCGCGTCGGTCGATGCTACCCCCGATCGCTCCGTGGTGCGGACGATCGCCCACATGAACGCCCTGATTGAAGAGGCGCGCTTCCCACCGCGTCTTCGC
>JANOJN010000293.1:0-17251 GCA_031418775.1 Acidimicrobiia bacterium
TCGCCCTGCCACCAACGAGTCATCATCGCGGTGTGGGAGAAATCCGGCTTCGACACTCCGACGCCCTCGACAAAGGCAAGCCGAGAGGCCAACGGAGCAAGCCCCGCGGCGACCGAGTAGCCATCGTCGAGCCGGGTCAGATCCTTCGGGTTGAGCAAGGCGCGGTCGCGAAGTTGACGAAACCTCGCATCACCTGTGGGAACAAGCATCGAGAAACCGTCATTGCCACCCTGCAACTCGATGACCACGAGCACGCGCGGGCCGGCGACCGGGCGACCGGCCACAACCGGGCCTTCGACGACGGCCTTTCGCTTTCCTGACGATGCGGCCTTCGTCTTCCGTTTCGCGGCTTCGGCGGAAGAGCCGTCGAGACCGAGAGCTGCCGGAAGGACCCCGGCCGTGGCCGTCAGACCGACGAGCGCGAGGAACTCGCGCCGGTTGACAACGATCGAGGGTCGAGGCTCGGGCTTCGTGCTCATGCGAGGGAGAACTCCGGTGAGAGAAGCGCTGCGGTGATGAGTCGCCGCGAGATCGTCAGTTCGTCTGCGTTGCCGGCAACGGCCAACGCCGCATCTCGAAGCACGTTCAGTGTCCGACCTGACACCTCATGCAGCGAACACCGCGTCAGCGTCGCCGCAACGAGATCGCTGCCCGGCGCGGCTTTGATCGGCTCCATCCGCCACGAGACCGAACGCACATACGCGGCGCGGGTGACGAACTGGTCGGAGGACAACCACTTCGGCCCGGACGGCCAGCCCGCTGCGTTCGGAGGACGATGCGGGATCTGACCGAGGTCGTTGAGGACCCAGACGTTCACGTTCTTGTCCTGGTCTGCCCGGAACGGTTCGATGGCCCGAACCGCGCCGACCCACCACTCGATCGCCGTCTTCGGGCGGTTCATCCGTGACCCCATGAACTCCTCGCCACGCACGATGTTCTCGACGACTGGGCGGATCTCGTAGCCGCTGCTGCGGAAGAGTTGCCCGAGCTGTTTGGCCCGTTCAGGAGATGGCCGCACGCCCACGAGATGGGAGTAGATCTTCGACGCCACGAACGGACCGGTCGCCTCGTGGGCGAGGAGAACGTCGATCACGTCGTCGACTCCCAGTCGTCCCCTCCGTCCGAGGAACACCACCTCGCCACCCAGGCTCCGATCGGGCTTCTTCGTCACTGCTGCGGTGTTGTAGTCGACCTCGTATCCGGCAAGGGCCAGCGCCCCCGCCTTGACGTCGGCCTCGGTGTAGTTGCCGGGTCCAATCGTGTAGAGCTCCATGAGCTCACGGGCGAAGTTCTCGTTCGGGGCGTCGATCGACGAGCCCGCGAGATCGAGGTAGAAGAGCATCGCCGGGTCGAGAGCCATCTGACGCAGCAACGTGGCGAAGTTGCCGAGCGCGTGCGTGCGAAGCAATTGCTGCTGGCGATGCAGCATCGCCTGGTTGCCGATCTTGTCGCTGCTGGTGGCGAAGTGGTTGTGCCAGAACCACGTCATCCGTTCGTGCAGCCCGGCACCCGATGAACGCAGGTTGCCGGTCCACCCCTTGAGCGCGTCGTCCCACCCGTCCTGGCGACTCTGGGCCGGCGAGATCGGCAGTGGTGCGGCCTGCATCGCCCAATCGATGGCCGCCGTCGCGGCGGCCTGGGGAGTCGATGCCCCTCGTGTGAACCGGGCGACCCGCTCGGGGTCGGGAGCAATTGCGCACCGCCGCAGGACGTGGGCCACCAGCGCTTCCGGAGACGTCGCAGCCATCGTTCAACTATCGGCATTTCCACCTGAAACCTTGATGAAGCGCATCGGTGTGGGGTCGTTGGGAGAGAGGTTGCCCCCATATATGGGGGCAGAACACCTCCGAACGGCGTTGGGAGGTGATCAGCCACTAGCGATAGCGGCAGCCTCTACCAACACACGTCAACCCACGCCCATGGCAGCCGTGAGGGCAGCCGTGGTCTCGGTGAGCCGGGCGATGGTTTCCGGGAGTAAGCCCCTTCTCCGTCGATCTGCTTAGTCACTTTGCCGATCGACGAGACGGGTGTGACGACGGTCGAGCCGAACATCGACAAGACCCTCTGGAGGTACTCGGCACTGGCGGTGCCGGCGCCGGGACCAACCGACGCGGTGATGATCGCGACGGGTTTGTCCTTGAGCGGCCATGATCCGAAGGGCCGGCTTCCCCAGTCGATGACGTCCTTGAGCCCGCTCGGAATCGCCCCGTTGAAGGTCGGCGACGCAATCAGGAGACCGTCGATCCGACCGAGGAGTACTCGTAGGTGCCTCACCGACTCGGGGCGCGCTTCATCGGTGTCGAGGTCCTCATCGAAACGTGGGAGCAGATGAAGATCCCCGATGCGAACCAGCTCGACCCCGCGAAGCCGCAGTTCAGTCTCTGCCGCTGCGAGCAGAATCCCGTTGTACGCGGCAGCGCGAAGGCTGCCGTTGATCGATGCCACAAGTGCCACGCCTCGATCTTGTCACCGAGACGCGAGTGCAGCGTCAACCAACACGCGGTGGAAGGTCGCGAGCGACGGCTGGACACCTCCCAGCGACGTTCGGAGGTGTTCTGCCCCCATATATGGGGGCAACCTCTCTCCCAACGCGAGCGGCGCAGCACTGGACAAGCACAGGGGCAACCTCTCTCCCAACGCGCACCCTACGATGGGCGGATGCCATTGAGTGGAGAGTACGAACCGAGCACCCTGCAGTGGGTCCGCGACCAGGTGGAGACCTACGAGCGCACCGGCGGCAAGGAGGCGGCAACGCTCCGCGACACCGGCATCCCGGTGATCATCATCACGAGCCGCGGAGCTTCATCCGGCAAGATCCGCAAGTTCGCCCTGATGCGAGTCGAACACGACGGCGAGTACGCACTCGTGGCGTCCATGGGTGGGGCGCCGAAGAACCCGGGTTGGTTCCACAATCTCGTCGCCGAACCGCTCGTCGAGATACAGGACGGGCCGGCGCCGGGGGACTACCGCGTTCGGATCGTCGACGGTGACGAACGAGCCACGTGGTGGGAGCGGTCAGTCGCGGTGTTTCCTACGTACGCTGACTATGCGAAAAAAACCGAGCGGGTAATCCCGGTCTTCGTCGCAACCCGCGTGAGCTGAGCCGAGAGGCTCGACCCGTTATCTCGTAGCCGTCGCCACGAGTGGTGCCGGCAGGTCCGATGCCCCCATCAGGAACTCATCGCATGCACGCGCCGCGGAGCGGCCCTCGGCAATGGCCCACACGATGAGGCTCTGACCACGACCCATGTCACCGGCGACGAAGACCCCGTCGACGCTCGTGGCGTACGACGCGTTCCGGGCGACGTTGCCACGGCCATCGAGGGCCACCCCGAACTGCTCGAGGAGTCCTCCCTTCTCGGGTCCGAGGAATCCCATGGCGAGGAAGACGTAGTCGGCGGGGATCTCGAACTCGGACCCCTCCACCTTTTCGAACGTCGGCCGACCGCCAACGAACGCGGTGGCAACCTCGTGTCCTCGGATGGCCCGCAGGTGGCCGTCGTCGTCGCCCACGTACTCGGTGGTGGTCACGGAGTAGACCCGCTCACCACCCTCTTCGTGGGCAGACGTGACCTTGTAGACGAACGGGAACAGCGGCCACGGATTGTCGACTGCCCGATCCTCAGGCGGACGCGGCATGATCTCGAACTGCTTGATCGACGCCGCCCCCTGCCGGTGCGCGGTGCCGAGGCAGTCCGCACCGGTGTCGCCGCCCCCGATGATCACGACATGCTTCCCCTTCACGTCGATGGGGGACGATGCGAAGTCACCGTGCTGGACCTTGTTCGCCGGCACCAGATACTCCATGGCGTAGTGGACCCCACGGAAGTTGCGGCCCGGCGCATCGAGATCACGAGCAGCTGTCGAACCGCCGGCGAGGACCACCGAGTCGAACGTGCCACGCAGTTCCTCGGCGCTGGGGTGACCGGGCTGACCCACATCGACACCGGTCCGGAACACGGTGCCCTCGGCCTTCATCTGCTCGAGGCGGCGGTCGAGGACCCACTTCTCCATCTTGAACTCGGGGATGCCGTAGCGCAGGAGCCCGCCGATCCGATCGGCACGTTCAAAGACGACGACGTCGTGACCGGCGCGGGTGAGCTGCTGCGCCGCAGCCAGGCCAGCCGGCCCAGAACCGATCACGGCCACCTTCTTACCGGTCTTGACCTTGGCGATGATCGGCTTGACGCGCCCCTCGTCCCATGCACGGTCGATGATCGTGTTCTCCACGGTTTTGATCGTGACGGGATCGTCGTTGATGCCGAGCACGCAGGCGCCCTCACACGGTGCCGGGCAGAGGCGACCGGTGAACTCGGGGAAGTTGTTGGTCGCGTGCAGACGCTCGATGGCTTCAGACCAGTCGTTCTTGTAGACGAGATCGTTCCACTCCGGGATGAGGTTCCCGAGCGGACACCCGTTATGGCAGAACGGGATACCGCAGTCCATGCAGCGGCCGGCCTGGGTCTTCAGTGCAGCGTCGGGAAAGGGTTCGTACACCTCTTTCCAGTCACGTAGACGCACCGGAACCGGGCGCCGTGTCGGCGTCGCCCTCCCGTGCTTCATGAAGCCACCGATCTCACCCATCAGACCCTCCCAGCAATTCGTACGTACACTGAACAACTCGACGCGACGAGCACCGAGGTCATGCCCGCGCCGCGGCCATGATGGCGTCGTTCACGTCTTCGCCTTTGGCCTCAGCCGATGACCGCGCCCGCAGCACCCGCTTGAAGTCCTGCGGCATGACCTTCACGAAGTGACGGGCCGCCTCGTGGAACTCGGCAAGCACGGCGTCGGCCAGGCCCGAACCCGTCTCCTCGTAATGCCGACGCACGAGTCGTTCGATGACCGCACGATCGTCGTCGGAGAGCGGGTCGAGGTCGACCATCTCCCGATTGACGAGAGCCGGGAACGTGCCGGCCGGGTCGTAGACATACGCAACGCCACCACTCATGCCAGCACCGAAGTTACGGCCCGTGGCACCGAGAACGATGACGGTTCCACCCGTCATGTATTCGCAGGCATGGTCGCCCACACCCTCAACAACGGCAGTTGCACCAGAGTTGCGGACGCAGAAGCGCTCGCCGACCACACCCGCGATGTACGCCTCGCCGGCGGTGGCGCCGTAGAGGATGACGTTGCCGGCGATGATGTTCTCGTGTGACCGGAACGCTATCGGCGCGTCCTGAGAAGGGCGCAGAATGATCCGGCCACCCGACAGTCCTTTGCCGACGTAGTCGTTGGCGTCGCCTTCGACGCGAAGGGTGATCCCCTTGGGGACGAACGCTCCGAAGCTGTTGCCAGCCGAGCCGGTGAAGCTCAACGAGATGGTGTTGTCGGGTAGACCGTCACCGCCGTAGCGGCGGGTGACCTCGGCCCCGAGCATCGTGCCGACGGTGCGGTTGACGTTGCGAATCGGCATGTCGAGGCTGACCGGGCGGGCATCTTCGAGCGCTGGCCTGCAGTGCTCGATCAAGGTCTTGTCGAGCGCACGATCCAGCCCGTGGTCCTGCGACGAGGTGCAGTGCAATGACGATCCGTAGCGGTTCTCGACCTTGGCCAGGATGGGGGCGAGATCGAGGCCCGACGCCTTCCAGTGGGCGAGAGCGGCATCGGTGTCGATCACATCGACGTGGCCGATCAGCTCCTGCATGGTGCGGAAGCCGAGCGATGCGAGCAGCTCCCGGACTTCCTCGGCGATGTACTCGAAGAAGTTCACGACGAACTCGGGCTTGCCCGAGAACTTCGCCCGGAGCTTCGGATTCTGCGTGGCGACACCGACCGGGCACGTGTCGAGGTGACACACGCGCATCATGATGCAGCCGCTGACGACCAGCGGCGCCGTGGCAAAGCCGAACTCCTCCGCACCGAGAAGGGCGGCGATGAGCACATCGCGACCGGTCGTCAGCTGCCCGTCACACTGCACGACAATGCGGTCGCGCAGCCCGTTCAGGATCAGCGTCTGCTGGGTCTCGGCCAGGCCCAGCTCCCATGGTGCCCCTGCATGCTTGAGCGAGGTGAGGGGCGATGCGCCCGTGCCCCCGTCGTGACCGCTGATGAGCACCACGTCGGCGTGGGCCTTCGAAACACCAGCGGCGACCGTACCGACCCCGACCTCGGCCACGAGCTTCACGTGGACGCGGGCCCGGTCGTTGGAGTTCTTCAGGTCGTGGATGAGCTGGGCGAGGTCCTCGATCGAATAGATGTCGTGATGGGGAGGAGGCGAGATGAGGCCGACGCCCGGTGTGGAGTGCCGGGTCTTGGCAATCCAGGGATACACCTTGTGCCCGGGCAGCTGACCGCCTTCGCCGGGCTTGGCGCCCTGAGCCATCTTGATCTGGAGATCATCAGCGTTCACCAGGTACTCGCTGGTCACCCCGAAACGACCGGACGCCACCTGCTTGATGGCACTGCGCTTCGAGTCACCGTTCGCCATCGGCACGAAGCGCTCCGGGTCCTCGCCACCCTCGCCGGTGTTCGACTTCCCGCCGATCCGGTTCATGGCGATCGCCAAGGTTTCGTGAGCCTCGGCACTGATGGAGCCGTAGCTCATGGCGCCGGTGGAGAAGCGCTTGATGATCGTCTCGATCGACTCGACTTCGTCGATCGGAATCGGGGTACGACCGATCTCCTCGGCCGACTTGATCCGGAACAGCCCGCGCAGTGTGGCCAGGTTCGCGGACTGGTTATTCACCAAAGAGGTGTACTCCTTGAAGATGTCGTAGCGCTTGGAACGCGTGGCGTGCTGGAGCTTGAACACGGTTTCGGGGTTGAAGAGATGGAACTCTCCTTCGCGGCGCCACTGGTACTCGCCGCCCCAGTCGAGCGAGCGATGGGCACGAGTTGTCGGACGGTCCGGGTAGGCCATGGCGTGACGCGAGCCGATCTCCGACGCGATCTCATCCAGACCGATCCCGCCGAGCCGCGAGACGGTTCCCGTGAAGTACCCATCGATGACGTCGTTCCGGAGACCGATCGCCTCGAAGACCTGCGCACCCATATAGGACGACACGGTGGAGATGCCCATCTTGGACATGACCTTCAGGACGCCCTTGCCCATGGCCTTGATGTAATTCTTCACCGCTTTGCGGGGATCGGCGTCGAGGTCGCCTTCGCGGATCATGTCCTCGATCGACTCGAAGGCGAGATACGGATTGATGGCGCTTGCCCCGTAACCGATGAGCAGGCACGCGTGATGCACCTCGCGGCAGTCGCCCGACTCCACGATGAGACTCACGCGCGTGCGTGTCTTCTCGCGAATCAGGTGATGTTGCACCGCTCCGGTGAGCAGGAGCGAGGGAATCGGAGCCAGCTCCAGCGACGAATCTCTGTCCGAGAGAATGACGATCTTGGCGCCCTCGGCGATCGCCACGGAGACCTCGCTGCAGATCTCATCGAGACGCTGCGCAAGCGACACGCCGCCGCCGGCCACTTTGTAGAGGCCCTTCACGACGTGGGGCCGATAGCCGGGAAGGTTGCCGTCGTCGTTGACGTGCATCAGCTTCGCCAGTTCGACGTTGCCGATGATCGGCGAGGTCAGGGCGATCTGCCGGCACGAGGACGGGCCGGGGTTGAGAAGGTTCCCTTCGGGCCCGATGGACGATCCAAGGCTCGTGACGAGCTCTTCTCGGATCGCGTCGAGCGGCGGATTGGTGACCTGGGCGAACAGCTGCTGGAAGTAGTCGAAGAGCAGGCGGGGACGCTTCGAAAGAACGGCGATCGGCGTGTCCGTACCCATGGAACCCAGTGCTTCCAAGCCCGCTTTGGCCATCGGCTTGACGAGGATGTTCAGGTCTTCCTGGGTATAGCCGAACGTGAGTTGACGACGCAGCACCGACTCGTGCGGGTACTCCGGCTTCTCACGGTCGGGCAGGTCCTCGAGATCGAGAAGTCCGGCATGGAGCCAGTCGGCGTAGGGGTGCTCTCCGGCAAGCGACTCCTTGAGCTCCTCGTCGTCGATGATGCGCCCTTCGGCGGTATCGATGAGGAACATGCGACCCGGTTGCAGGCGCATCTTCTTCACGACCTTCAAGGGATCGATGTCGAGCACGCCGACTTCACTGGCCATGATGACGAGGTCGTCGCTGGTGATCCAGATCCGGCTCGGGCGAAGACCATTGCGATCGAGCACCGCACCGACGACCGTTCCATCGGTGAAGGCAACGTCGGCGGGTCCGTCCCATGCCTCCATGAGCGAAGCGTGGAAGCGGTAGAAGGCCTTCTTCGCCGGCGACATCGAGTTGTGGTTCTCCCACGCCTCGGGGATCATCATCAGCATGGCGTGATGCAGCGGGCGTCCGCCGAGGTGAAGCAGTTCGAGCACATTGTCGAAGCTCGCGGAGTCGGACCCTCCGGGGAGGATGATCGGAAACAGCCGCTCCAGATCTCCGGGGATCAGGTCGCTCGCCAGCAGAGCTTCGCGGGCACGCATCCAGTTACGGTTGCCCTGCACGGTGTTGATCTCGCCGTTGTGGGGGTTGTAGCGATACGGATGGCTGAGCGGCCAGCTCGGGAACGTGTTGGTAGAGAACCGTGAGTGCACGAGCGCGATCGACGATTCGATCCGGTCGTCGGTGAGGTCGAGAAAGAACTCGTCGAGCTGCTCGGTCGTCAGCATGCCCTTGTAGATATGCGTGCGGTAGCTGAGGCTCGGAATGTAGATGCCGGGCACCTCATTCTCTGCGCGCTTACGAATCACGTAGGCGCGGCGCTCGAGGTTCATGTCGTTGAGGTAGGGGTCGTTGCCGGCGAGGAAGACCTGACGGAAGGTCGGCATCACTGCCCGCGCCGTCGGGCCGAGCATCGATGCGTCGGTCGGAACGGTGCGCCACGCCACGGTGCGCATGCCCTCTTCGACGGCGATGGCGTCGATGGCACGAGCGGCCGCGTTGGCCTCCGCCGGGTCGATGGGGAGGAACACCATGCCGGCGGCGTATCGACCGAATTCGGGGAGGGTGTGGCCGAGATCGGCAAGAACTGCGCGGAAGAACCGGTCCGGCGTCTGAACCAGGATGCCCGCACCATCGCCGGAGTTCGGCTCTGCTCCTGCGGCGCCGCGGTGCTCCATGTTCTTCAGCGCCTCGATGCCCTGGCGGACGACCCCGTTCGATTTCACCCCTTTGATGTGGGCGACGAAACCGACACCGCACGCGTCCTTCTCGAAACGAGGGTCGTAGAGTCCCTGCTTGGCCGGGAAGTCCGTGAACGGCAACATGACGTCGGCCGACGCTCTGACCCCGGCGGCAGAGTTCGCTGATGCGGGCTTACGGGTGAGCGAGACGGGCGTTCCAGCCATGAGCACAACCTTTCCGAGGACGAATGAGTGTGAGAGATGAAATCGGATAGCGCCCGTTCGGAGAAGGGCGTCGCCAACGGCAACAACACAGGATTCGCTCCTCGGGACAACGCTGGCCCGACGAACTGGGGACGAGCGTAGCAAAGGCTCCGGCGAGGCCGTCCAGGGAATTCCGTCCGTAGCGGCAGAGCTCCTGCCAGCGGGTATCAGCTCAACGCTGCGGTGATCCGTTCCAGCAGCTCAGGGAAGGTGTCGAGGGCCGGGAGCTGGGGGAACTGCTCCTGGACATTCGGCGGCGAGTGGAACAAGAACCCGGCCTCCGCAGCCAGCAGCATGGAGGTGTCGTTGTACGAATCGCCGGCGGCGATCACCCGGTAGTTCAGCGCCTGGAACCCGTGGACGGCGGCGCGCTTGGGATCGGGAATGCGCAGCCGGTACCCGGTGATCCGGTCGTTCTCCACGATGAGGCGGTGACACAGGATCGTCGGCATGCCGAGCTGGCGCATGAGCGGTTCGGCGAACTGCTCGAACGTGTCGGACAGGAGGACGACCTGCGTTCGACCGCGGAGCTCGTCGAGGAACTCGACAGCACCGGGAAGGGGGGCCAGCCCGGCGATCACGTCCTGGATCAGCGACATCGTGAGCCCGTGCTTGGCCAGCAGATCGATCCGGTAGTTCATCAGCACGTCGTAGTCGGGCTCGTCACGGGTCGTGCGACGGAGTTCCGCTATTCCCGTGCGCTCGGCCACCGCGATCCAGATCTCCGGGACGAGGACTCCCTCGAGGTCGAGGGTGACGATGGTCTGGCGCAGCTCTCCCATGGCGTGCTCTGTGTTAGTCGAAGTTGCGGTACCTGAGCGAAGCGGGTCCCGGAGCATCTCCGTCGCCAACGGCTCCACCAACTGGAAAACTTCATGACGTGACCGTCATTCTTTCGCTCGACGATGTCGAGACGCTGGCCCGCCGCGTGCTCCTGGCCAGCGGCGCCTCACCGCTCCAGGCCGGCGCGACCGCCCGCAGCATCCGAGATGGAGAGGCCGACGGCATTCGGAACGTGGCGCTCGGCTACCTGCCGACCTACGCCGACCATCTGGCGTGCGGCAAAGTCGTGGGCGGTGCCGTTCCGGTGCTCAGCCGACCCCGACCTGCCGTTGTTGCCGTCGACGCCCGTCACGGGTTCGCCCACCCGGCGTTCGAACTCGGAGCGCCCGTCGTGGGCGACGTTGCCCGCTCGCTCGGCATCGGCCTGCTCACCATCTCGCACTCGTACTCGGCCGGCATCCTCGGCTGGTTCGTCGAGCGGCTCGCCGACGACGGCCTCGTCGCCCTGATGTTCGCCAACTCCTCGTCGACCATGGCCCCGTGGGGCGGCAAGGCGCCCTTCTTCGGGACGAACCCGATCGCCTGGGGGGTACCGCGGGTGGGCGGCACGGCGCTGGTCGCCGACCTCTCGTCCTCGGCCGTTGCGTGGGTCACCGTCAACGACGCTGCAGCTTCCGGACGGCCGATTCCGCTCGGGTGGGCACTCGACGCCGATGGAGAGCCGACCAACGACGCGGCCGCGGGACTGGCCGGAACCATCGCGCCGTCGGGCGGCCACAAGGGGTCCGCGCTGGCCCTGCTCGTCGATCTCCTCGCCGGTGGTCTGACGGGGTCGTCGTTCTCGTTCGAGGCGTCGGGGTTCGGCGGCAACGCCGGCGGCCCACCCGACGTCGGCCAGACGTTTCTCGTGGTCGAGCCCTCGGCAACCGCCGGTCCGGGCTTTGCCACTCGGGTCGAGGACGAGCTGGCCGCGATGACCGCACAACCGGGAGTCCGCCTGCCCGGGGATCGGCGGGTCGCAAACCGCGAACTGGCAGCCGCTTCGGGCGTGGAAGTGCCCGACGAGCTCTTCGCCTTGCTCTCGTCGTACGCCGAAAACGGATCCCCGGCGACCCGCTCCGACGCATAGGGATCGCCCAACGGCGCCAAATCGCCCGCAAGAGGCACGCTCATCGCCCACAACAACCATTTCCCGCCCTTTCGGTGCCAAAAAGCAGTTAGCGGGCGATGAAACACCGGTTCGCCGGCGATAGAGCCCCGCATCGAGTCCCGACCGGCCGCCGCACGCTCAGGCTCAAGGTCTGGGCCCGCTGAACCGATGTTCAGTACGTGACGTCAGCTGCCCCCGCCGCCACTGCATCCACTCGTGCCGTCCCGACGACACCCGGTTGGCTGACCAAGGTCCGGCCGGCGACGGCGGGACGCGTGCTGGTCCTCACCGCGATCGCATCGGCCGCCGCTGATCCCGTCGTCGACCCGGACTCGTTCTGGCACCTCGCCACCGGCAAGCTCATCCTGAAGACCCACGAGATCCCGAAGGCGGACCCGTTCTCGTGGACTGCTCCAGGGCGGAAATGGATCGCCCACGAGTGGCTGACCGAGATCCTCTTCGGCCTCCTTCACGCCGTCGGACGCTGGCCGGCGCTCGTGGCCTACGCCGTGGTCACCATCTCCGTCTCGTGGGCAATCGTGGCGGCCACGTGCCGTCGACTGGGAGCAGGCACCGGTTGGACGAACGCCATCACGCTCCTCGCCGCGCTGTCGTGTCTGCACACATGGGGGGCACGACCGCAGATGCTGTCGCTCCTGTTCGGGGCGATCTACGCCGATTTGTTCGTCCGGGCCTGGCAGGGCCGCCCAAAGCTGCTGTGGTGGTGCGTTCCGATCATGCTCGTCTGGTGCAACGCGCACGGCGGCTACATGTTCGGGATCGCATCGCTGCTGCTGTTCGTCTGCGGGCTTGTCGCCGAGCGTGTCGCGGCACGGGTCCTCCCGGCACTGCGCAGCGGCGCCGACGCGGTTTCGTCGGACCTCCTTCGGCACGGCCTCCTCGCCCTGGTCGCCACGATTGCGATCTCTCTCGTCAACCCCAATGGTGTCGACGGGTTCCTCTACCCGTTCTCGTACCTCGGCGACAACGCATCGACGCGCTACATCGAGGAGTGGTTCTCCCCGACGTTCGCCCGCCTGCAGTGGTGGCCGTTCTTCGCACTGCTCGCTCTCGCTGCAGTTGCGGCTTGGAAGATGCGCCGCTCGATGCCGATCTATGCCGTGGTCGGCATGGTGATCTACGGTGCGCTCGGGGCCCAGTCCGTCCGCAACATCACCCAGTTCTCCTTCTTCGCCGCGCCGTTCCTCGCGCTCTCACTCACCGGCGCGTCAAGCGCGGTTCGGGCCAAGAACGTGGCCAACGGTCGTTCACCATCTTCATCACCCGGCGCCGTTTCGGCCGTTCTCCCGATGGCTGCACTGATCAGTGCCGTCGGCATCGGCGCGCTGGGGCTGTTGAACCTCTCGCCACAGGCGACGGCCAACGCACAGGCGAACGAGTTCCCGGCCGCGGCGTCGCGATACCTGCGGGCGAACCCGACGACCAACCTGTACAACCAGTACGACTGGGGCGGGTACCTCCTCTGGTCGCTCAAGCAGCCCGTCGGCATCGATGGCCGGCCAGACATGTACGGCGATGCCTTCGTCGATCGCTACGTCGCCACCTGGAACACGAGGGCCGGCTGGGAGAAGGACATCGAGAACGCCGACGTGCGTTCTGTCCTCGGACGGCCCGACGCACCCCTCGTCACCAAGCTACGTGTACGTACGACTGCGTGGCGTGTGGCGTATGAGGATCGCCAGGCGGTGCTCCTCGTGAAGCTTCCTTAGCGGAATCGCTGTCCGCGTCGGTCGGTTGCTGGCACCACACGTCCCTGACGAGCGTCAGCGGAGTGGACGAACGCTGCGTCCGATCCGACGCACCTCGACCATCATCCGCAGCGAGTCACGCACCGGGCGCACCTTCGATCCCGGCTGGTGGGTCCAGCGGACGGCCATTTCGTCGATGGAGTATCCCGCCGCCCGAGCCCGCAGGAGCACCTCGACATCGAAGGAGTAGCCGTCGGTCTCGAGGGCCTCGAAGAGCGACATCGCCACATCGCGACGGAACACCTTCAACGCACACTGCGGATCCCTGACGCCTGTGGGGGCGACGAATTCGGTCAGACGGCGGAAGACCAGCGAGGCGAAGCGCCGCAGACGGGGCTGTGTCGCCGGGTCGACGACGCGCTCGCCGACGACGATGTCGCCGCGGGTGAGGTGGAGTCGGTTCAGCGCTCGGCGGATCTCGAGGGGGTCGAGCGACAGGTCGGCGTCCACGAAGCCTACGTAGGGAGTCGTTGCGTTGAGAACCCCCGCTCGCACCGCGCCGCCCTTGCCCAGATTCGAGTGCAGGGCGAGCACCGACGAATGCCGCAGTCCGAGCTCCGCGAGGCAGGCAGTTGCGACATTCACGGTTTCATCGTTCGATCCGTCATCGACGAGCAGCAGTTCGTAGCCATCGAGGCCGGCCTCGTGCAAGGCCATGATCGACCGGGTGATGCGGTCGGCTTCCCGGAACATCGGGATGATGAGGGTGAACGTCGTCTTGGTACGACCACCGACCTCGTCCTCGGCGAACCGGATCCGCTCGGTGACGTAAGACAGCGTGGGACGGTTCGGGCGCGCCTTCGCAGGCGTATTCCGACGCTGAGCACTCACCACAGGTAGTTCTTCGGCGCCCATTCCGCTCAGGTTGAGCACCCGTCCGCCGAAAGAAGCGACCGGTCAACGAAACCACCCCGCGATCGACACCCCTCCCATCCTGCGGGCCACCGACCGCCCTGGCTCCCCGACTAGATGTCCACCCGTGAGCCGATTTCGATCGTTCGGTCGGGTGGCAGTTCGAAGTACACGCCGACATCGGCGGCGTTGCGGTTCATGAGCGCGAACAGATGCTCACGCCACGGAGCCATACCGTGACGGTCGGAGGACTGCACCGTCTCTCGCCCGAGGAAGTAGTACGTGCTCATAGGATCGATCGAGAGGTGAAGTTCGAGGTCACGGGCGACCGGAGTCCGTTCCATGAATCCGTAGTGCAGCACGACTTCGGTGATCCCGCCGGAGTGCTTCACCGCCTCGACCCGCCGGGCCGGGAGCACCTTCGGCCGATCGTCGGTTTCCACCGTCACCACGTAGACGGAAGCGTGCAGCAAGCCATTGGCCCGCATGTTGGCGATCATGCTCGTCGGCACCAGACTCCGTTGAGAGAAGAAGTAGACACCGGTACCGTTGACGCGCCGAAGCGCCGACTCGGGCTGCTCACAGATGTTCGCGGCCAGGCGGTCGAGCGTCGTGCGGCTGACGCGTAGCCGAGCGTTTACCAGCGAGCGTCCGGTCTTCCACGTGGTCAGGAACGTGAAGATGACGACCCCGACCACGAGCGGAAACCAACCACCTTCGGGAATCTTGAACATGTTGGCGAGGAGGAAGGCCCCTTCGATGAACAAGATGAAGCCGGCAACCGACCAGACCGCAACACGGGACCAACCCCAGTGCATCTGGGCGTACGCCGCGAACAGGATCGTGGTGATGAACATCGTGCCGGTGACGGAAAGCCCGAAGGCGGCGGCCATGGCAGCCGATGATCCGAACGCCATCACGAGTCCGAGGCACGCGACCATCAGCGACCAGTTCACGAACGGCAGATAGATCTGGCCGTGTGACGTCGATGACGTGTAAATGACCCTCGTCCGCGGCGCGTAGCCCAGTTGGATGGCCTGATAGGTGATGGAGAACACGCCGGAAATCAGCGCTTGGGAAGCAATGATCGTCGCCACCGTGGCGAGTAGGACCATGGGCAGTCGAAGCGAATCAGGGGCCAGGAGGAAGAAAGGGCTTTCGATCGCCGTCGGGTCACGGAGAAGGAGTCCGCCGATGCCCAGGTAGGTCAGGAGAAGCGACGGCATGACGAGACCGAACCAACCGAGAGTGATCGCTTTGCGTCCGAAATGGCCCATGTCGGCGTAGAGCGCTTCGCCACCGGTGACCACCAGGAACAGCGAGCCCATCGAAAGGAACCCTTTGGTGGTGTTGGTGGTGAAGTAGCGAACAGCATGAATCGGGTTGATCGCGTTGAGCACCTCCGGCGTCTGCTGAATGCTCCGCACACCTAGTACGGCCATCACCCCGAACCACATCAGCATGACCGGACCGAAGACTCGTCCGACCTTGCCGGTGCCGAAGCGCTGAATGGCGAACAGACCCACGAGGATCGCGAGAGAAATCGGAACGACGGCGCTCTGGAGGCCGGGTCGGACCAACTCGGCGCCTTCAACGGCGGACATCACACTGATCGCCGGCGTGATCATTCCGTCGCCGAAGAGCAATCCCGTTCCGAACAATCCGAGGATCACGAGGGGGCGACCCGACCGACGGCGATTGTCAGCCGAGTCCTTTCCTGCTGTGACGAGCGCGGTGAGGGCGAGAATTCCGCCCTCACCGTGGTTGTCGGCTCGCATGACGAGTACGACGTATTTGACGGCGATGATGATGAACAGCGTCCACACGACGATCGAAATCTCGCCGAGCACGTTGACCTGCTCGACCACGAGACGGTGATGGCGGTTTTCGAAGGCTTCTCGGATCGAATACAGCGGGCTCGTGCCGAGATCGCCGTAGACGATCCCGAGCGCACCCAAGGCCAGCGCGACCGTTCCTGCCTGCCGCCCGAGGTGATCAGGGACACCGGAGGTTGTGTGGACGTGCCGCTCCGAACTCCCCATCACCGAATCCTCACCCCTTGATCCTCTCGCGGCACCCGACAGAGAAGCGGCCACGCGAGCGGTGGTGGCCGACGACACAGGAAAGATGCCCCGACCGGCTGACGGCTTCTCGGCGACGTCCACTACCGTCGATACACGTGTCGCCGACAGTTCGAACCGAAATCGCTGTCGTAGGCGCCGGCCCCGCCGGTGCCGCTGCGGCGATCGCCCTGGCCCGTGCCGGTCGCGAGGTCAGGGTGTTCGACAAGGCGACGTTCCCCCGCGACAAGTGCTGCGGCGACGGCCTCACCGCCGGTGCGCTCCGCCGTCTCGATGCGTTGGGCCTCGACCCCGGCACGATCCCCAGTTGGACATGGGTCGACGACGTCCAGATCACTCCGCCGAGCGGACGGCGAAAGACGTTCCCCCTCCCCCGTGGCCTTGGACGGTTCGCCGCTGTCGCCACTCGGGTGGAACTCGATGCCGCCCTGGTCGAGTTGGCCCGCAAAGCAGACGCGGTGGTGCACGAAGGACACGCTCTCACCGAAGCACGCCAACATCACGATGCCGTCCGTCTCGTGTTCGAAACACCAGACGGGCCGATCGAGGTTCTCGCCCAGCACGTGATCGCCGCCGACGGCATGTGGTCGCCGACGCGGAAGCTGCTCAACGTCGGATCGCCCGCGGACAACACAACGCCGTATCTCGGCGAGTGGCACGGCTACCGGCAGTACGTGTCGAACGTCCACACGACCGCCTCGCGAGATCTGTGTGTCTGGTTCGACCGAGACATCATCCCGGGATACCTGTGGTGCTTCCCGTTGGCCGACGGACGGGTCAATCTCGGCTTCGGTATCGAACGTCGTGGCGACGTGAAGTCCAAGGAGATGAAGGGCCTGTGGGAGACCCTCCTCACCCGCGACTACCTGCAACCGGTACTCGGCCCGAACCCGGTCTTCGAGGGAACACCGCGGGCATGGCCGATCCCCTGCGCGCCGAACCATGCCGCCCTCACGGACGGACGGGTCCTCTTCGTCGGCGATGCCGCTCGGGCGTGCGACGTGCTCACCGGTGAAGGAATCGGACAGGCGTTGCAAACGGGTTCGATGGCAGCTGATGGACTTCTCCGCAACGGTGGCTTCACCGAGGCAGCCGATGATTATCGACGCGAAGTGCTCCATCACCTCGGGCCCGACCATCGCATGGCGTCGACCCTCGAACGGATGATGCGCGTTCGCCTGATCGCCGACGGCGCTGTCGCCATTTCCGGATCGACGGACTGGACCCGGCGGAACTTCGCGCGCTGGCTGTTCGAGGACTATCCCCGGGGCATCGTCCTCACCCC
>JANOJN010000294.1:0-32706 GCA_031418775.1 Acidimicrobiia bacterium
CTGATCAAACGGCGTAAACGCCGTCGACGGATTATGATCATGCAACGTCTTCGTAATCGCCGCCGTCAACGTCGTCTTCCCATGGTCAATATGACCCATCGTACCAATGTTGAGATGCGGCTTGTTCCGCTCAAATTTGGCTTTTGCCATTTTGGATACTTCCTTGGTGATGTGGGTGGGTACGAAGGTGGGAGTAGCGGCGGTCGGACTCGAACCGACGACAACACGATTATGAGCCGTGTGCTCTAACCACCTGAGCTACGCCGCCCCGATGGGCTCCGACGCGGGCGCAGGGCACAAGGGCCCGGTCACTTTAGCGCCTACGGGACACTGCCGGACACCAATTCGCCCCGGACCAACCGGCACCGAGCGCAACCGAGTGCGGATGGCCACTTGGTGGTTCTTCCGGCCGGTGCCGGGGTCGACCGCCACGACGAAGCGGGCAGGACGGACATCTGGAGCCCTCTGTCGGAATCGAACCGACGACCTTTTCCTTACCATGGAAATGCTCTACCGACTGAGCTAAGAGGGCGCGGCGACAACGGTAGCAGCCGGGCGCGCAGGTCTTGCAGCGATGAGAGTCGTCCTGCTCAGGTCGGTCGCTCCATGACCGTTCCCGGGGTCCTGTCACCGATCCTCCCCCTCCGCTGCGGTACTCGCCCGCTGTTCTCCTCCGTCGAACCGGGTCTCCGTTCCTCGGGCGGGGCCCCATCGTCGCCACCCCTCCACTCCTTTGTTGTTCACCCGGTCAACGAATCAGTTGTGGCAGGCATCGGAGCAGGTGTCGGCGAAATGACTGGTCGGTGACAGGACCCCGGAGCGGTCATCGTCAAACGAGCCACCACGGGGACCGGGTCAGAGCATCTTTTGCATGACGGTGACGTCGATCCAGCGGCCGAACTTGCGGGCGACCTCACGTTCCACGCCGGTGAGCTCGAAGCCACGTGACGCGTGAAGGCGGATCGATGCCTCGTGTCCACTCATGATGCGGGCGAAGCAGGTGTGAAAACCCGAATCGACGGCGACGCGCAACACGTCGTCGAGCAGGATTCGGCCGATCCCCCGGCCTTGATGGTCGCGATCGACGTAGACGGAGTTCTCGACGCTCGTGGAGTAGGCGGCACGACTGCGCCAAGGCGAGATGGACGCGAACCCGAGCACGCGTTCGTTACCGCTGGCCGGGTCGTCATCACACGCGACCACAGCGCCATGGATGCCGCGATGGTCATCAATCCAGTGGAGCTGATCGGCGAGGGTCCGCGGAACGATGTCCATAGTGACGGTGGATTCGACAACTTCGGCGTTGTAGATCGCCATCAGCGCGGCAGCGTCGTGCGGCGAGACCCGACGCGTTCTGACAGCAGGCATGGCGGTGATGTTAGGAGCCGGTCATTGCGCGCACCGCCGGGGTCGGTCAGTCACGGAAGTTGTTGAACTGGAGGGGGATGTCGAAGTCCTTGTCCTTCAAGAACGCGATCGCACCCTGGAGGTCGTCGCGCTTCTTCCCGGTGACGCGCACGGAGTCACCCTGCGTCTGGCTCTGCACCTTGAGGCCAGATTCCTTCAGGGCGCGGTTGATCTCCTTGGCCTTGTCGGTACCGATGCCTGCCTTCAGTGTGATGACCTGACGCGCTGTCCCCTTCGTGGCCTCCTCGACCTTGCCCCGATCGAGCGTCTTGAGCGACACGCCCCGCTTCACGAACTTCTCCTCGAGCACCTGGAGCAGCGCCCGAAGCCGATCCTCGCTGATGGACGCGAGGGTCACCTTCGATTCCGCGAGCTCGATGCTCGATTGGGTGTCCTTGAAGTCGAACCGGGTGGTGACCTCGCGCACGGCCTGGTCCACGGCGTTCTTGACTTCCTGTTCGTCGATCTCCGAAACCACGTCAAAACTGGGCATGACCAGAGGCTAACGTTCACCGCTGCAATCTCGGGTCGGTACCCAAGCGGCCAACGGGGGCAGACTGTAAATCTGCTGAGCGATCTTCGAAGGTTCAAATCCTTCCCGGCCCACTCCGAGAACTTCCACCACACAGGCGGACCCGCAGGGGTCCGCCTGCCGCTTTCCCGAGAAGGAGAGCGCCCCTCAGCCGGAGTACGTCTCGATCCGGAGCGATTCTGGGTCGACCAGGTCGTCGGTATACCCGGCCGTCAGCAACGGGTGATCGGTGGCAGTCGGCACTGGCGAGCCGTCCGTCCACCAGACCAACGACACCCAGTGCCCGTCGTCACTGCTCGCCGTGGTCCGGCGACGGCAGCCGGGGTGCTGGTAGTACCAGCGCTGCTGCAGCGCGTCGTCGGCGACGCCGAACGACTGCGCGTCGGCACCAACAGCAAGACGAAAGCGGGTGATCTCGAGCACACGCTTCAGCGTACGCCCGGCGCCCCCGGGTGATCAGGCCGAGGACGAGGCATCGAGCCAGCTTCCCAGAAGCGCCTCGTCGGCCGGTCGGCAATTCCACCGTCAGTGGTAGCCGCTGTGGTGGTAGAGGCACGGCACGCCGCGCCGTTCGAACATTGCCACGTTGCGCTCATCGTCCTCGATGGCGAGCTCGGGCTCGAAACCGAAGGTACGTAGCTCGTGGAGCGCGTAATCCTTGAAGTCACGCGCGAGTTGGTAATCGCCGTAGTCCCGCATCACCAGGAGATCCCACCGCACATCGTGGCGGTCGAGCCACGCGAGCGTGATGTCGGCAACGCTGGACGGACGAGCCGTCAGGAGAATGACGGTCAGGTCCGGGTCCAGCATCCGCCCCATGGTCGCAACCGGCTCGATCAGCGAATCCTTGCCGCACTCGTCAAAGAACAGGTTCCAGTTCCTGCGGCTGCCGGTGACGAGATACTGCCGATGGGTGGCATCGGCCAGGACTCCGTCCACGTCGAAGATGACGCACCGGTTGGGCGCAAGCTTTCCGGATCGCCACCACCAGTTCTCCGGTTCGTATCGCAGTCCGCTCACGCCTGCTCCCGCATGCGCTCCTCCACCACGTAGCCGAGCACGACACTGTTCGGCTCCTCATAGGACGATATGCGCGCGTAAATATCGTCGTGATTGTCGACCGGACAAGGAATGTCAAGTCGACGAAACTCCTTCACAACGTCGTCGACGTCCTCGGGGTCCTCGGGGTCCGTGCCTTCGAGGAGGGCCTCGGCGAGCGTCCGTCCGGCAAGTTCGAACTGCCCTTCCACGTCGCACCTGATCACAGGAGCATCGGCGACGCGCCGTTCGCCACGGTCACCGACCCAGTAGCCGAGCAGCTCGCCGCCGAAGACTTCGGCAACCCAACGAACTTGGGTCGTCATCCGCTCGAAGGCGCGTGCGATTGCTGGCTCCACGCCGTTCTCGATCGTGAAGTCGGAGAAGAGGTCGGCGGTGTCGTCGCCCTCGAGCAGAACCATCTCGTACGCGTCGAGCAGATCGACGTCGTCCGCGTACTGGGCTCGCCACAGCGCGGCCAGGTCCGGGGGCACGGGTTCCCCGCGCAGAACCTCCGACGAGAGCGCCTTCAGGGCTTCATCGAGCTCGGATTCGTCAACAGTGTGTGCGGCCACCTCCCCAGTCTCGTCGACCGATCAGCCCTCGCCGTGATTCCGCTCCGAAGTGTGACTCAGTCCTCACTGGAGGACGCGGCGCGCTCCTTGATCAGGGCCATCACGTTCGGGTCCGAGAGCGTGGTCGTGTCGCCGAGTTGGCGGCCTTCTGCCATGTCACGCAACAGGCGACGCATGATCTTGCCCGATCGGGTCTTCGGAAGGTCGTCGGTGAAGACGATCTGCTTCGGCCGGGCGATCGGGCCGATCTTCTCGGAAACGTGCTTGCGGAGCATCTCGCCATGTTGGGGGCTGGGCGCGTTGCCGCCCTTGAGCGTCACGTAGGCGATCACGGCTTGCCCCGTGAGCTCGTCATTTGCGCCGACCACCGCGGCCTCGGCCACCGACGGGTGGTCGACGAGGGCCGATTCCACTTCGGTGGTCGAAATGCGGTGGCCGCTGACGTTCATCACGTCATCGACACGGCCCAAGAGCCACAGGTACCCGTCGTCGTCGAGCTTGGCGCCATCGCCCGCGAAGTACCTGCCCGCGTAGGTGGACCAGTACGTCTTCGCGTAGCGCTCTGGGTCGCCGTAGATGCCCCGGAGCATTGACGGCCACGGATGACTCAGCGTGAGATACCCGCCACCGACGCTCACTGGGGTGCCGGCTTCGTCGACGACCTCCGCACCGATGCCAGGAAGCGCGAACGTGGCACTGCCCGGTTTCGTCGTGGTGACGCCGGGCAGCGGAGAGATCATGATGCCGCCGGTCTCGGTCTGCCACCAGGTGTCGACGATGGGGCAACGTCCGCCGCCGATGTGCTCCTGATACCACATCCATGCTTCCGGGTTGATGGGCTCACCGACGGATCCAAGGAGTCGCAGGGACGACAGGTCGTGCTTGCGGGGTTCCTCCACACCCCACTTCATGCAGGCCCGGATCGCTGTCGGCGCCGTGTAGAAGATCGTGACGCCGTACTTCTCGATGAGTGACCACCAGCGGTCCTTGGCCGGTGTGTCGGGAGTGCCCTCGAACATGACGCTGGTCGCCGCGTTGGCGAGCGGCCCGTAGACGACGTAGCTGTGGCCGGTGACCCAGCCGACATCGGCCGAGCACCAGTAGACGTCCGTCTCGGCGTGCAGGTCGAAGACGTATTTGTGGGTGAACGCGACCTGCGTGAGGTAGCCACCGGTCGTGTGCATGATGCCCTTGGGCTTGGCTGTGGTGCCGGACGTGTAGAGGATGAACAACAGATCCTCGGCGCGCATGCTCTCCGGCTCGAACGTGGTGCCGACGGGCTGGGCCCCCATCACGTCGTGGTACCAGACGTCGCGTCCTTCGGTCATGGTGACCTCGGTGTTGCAGCGGTTCACCACGACCACGGAGTGGACCGATGGACAGTCGACGAGAGCGGCGTCGACATGAACCTTCAACGCGCTCGCCGAACCACGCCGATTGCCGGCGTCGGCGGTGATCACGGCGGTCGCTTCGGCGTCGTTGATGCGGTCGCGGAGCGAGTCCGACGAGAATCCTCCGAACACGACCGAATGCGCTGCGCCGATTCGAGTGCAGGCGAGCATCGCGACTGCGGCCTCTGGGATCATCGGCATGTAGATGGCAACCCGGTCGCCGCGCTTGACCCCCCGGGCGCGGAGCGCGGCGGAGAAGCGCTGCACCTCGTCGAGAAGGTCGGCGTAGGTGATCGTTCGCGTGTCGCCGGGTTCGCCCTCGAAGTAATAGGCGATGCGATCACCGAGGCCGTTGGCGACATGACGATCGAGGCAGTTCACGCTGATGTTCAGCTCTCCGTCTTCGAACCACTTGGCGAACGGAAGCTGCCAATCGAGGACCTCCGTGAACGGCTTCGTCCACGTGACGAGCTCTCGTGCCTGGCGCGCCCAGAACGACTCCCAGTCCGCGTCTGCCTCATCGTGGAGGCGACGGTCGTTCAGCAGCGAGTTTGCGGCAAACGCCGCCGGCGGGGGAAACGTCCGGTTCTCGATGAGTAGTGCGTCAAGGGTCGGCTCGCTCATAGGGTCTGACGCTACCCATTTCGCTCCAAGTGCACGACCCGCCTGTTCTCGAAGGCAATGAGCGCTTGGTCCTCCGGGGATGGGCCCGACTACGTTCGACCCCCATGGGCATTCGATTGGTCATCGACACCGACACCGCCTCGGACGACGCGGTGGCGCTCGTCATGGCGCTCATGCACCCCGATGTGACGGTCGACGCGATCACGGTCGTGGCCGGCAACGTGCCGCTGCCCATGGCCGTGAACAACGCCCTCCTCACGGTGGAGCGCTGTGTCGCTGCGGGCCGCCCGGCCGCCCCCGTCCACGTAGGTCTGGACGCCCCTCTCCACCGGCCACTGGAAACGGCGCAGTTCGTGCACGGAGAAGACGGCATGGGCGACATCGATCTGCCTGGAGCGACGACGGGTCCAGCATCGGGCCGCGCCATCGACGAACTCGTTTCCCTCCCCGGGCGCGTCGGCGAGCCACTGACCCTCGTGACCCTGGGCCCGCTCACCAACATCGCTGCCGCGCTCGCACGCGATCCCGATCTCCTCAGCCGCTACGAACACACCGTGATGATGGCCGGAGCCCCTGATCTCGTCGGCAACGTCAACGCCCACGGCGAGTTCAACGTGTGGTGTGACCCGGAGGCGGCCGACATCGTGTTCGCGGCACCGGGACGCAAGACCATGGTGGGCTGGAACATCTCCCGACAGTTCGCCGTGATGACCCCGGACGATCAGGCCCACCTCAGAACGCTCGGCCTGCTCGGAGAGTTCGTCCATGAGATCAACCGGATCGTGAACGAGTACTGCCTCAACAGCGGCCTTCCGGGGTACGACCTCCCCGACCCGATCACTGCGGCGATTGCCATCGACCCGACCATCGCCACGCGAACCACGGAAGAGTCGATCCACGTCACGCTCGACGGTGAGGACGACCGCGGTGCGTCCGTGTGCGTCGCCGACTCGGATCGGCCGAAGATGACCGTCGTGTGGACCGCCGACAGCGAGGCGTTCAAACGCCAACTCTTCGCCGCCTGTACGACGGGTTGATCCACTGCCTGCTCACGAAGCCACCTCTGGCCGTTCTGATCTGTCCGGTCTGATCTGGCCCGCCGGTCCGTCCCGCCGCACCTCGGCCTCACTGTGCCGCACATCGGTGCTTTTCAGACGATTTCTGACGGAATGTGGATGATCTGCGGCAAGGCAGGCTCGATCTGCGGCAGGAGGCGGCCGATCTGCGGCGGGGTTCATCGTCGGCAGGCGCGGCGGGCGGCCTCAGCGCGACGGGTTGATCCACTGCATGACGACGAAGGCGCCGAGGCCGGAAGGGTCGAGAAGTGCCTCGGCCTCGCCCATCCGGCTTCGGGCGGCGAGGGCAGGAAGGTCACCGATGCCCGCTCGTTCGTGCCAGGTACGACCGGCGTCGGCGACGAGGTCACCGATCCCGTGCTCTTCGAGAAACTGCCGTTGGGTGGTCACCGAGCCCGGCGCGTGTTCAAGGCCGATGAAGTCGACGGCGACGTCCGCGGTTATGTCGCACGTCCCGGCGGCGGAGAGGGGGTCGACCCCTCGCCCGTGCCCGCGGTAGGTCCGAAGCCACCCGCCGTCACGGGTGGCGAGCCCTGCCATGGTGGCGCCGTAGTCGATTGCCACGATGCGTCCGCCTTGCGCCGCGATCGATGCGTGCGCGGCCCCGACCCACGAGATGGCGGCATGGGGCAACGGCAGAGTGTCCCCCGATGAGGCCGAGGGGGCCAAACGGCACAGCAACGCGTCCCGATCAGGATCGAGCTCAACACGCAGCGGACGGAACGTTCCCTCGGCGTCGACACCGACACGGACCTCCTCCCAGCGATCTGCTGCCCGCCGGGCCACGTCGAATGGCAGGTTGTCGAGGAGCTCGTTCGCCAGCACGACATGCAACGCGGCGTCGGGCAGCGACGCAAGCGACGCCACGAGCGGTCCCTGCGCCGGCCTGACGACACGATCGCCCTCTTCGGTGGTGTCGATCTGACCGAACAGCTCGGACGGCGCGACGAGCGGAAGCCGGTGCGTGCCGTGCAACATGCGCATCGGTTCGGCGACGTCGACGAGGAGGTAGCGGAGCTCCGCCGCACACTCCGGTGCAGCCCGGAGGACATCGCGGCACAGCGTGCCCGGCCCGGCGCCGCATTCCGCTACGAGGAACGGGCTCGGGCGACCCAGTCCGTTCCACCACGTATCGAGGGCCCGAGCGAGAACCGCACCGTACAGCGGACCGACCTCCGGGCTCGTGATGAAGTCTCGCCGCCGTCCGGCACCACCTCCGCTCGTGTAGAACCCCTCGGTTCCATAGAGCGCCTCCGCCATGAAGACGGAGAACGGAACGGGTCCCTCCCGCCGTATACGCGAGCGGAGCTGTTCCATTGGCCCGGAAGGGCTCGGCTACTTGATCAGTGCGCCGAAGGTGCTCGACACGTCGACGAGCTTCGTGAGCATGCCGGGATAGACGCCGATGGCGACGATGCCGATCGTGCAGATCGCCAGGGCCGTGGTGAGCGCAGCAGGGAGCTTCACCGGCGTACGGTCGTCGAGGGGGACTGGACGCATCCACATCTCGCGGAGGATCGATGCGTAATAGAAGAACGCAATGACCGAGTTGACGGACGCGATCACGCCGAGGATCACCGGCCACGTGGTGCCGGCGTCGATGATCGATTTGAACACGAAGAACTTCGCCCAGAACCCGCCGAGCGGAGGGATGCCGGCGAGCGACGCCATGATCAGCGTCATGACGATCGCCAGCCCCGGCGCGTACTCGAAGAGCCCACCGAAGCTGGATATCTCACCGCTCTTGGTCTTGCGGGAGACAGTGATGACCACGGCGAAGGCGCCGAGGTTCATGAAGGCATAGACCACGAGGTAGAGCACGATCGCGTCGAACGCGCTCTTCGTCGCCGAGCCGTTGATCCCGGCGACCGCGAGCGGCGCCATGATGAACCCGGCCTGGGCGATCGAACTGTACGCGAGCATACGAACGATGTTGGTCTGACGGAGAGCCGTGAGGTTGCCGACGGTCATGGTGAGAGCAGCAAGCACCCAGAAGATCGGGCGCCACACGTCGGACCGGCCGAGGAACCCGGCGAACACGATCTGGGTGATCGCCACGAACCCCGCGGTCTTCGACGCGACGGATAGGAAGGCGGTGATTGGGGTGGGAGCGCCCTCGTACGTGTCGGGCGCCCACTGATGGAACGGCACCGCCGAGATCTTGAAGGCGAACCCGACGAGGGTCAGGAAGATGCCGACGATCAACAGCGGGGTGACGCCTTCGCCGGTGACGGAATCGGCGATCACGGAAAGCTGCGTGGCGCCGGTGATGCCATAGATGAACGACATGCCGTAGAGCATCACGGCCGATGCGACGACGCCGAGCAGGTAGTACTTGAGCATCGCTTCGTTGCTCTTCGACTCCCGCTTGCGCCAACCGGCGAGCAGGTACGAAGGAATGGCGATGGTCTCCACGGCGACGAAGATCGTGATGAGGTCGCGCGCCGAAGCCATGACGATCATGCCGAGCATCGAGCAGACGAGCAGGAACGAATACTCGCCCTCGTAGAAGTCGCCTTCGGCGAGGTAGTTCGACGACATCAGCAGCACGAGGTAGCCGCTCACCAGGAAGAGACCCTTGAGCAGCAGGGCATAGCGATCGACGACGTAGCCGCCGCCGAACATCACCCGGGCGGTGTCGTCAGATGCCGCCAGAGTGAGCAGCGGGATCGCAGCGAGCGCCACCCCGACACCGGCCCAGGTCGTGATCAGGTACTTGCGCGTTTCGTCGATGAAGAGGTCGGCGATCAGGATGCTCACGGCGACGAGCGTGAGAACGATCTCCGGCGCGAACGCATGGTAGTCGAGGTACGGCCGAGTCCACTCGGCAGCAGCGAGAACGGAGGCGAGCATGACGCTGATCAGCCTCCGGTGGCGTCGCGAAGTGAGTGGGCGATCGCGGACATCGGCCCTCAGCCCCCGAAGACCTTGGTGATGACCTGCACCGCGGGATCAGTCACCGAATACATGAGCCGCGGCCAGACACCGAACACGACGATGCCGGCGAGGAACGGCGCCCAGGCGAGCCATTCGCTCGGAAGCACGTCGTGGAAGTGGTGATCCTTCCACTCGTCCTTCTGGGTCCCGAACGCGGTGCGCTGATAGAGCCACAGCAGGTAGCCGGCGGCGAACACCGTGCCAACCGCGGCGACGATCATGAGGCCACGGAACAAGGCGACGTTGAGGCCTTCAGCGGGGTTGTACGCCGACAGGATCGCCGGGAACTCGCCCCAGAAACCGGCGAGACCGGGAAGCCCGAGCGACGCCATCGTCGCGAAACCGAACACCCAGCCAAGCTTCGGCATGGTCTCGAGCAAACCGCCGAGGCGGGCGATCTCCAAGGTGTGAAAGCGCTCCTTGACGGATCCGGCGACGAAGAACAACATGCCGGTGATGAGGCCGTGGGCGACCATACCGAAGAGCGCGGCGTTGATCCCGTAGCTCGTCAGGGTTGAAATGCCGAGCATCACGTAGCCCATGTGGGCGACCGAGGAGAAGGCGATGAGCCGCTTCATGTCGGTCTGCGCGAGACAGCCGAGGGCACCGTAGATGATGCCGATCGCCGCGAGCACACCGATGAACGGGGCCCAGTCCTTCGCCGCATCGGGAAGGATCGGGATGGCGATCTTGATGAACCCGAACGTGCCGAGCTTCAGGAGGACGGCGGCAAGGATCACCGAGCCGACGGTGGGGGCTTCGGTGTGGGCGTCGGGCAGCCAGGTGTGGAACGGGAACATCGGCACCTTCACGGCGAAGCCGAGGAAGATGCCACCGAAGATCAGCGACTGCGTGCCCGACGAGATGCCGGCGGTCTGCACGTTGGCGATCAGTTGGTCGATGTCGAACGTGCGACCGGCCTTGAAGTACAGCGCCAGGAAGCCAAGGAGCATGAACGCCGAACCGAACATCGTGTAGAGGAAGAACTTGATCGAAGCGTATTGGCGATTCGGTCCACCCCAGACCCCGATGAGGAAGTACATCGGGAGCAGCGTGAGTTCGAAGAACACGAAGAACAGGATCAGATCCTGGGCGACGAACACGCCGTTCATGCCGGTCTCGAGGATCAGCATCAGGGCGAGCACGGCCTTGGGATTATGCGGCTCCGGCCAGTGGTTCCACGAGTAGATGATGCAGAGCACGATCACGACGTTCGACAGAAGCAGCATCGGCAGGCCAAGACCGTTGAGGCTCACGTGGTAGTTCGAGTTGATCGTGTCGATCCACGAACGGTTCACGATGAACTGCGCCTGACCGGCCCGATCGAAGTTGAAGTACGAGATCGTGACGATGCTCACGACCAACGTGGCGACCGCGCCAATCAGCCCGACGATCTTGACGTTCTCCTCGTCCTTGTTCGGCGTCACCATCACGACCAACGCCGTCAGCGCCGGCAGGAAGATGATGAGGGTGAGCCCCCAACCGTTCAGAAAGTCCAACATGGTTCTCCTAGAGGAACAGAACGAGGCCGAAGGCGATGAGGCCGGTCGCCGCGAGGAACGTTGCGGCGTAGGCCTGTACCTTGCCGTTTTGCAGTTTGCGTAGAACGCCGCCACCGGTCGAAGCGCTGATCCCGGCACCGTTGACGATGCCGTCGACGAGACCCTGATCGATGTAGCGGTACACGCCGCGTCCGGTGGCCGCTGCGGAGCGGCCGGCGGTGTCGATGACGGCGTCGATCACGTTCTGGTTGAACCAGTACGCCATCTTCGCGATCGGGCCCTTGATGGATCCGATGATCAGATCGGTCCAGAGGGCATCGAGGTAGTACTTGTTCTTGAGCACCTTGTGGCCGAGGCCGAACACGCCACCTCGGCGCACCAGCCCGAGATCGCCCTGTTTGACGACGTTGTACCAGTAGCCGACGGCGATGCCACCCACCGCCAGGATGATCGACGGAATCGCCACGCCCCAGTCGAACGGGTGGACCTTGCCGGCGGCGGCGATCGTCTCCTCGAAGGTGATGTTGGCGATGTTCTTCTCGAACCAGAACTTCTTCAGGAACAAGAAGTCCTTGAACGGCCAGTTCGCGAACCCGACGAAGGTCGCCATGACGGCGAGGGCGACCAGCGGGCCGGTGATGAGCGGCGGCGATTCGTGCGGCCCGGCATGGGAATCGTGCGCATCGCCGTGATCATCGTGGGCCACTGCAGCCGCGTGGGCATCGTAGGCGTCGTGCGCATGCGTGTCATGGGCGGCCGCTCCGTGATCGTCAGCCGCGGCGTGTGCGCCATGGGCATCGTGACCATCGTGGAACAGATGCAGTCGGTTCTCGCCCCAGAAGGTCTTGGCCATCACCCGGGTCATGTAGCAGCCGGTCATGAACGCGCCGAGGCTGCCGGCGACAAACGCCAACGTGAAGCCGTTCTTGTCAGCGGCGTTGAGTATCTCGTCCTTGGACCAGAACCCCGAGAAGATCGGAATGCCGGCGAGCGCGAGGTACCCGACGAAGAACGTGCGATAGGTGATCGGCATGTACTTGCGGAGTCCGCCCATGCGTTCCATCTCGAAGCTGTGATGCGATCCGGAGTGGGCGATCGACCCGCTCGCCTGAAAGAGGAGTGCCTTGAAGAAGGCATGCGTGACGAGATGGAAGATCGCGCCGACCCACGCACCGACCGAGAGGCCGAGCACCATGTAGCCGAGCTGCGACACCGTTGAATACGCAAGGACCTTCTTGATGTCGGTCTGCACGAACGCCAGCCCGGCGGCCGACACAATCGTGATCGCGCCGATCCACGAACCGAAGTTCATCCCGCCGGCGTTGATCGAGAACCCCTGCCAGAACACGCCATAAAGACGAGCGAACAGGTACACGCCGGCGACCACCATCGTGGCCGCATGGATGAGCGACGACGCCGGCGTGGGGCCGGCCATGGCGTCGGGAAGCCAGGTGTGGAGCGGGAACTGCGCCGACTTGCCCATCACGCCGAAGAACAGGGCGACAGCAGCGACGACCAGCGTGGTCTTGTTGATCCCGCCGTTGAGTGCCTTCTCGTTGATGGCGGCCATGTCGAAGGTGTTGCCTGCCGCGAAGAACAAGATGATGATGCCGATGAGTAGGCCGATGTCGCCCACGCGGGTGGTGAGGAACGCCTTGAGGGCGGCGTCGGAGTTGGTCTTGTCCTCCCACCAGTGGCCGATGAGGAGAAACGAGCACAGACCCATCAGCTCCCAGCCGAACAGCAGACCGAGCGTGGTCGAGGTCTGGACCATCCAGAGCATCGCTCCGCTGAAGAGGTTCAGCGCCGCGAAGTAGTGGGTGAACCGCTTGTCGCCACGCAGATATTCGATCGAGAAGACATGGACGCACAGGGAGATGAAGGCGACCGTGAAGAGCATGGCGACGGTGAAGCCGTCGACGTGGATGCCGAGGCCGATGTCGACACTGCCGTTGCGGAACCACGAGACGCTTCGCTCGATCGGGTCGCGGAGCTTGATCGGCTCCTCGCCGGCGAAGTGGGCAGCGAACGAACGCATTCCGGCGCCGACTGCCCGCAGCGCCTCTTCCTTCGCACCTTCTTCACCGTGGGCACCGGGAGCGAGTCGAACCCATTGGATCACCCCGCCGATGGCGAGAACCATGGTGGCGACGGAGCTGACAATGCCGAACTCGGCGCCGAGGAACTTCATCCGCTTGCCGAAGAACAGGGTGGCGACGAACGCCGCCACCATCAGCGCAGGAAGCACCCATGCGTGGGCGAGGATCCACGGCGCTGATGACGAATGCTCGACGACGGATTCGCCGCCGGCGGCCAGGAGCCCGCCGGTTGACAGTCCAAACTCTGAGGCGAAGTTTCCACCCGCCGAGAACGCAGAGAACACCGACATCAGCCCTTCATCTCCGAGACTTCGCCGGGATCGACGGAACGGCGGTTGCGGTAGATCAGCAACACGATGGCAAGACCGACGCCCACCTCAGCAGCGGCGACTGCGATGACGAAGAGCGCGAACACGTGACCGATGATGTTGTCGTTCTTCAACGCGAACGCGATCAGGTTCATGTTGACCGAGTTGATCATCAGCTCGATCGACATGAGCACGAGGACCGCGTTCTTCCGCACCATCACGCCGTAGGCGCCGGCGCAGAAGAGAAATGCGGCCAGGATCAGAAACTGGTTGATCAGCACGGCTAGTCCCGCCTCGCCACGACGATGGCGCCCACGAGTGCAGCGAGCAGCAAAATCGACACGACCTCGAACGCCACCAGGTACTGCGAGAAGATCGAGTCGGACATCCGCACCATGTTCCCGCCGGCCGCTCCGGACGCGACGCTGTTGGTCAGGTCGAAGCGGTCGTCGCCGAAGGCGTCGATGAGCAGCGTGGCGAGGGAGCCGAACAGGAACAGCGACACGATGGCCGCGGGAATCCGTTGGTTGTTGTCGAGCTCGGGGGTCTTGCCGATCGGGGCCCGGGTGAGCATGATCCCGAACAGGACCAGCACCATGATCGCCCCGATGTAGACGAGCACCTGGGTGACGGCCACGAACTCGGCGGCGAGGAGGATGTACTGCGCGGCCATGCCGGCCAGCACGATGACGAGGTAGAGCGCAGCATGCACCACGTTCTTCGTCGTGACGAGCTTGATCGCCGATAGCGCCATGGCGACGGCAAGGAGCCCGAAGGTGAGGTTCTGGGCAAGCACGGCGGGCGAGGCTACTTCTTCTTCGATTCCGCGCCGACTTCGAGAGCCGGCTTGGCGGGGACCGTGTCCATCCACTCACCCAGGCGGGTCTTGTCGTGGAGGAGATCGGCGATGGACGGGACGGAGTACTCGTACTCGGGGCTCCAGAACAGGGCATCGAAGGGGCAGACCTCGACGCAGATGCCGCAGTACATGCACAGGCCGTAGTCGATGTCGAAGCGGTCGAGCGCCTGAACAGTACGGGGCTTACCGCCCTCGCGACGAGGCGGAGCCTTGTCCTTGTGCCCTTCGATGTAGATGCACCAGTCCGGGCAGCTGCGCGAACACAGCATACAGACGGTGCAGTTCTCCTCCTTGAGGGCGATGACCCCGCGAGCACGGACCGGCGGGTTCTCCCGCTCGTGCGGGTACTGCACGGTCTCCGCACCCTTCAGGAAGGTCTTCATGGTGACCCGAAGGCCGCCGGTCAGCGAATCGAAGACCTCTTTGCCCTTGTCGAGAGCCGCAGATTTCGGGAGTGCCATGACCTAGACCGCCACTTTGCTGTCGGTTGCCGGAATGTCAATCACAGGTTCCATTCAGAACGCCACCTTCAGGACGGCAGTAGCAACGATGTTCGCCAGCGAGATCGGAATCAGATACTTCCAGGCCAACGCCTGCAGTTGATCCTCACGGAACCTCGGGTAGGAGAACCGGAACCAGAAGATCAGGAAGGACACGAACATGATCTTGGCGAGAAGAATGCCGGGCCCGAGAACGTTGGCGATGTTGTTGTCGATCCACCGGTCCGGCATCGGGAGGTACCAACCGCCGAGGTACATAGTGGCGGCGATCGCCGCGAACGCGAAGGTCGACGCGACCTCGCCGAGGAAGAATGACAGGAACCGGAACCCGGAGTATTCCGTCATGTAGCCGGTGACGAGTTCGGACTCGGCGACGGGCATGTCGAATGGGGCCTGGGTGAGCTCGGCCTGCGTGGCGATCATGAACACCACGAACCCGACGAACTGGGTGGCCACAAACGGCATGCCGGCGATGTTCAAACCAAAGATCTCGAACTGGCGCTGCTTCTCGACGATCGTGGTGAAGCTCATCGAGCCGGCCTGGACGATCACGCCGACGACGGCGAGGACCATGGGGAGCTCGTAGGCGATCAGCTGGCCGGCGGCGCGAAGCGAGCCCATGAGGGAGTACTTGTTCGCCGAGGCCCACCCGGCCATCAGCACGCCCAGGACACCGATGGACGACACCGCCAGTGCGTAGAACACCCCGACCTGGAGATCGGAGATCACGAGGTCCGGGCCGGCCGGGATGACCAGGAAGAGGAGGAAGGTGGACATGACGACCACGTAGGGCGCAAGTGAGAACACCCACTTGTCGGCCTTGGTAGGGATGATGTCTTCTTTTTGAATGAACTTGATGGCGTCGCCGATGTTCTGGAACCAACCGTGGAACCCACCGGATTCCATTGGACCGAGACGCGACTGCATGTGGGCCATCATCTTCAGCAGGAACGTGTAACCGAGGAGCAGTCCACCGACCGGAATCACGACCAGAACGGCGATGAGCTTGATGATTGATTGCTGCCAGTAGGCGAGCGTGATCGCGAGCATTCCCATGGTCCCGTCGGTGCTCAGCGGTCGATGTCGCCGAGGATGAAATACAGCGACGCCAGGATCGTGATGATGTCCGGCACGAACACGCCCTTCATGATCCACGGCACGATCGAAATGTTGTTGAAACTGGCCGTGCGGATCTTCACCCGGAAGGGTCCGAGACCACCCTTCGACACGACGTAGTAGCCCATCTCGCCGAGGGGGTTCTCCGTGGCGACATAGGTTTCGCCGGCAGCCACTTTGATGATCCGGGGGACCTTCGCCATGATCGGTCCCGACGGCAGACCGTCGAGCATCTGGTCGACCATCTTGGCGGCCTCGCGAGTCTCCTGGAGGCGCACCCAATAGCGGGCGAACGAATCGCCATCGGGGTGGGTGATGACGTTCCAGTCGAGTTTGTTCCACACCAGCGGCGACGGCTGGTCGCGTCGGATGTCCCAGTCGATTCCCGACGCACGGGCGTTGGCGCCGGAGAGCCCGAAGTCCATCGCCTTGTCGACGGGGATCACACCTACGCCACGGCACCGCTCCTGGAAGATCCGGTTGCCCATGAGAAGCTGCTCGAGCTCGTCGCAGAAGGTTCGGACCTTGTTCATGACGGTCTTGGCCTCGGCGATCCATCCCTTCGGAAGGTCTTCCTTGAGGCCGCCGATGCGGTCGTAGTTCGGGTGGAAGCGTCCGCCGGTGGCCGCTTCGATGAGGTTGAGCACGTGCTCCCGGTCGCGGAAGGCGAAGAACACGGGGGTGATTGCGCCGAGCTGCACACCCATGTCACCGAGGAAGAGTGCGACATTGGCGATGCGGGCCATCTCGAACAGACACGTACGGATCCATTGCGCCCGGGGAGGAGCCTCGATGCCCATCAGCTGCTCGGCGGCGAGGATGAAGGGGACCTCGTTGGCGAAGCTCGACAGCCAGTCGATCCGGTTGACGAGGGTCGTGATTTGGGGATAGGTGCGGACTTCGGTGAGCTTCTCGTAGCCCCGGTGCATATAGCCCATGTAGGGCTCGCAGTTGATGACCTGTTCGCCGTCGAGCTTGGCGATGAGGCGCAGGGTGCCGTGGGTGGCCGGGTGCTGGGGGCCGATGTTGACGGTCATGCCGTCGTCGGTGGCGACCTCGACGTTGACCCGCATGTCCGACGCCTGGGCGGCGATGTAGGCGGCCTGCTTCAGCTGTTCGGGGCTGTTGGCGCTGAACGCAGCGGCGGCCGTTCCCGGTTCGATGGTTGCGGTCACGCGCCCGCTCCTTGCATTCGGCGATCGGGTGTCGTCGATCCAGCAGCCGTCAGGGCGATGGATTGGCCGGGCTCAGTCATGGCGTCGAGCACGATAGTTCTCCGGTCCGGCATCACTCGGCCGCTTCCTCGTCGGCTTCACCGGCAATGGGCTCGACGTTGGTCAGCCCCGGCCACGGTTTCACTTCTCGCGCCAGAAGAGGAAAATCCTTGCGGAGCGGGTACCCCTCGAACCCCATCGGAAGGTAGAGATGGACGAGGTGGGGGTGTCCCTCGAACCAGAAGCCGTACATCTCCCAGGTTTCCCGCTCGTGCCAGTCGGCTCCGGCATAGACACCGGTGCTGGTCGGGACCGTGGGTTCGTTCTCGTCGAGGTCGGCCTTGATCACCATGCCCCGGCGGGTCTGGGTCGAATACACCCGGGCGAAGACCTGGAATCGGGTGTCACCACCGGCCAGGCCGGTGACGAAGCCGGCATCGGCCAGCACCGGTTCCGGCTCGGAGGGGGCTGCGTCCTCATCGTCGGCTGCGTCGTCTTCGACGGAGCCCCAGACGTTTTCGTATCTCGTGGTCTGGAGCGGCGAGTCGAGCCAATCGAGGCCGGAGAGGAAGCAGAAATAGGTGAGACCGAGCTTGTGTTTGGCCGCCGTCAGAGCGGCGATCCACGAAGAGAGCGACACCCGCACCACGACGTCGTGGTGTTGGACGACTCCCTCGAGCACACCGTCGCCGAGCTCGGCCCGAAGGGCGTCGAGATACTGCTGGGCGATGGAATCAACTGGCGCAGCAGCGGGGGGAGCTTCGACAGACACGAGCGATCAGCCTACTCAGCAGATGACAGGAGCGACCACATCGGCCGGGACTTCTACGCGCCCCCGACCCAGGTCGCGGTCCGTTGCAGACCCCGGGGGTGGCAAGCGCCGGAGCGCCGGCTCGCGGCTACCGTTTGTGTGCAATGTCCGTCGTTGCCTCGCCGGGAGCCGCTCCTCCCCTCACTGCGCCAGCGCCCCGGATCGCACCGGCTCACTGGATCCACGATCGCCGCACGGACGCCGTCATCACGTTTCTGTGGGTCCCGTTCAGCCTGGCCGCCGCCGCGGCGTACTCAACCCCGGCCGCGCTTGCCGTGGTCGTCGCACTGACGTTGCTGACCTCGTTGGTGCACCAACCGCTCACGCTCGGTCTCATCTACGGCGACCCCGCGCAGTTCGCCGTCGCCCGGCGGGTGTTCACCGTGTTCCCGTTCGTGTTGCTCGGCGCGGTCATCGTGGCTCGTTCGTTCAGCCTCACCCTGGTGGCGGTGATCGCCGGATTGTGGAACGCCGAGCACACCCTCATGCAGCGCTACGGGATCTCGCGGATCTATGCCCGGAAGGCCGGCGAAACAGGACCGGCCCGGGAGCGACCGATGCTGATCAGTTGGCTGGTGTTCGCGTTGTCGTTCGCGGCGGCCGACCCACGGACAACACGCCTCCTCGACAACGTCGAGCTCGGAGCGACCAACGAAGAGGGCGTGCGGGTACTCCAGACCCTGCGCCCGTGGGCGGTCGGTGCGGTGATCGTCGCCGGCATGTTCGTGGTTTGGGCCACGACCCGCTGGTGGCTCGGCGAGCGACAACTAGGGCGGATCGGCTGGACCCCGAAGCGGCGCTACCTCTTCGGCACAGCGCTCCTGTTCGCCGTGATCCTCGTCAATCCGATCGTCGGCCTCATCGGCTACGTGGGCTCGCACGCCCTGGAGTACTTCGTGATCGTCCACGGCGCTCTCGGCCGTCGCTACTCCGGTCCCCAGGCGCAGCCGGGTGGCGTCGTCGGCCGGGTCGTGCGAAGTCCCCTACGGGCGTCGGGGTGTGTCGTCGTCTATGTAGCCCTGGTTGGGATCGCTCTCGTCTCGGTGCAGAAGCTGGTCGACGCCGACATCGGCAACACCGTGCTGCTCACCGTCGGCGGTATGCACGTGTTCTTCGACGGCTTCATCTGGAAGCTCCGCCGACCGGTCGTCGCCCACAGCGTCGCCGCCGGCTGACATCCGAAGGCCCGGGTACCACGGGGCCTCGGGTTTCGATCTTCGCGCCTGCGGCTCCATTCTGCTCAGCAACGACGACGGACGGGACGTTCGTCGTGGGTGACCGGGCCACACGGCACTGATCGATTCGACCCGCTGCCCGGCATCGTGGTGACGCCCGGCCGAGCGCCCTGCTCGCGCCCCCGCAGGGGGAAACGAATCATGACTCGAAAGAAGCTGGACCTGATCTTCAGCATCGTGGGAGTGCTCTTGGCACTGCTCCTCGTGGTGCTCGGCCTCGTCCTCCGCAACCAGGCGAACTTCGCCAAGTCCTACGTGCGCGATCAGATGTCGGCCCAGCAGATCAACTTCACGCCGGTGGCCGGTCTGTCCGACGAGGAGAAGTCGGCATCCTGCCTCGTGAAGAATGCCGGCAAACCGCTCACCTCGGGCAAGCAGGCAGAGTGCTACGCGAATGAGTACATCGGATTCCATGTGAAGGCAGTCAACGGCGGAAAGACCTATTCGCAGACCAGTGGCGAGTCACGGGCAGCCCGCGCCGCGGCCGAGAAGGCGCTCGCCGCTGATCCCGAGGCTCAGGCCTCCAAGGATCTGGACGTAGCGGCAAAGACACTGGCCGGCAAGACGGACACGCTCTTCAAGGGCGAGACACTCCGAGGCCTCCTCCTGACGAGTTACGGCTTCAGCATCTTCGGCGAGCGCGCCGGCCAGGCCGCGACGCTCGCCTTCCTTGCCGCAGCAGTGCTCCTGCTCGCATCGATTGCCGGATTCCTCCATGGCATGCGCAAGGGTCGGATCACCTGATCGCCGGTTCCGGATCGCTCCACGGCATGCGCAAGGAGTCGGATCACCTGATCTCTGCACAAGACCGGAGCGGACGATGGCGGTGGCAGCCACATGGCCGCCACCGCCGGAGTCCCGTTCCGTTGTCCCGGTCACCGTGTGAGGTGACCGGCGGGGCTCAGAAGCAGACCTTGTACATCGCCATGTAGGTGCTACCGGGGAATGTCATCTTTCCCTCCCAGCAGTTGAGGCTGGTGCCCTTTCCGACGAACGATCCGGCGGGCTGGCCGAGTTCGGTGTAGCTGAAGGTGAGGTCGGCGCCGGTCACGGCCCAGGTGCCGCCATAGGACGGATCGCCCAGGTCGATTGCCCCGCCCGGCAGGAAGGTTGCGGGATGGCTGCTCACCGACCCTGGCGAGATGGTGCACTCGAAGTACGAGGAGAGGTTCGTGCCGGTGCAATGGCTGTTCGACACGGCGACCGGGACGCTCACGGCCACCGCGTAGTAGCTGAGGTTGGCGCTGACGGATCCGGTGTTGTTTGCCGGATTCCCGTCGTTGCTCGTTGTTGCCGTGGCCGAGATGACGATCGGATTGGCGCTGTAGGGCAGGCGGAGGTCGATGAACACCTGGGCGAACGCATTCGCGTTGATCCGGGGGAGGGTGCAGCGGAGCTGCGTCCCGACCAGGGTGCAACCGCCCGGCACGCTGATCAACGTGCCCATGACGGAGACGGTCGGCGACGTGTTCGTCCGCGGCAGATCGATGGTGACGTTCACAGTGGAACCGGAGCGCTGGTTGCCGACGTTGGTCACCCGGACCTCGTAGCGGCCGACGTCATTCACTTGATGCGTCGCCGGTGCGATCACGGTGGTGGCGAGGTCGGAGCCCGGTACCGCCGAGACCGGGCTCGGAGCCACCGCCAGCGCCAGCGCCAGGGTCGGAAGGAGAGTGAGGATGGTTTTGGGAAGTCGGTTCATGACATTGAAGCTAAGGAACGACCACCCTCGGTGGCTATCCCGTATACACGGGGGTGTCTTCTGACCTAGTGCGTGACAGTGTGGAAACCGTGACCGGGCAACCCGCGGAGGAAACGATGCAAACCGTGACGATCGGCCTCGTGGAGGACGACGAGCTCCTGCGCGAGAGCCTGACCCTCATGCTCGAGAACGTCGGCGGCTTCGTGGTTGCCGGCGCGGTCGGCACCCTTGCCGAGGGTCTCAGCCTCCTCGACCGCCAACTCGATGTCATGCTCGTCGATCTCGGCCTGCCCGACGGCAGCGGCCTTGACCTGATCGCCGAGGTGCGCTCCCGCGAACTCGCCTGCAAGGTTGTCGTGCTCACCGTCTTCGCCGACGTGCGGAGCGTGGTGGCTGCGATCGAGGAGGGCGCCGATGGCTACCTGCTCAAGCAATCCGATTCGGACCAGGTGATCGGGGCCCTCCGGACGGTCCTCTCCGGCGGGGCGCCGATCAGCCCAGCCGTCGCCAGCCACATCCTCGCCCGGATGCGCAGCGGCAGTGTCCCCAAGCGGCCGGGCAGCACCGTCTCGCTGACGGCGAAGGAGACCGCGGTGCTGGAGGCGTTGGCGAGTGGCCGCTCGTTCAAGGAGGTCGCCGCGCAGCAGTCGATCTCGCTGCACACGGTCGGCGACCACGTGAAGGCCATCTACCGCAAGCTGTCGGTGAACTCACGCGGCGAAGCCGTCTTCAAGGCCGTCCAGTCCGGGCTCATCACCATCAAGCCGTAGCCGAAGATGAACCCTGCAACCGTGCCGCAAACGTCAATCCGTTCGGCCCTCCGTCAGCGGGCCCTTTCGGCGGCCGAGCGCTACATACCTCCGGAGCAACGAACCGACGATCAGCTCGATGCGGCGCACCGCACCAGGACCGGAATCCTCATCGCCTGGCTCGGTATCGGACTCGCCGGCTCGTCCGCGTTGCTCTACGGCCTCCTGGGCTCCCCCGTCTCCGCTGCGGCAATTGGATCGATCGCTGTCCTGCTCAGCGTCGTGCATCTGGCCATCGTCCGGGGTGTGCCTCTGCTCGTGATCGGCAATGCCGCGACGGCGCTCACCTGGCTCGTCACCTTCGTCGTCGCCGGCCGCACCGGCGGGTTCAACTCACCGGCGATCGTGTGGAGCTTCTTCCACCCCGTCACCACTTACGTCGCGTGTGGACGACGGTCGGCCTCGGTGTGGTCCGTGCTGTCGGCCGCGCAGATTGCCATCTTCTTCACGGTTGACCGCCTCGGCTACACCGGCGCCCAGGACTTGTCGAGTGCCGCCGTCTATCCACTTCGCGCGGCTGGCTTCATCGGCTGCATCGTGGCCAACGTGCTGCTGATCGCCAGCATCGAAGGTGTCCGTGCGGCGTCGCAGGCGGCAGTGGATCGCGCCAACCGATCCGTCGAGCGCCAGCGCATCCTTGGCGACATGCACGACGGCGTCGGCAGCCAGCTGATCGGTTTGATGATCCAGGTGCGGGCGAAGAAGATCGATGACGACCGGCTGTTGGCCTCGCTCGGCGCGTGTCTTGACGACCTCAAACTGATCGTCGATTCGCTCGATCCGGGAGATGGCTCAGCCGACGTTGCGCTGGCCGAGTTGCGCGCCCGGGTGGGCCCCCGATTCGAAGCAGCCGGGATCGACCTGCTGTGGAAGCAGGATTGCCCGGGTCTCGATCTTCCGGCCGAACGACTCCTGCAGTTGCTCCGTGCACTTCAGGAGATGACCTCGAACGCGCTGCGGCACTCCGGCGCCGGACGGGTCGAGGTCAGCCTGGCCACCGGTCGCGACGATCCGGAGACGTGTGTGATCGAGGTTCGCGACGACGGGATCGGCTTCGACTTCGGCCAACGCCGATCCGGTCGCGGGCTCGCCAGCCTCCACCAGCGGGCGCGGCGACTGGGCGGCAGCGTTTCCTTCGACGACGCGCGGCCCGGGACAATCGCGAGGATGGAGATCCCGTTGCGCGTTCCGAGCACCGAATCGGCTCAGCCGATGACTCGTCGCACCAGGTTGACGCCAGGCCGGTAGACGATGTGGGCGAACGACGGCGCGTCGAGCACCGTGATCTTGGCGATCGCTCCTGGCGCCAACGTGCCGAGCCCATCGGTGCGTCGAAGGGCGGCCGCACCGCCGACGGTCGCGGCAAGGACGGCTTCCTCCGCCGTCAGTCCCATGTCCCGCACGCCGAGCGCGATGCAGAACGCCATCGACGTGGTGTAGCTCGACCCGGGGTTGCAGTTCGTGGCGATGGCGATGCGTACTCCTGCATCGAGCGCTCGTCGTGCGTCGGGATAGGGCTGTCGAGTCGAGAAGTCGGCGGCGGGTAGGAACGTGGCCACGGTGTCACTTCCCGCCAACGCGTCGAGGTCGTCATCGGAAAGGTACGTGCAGTGATCGGCGCTTGCTGCACCGAGCAACACGGCAAGCTGCACTCCGGGTCCGTGGCCGAGCTGGTTCGCATGGACCCGCAACCCGAGACCGCGAGCGCGCCCAGCTTCAAGGATCGTCCGGCTCTGGTCTGCGTCGAATGCGCCGCGCTCGCAGAACACGTCGATCCACTTCGAGTGACCCGCGCAGGCATCGAGCATCGGACCGCACACAAGACCTACGTACTCATCGACGCGACCGGCGTAGTCGGACGGCACCACGTGAGCGCCGAGGAAGGTGACGTCGTCCGTCAGTTCAGCCGCCAGCGCGCAGCACCGCTCCTCCGTCACGATGTCGAGCCCATAGCCGGACTTGATCTCGACGTGGCCGATGCCGTGGCTCCTCGCCTCGGCGAGCCGCAGCGCCGTGAGTCGCCGAAGCTCCGCATCGCTCGCGGAACGGGTCGCTTCTGTGGTGACGCGGATCCCCCCCGCCTCGTAGGGCCGCCCGGCCATTCGCGCGATGAACTCATCAGCACGATCCCCAGCGAACACGAGGTGGGTGTGGGAGTCGACGAAGGCGGGCATCACACAACCTCCCTCGACATCAGTGCGTTCATCCGCGCTCGTTCGTCCGGCGGCTTCGATGGCGATGACCCGACCGTCCTCGACGACCAACGCGGCACGACGGACGACTCCCAGCGGTCCCTCGCCGAGCGAGGCGTCGCAGGTGACCAGCTCGCCGATGTTGTCGATCACGGTGGTGGTCACGCGAGCGTCCTCACCCTAACCAGAGCGAATCGATCGATGCCGCAAGGGCTCGTGGCACATCGATCGTCATGTGTGAACCGCCTCGCACGATCCACCGACCATCGACCATCACCTGGGAGACGTCTGATGACGACGCCCCGAACACCAGCGATGCGACATCGTCCAGCTTCGACCCGGCGAGGCGAACCGACGACTGATCGATGACGACGAGGTCGGCAACGGCTCCGGCGGCCAGGGTCCCGTCGATCCAACCGATCGATGCGTATCCGTCGACCGACCCAGCCCGAAGTAACTCGGCAGGACCGTGCACGCCCCGCGTGTTCGTCACCAACCGCTGGTGCGACTCGATCCCCCTAATCTCCTCGAACGGATCGATCACCGCATGGGAGTCGGACCCGATCGACAGCCGAGCTCCCGCATTGACAAGGGCGCGCGACGGACCGATCCCGTCCGCGAGGTCGCGCTCGGTCGTGCAGCAGAAACACGCCGTGGCACGAGCGGACCCGAGGATGGCGATGTCCTGCAGGCTCAGGTGAGTCGCGTGGACGGCCGTGAACGACTCACCGATCGCGCCGGCATCGGCCAGCAATTGCGACGGCGTGCGGCCGGTGTGGGTCACGCATGCCTCATTCTCGGCCGGCTGTTCGGAGACATGAGCATGCAGCGGACAACCGGCGGCGGCCGACCAGGATGCAACTCCGCCCACGTCCTCGAAAGAAAGCGCGCGTACGGAGTGGATCGCCGCGCCCAGACGCGTGGAACGGTTCACCACATCAGCGGAGGTGAGTCGGTCGTTTCGCGCCGCCCAGTCGTCGACGGTACCGTCGGAGAACCGACGCTGGGCCTCGTTGAGTTCCACGTCGAAGCCTCCACGGAGATAGCACGTGTCGAGCAGCGTGAGCCGAATGCCGGCGATGCGTGCGGCCTCGATGAGCGCGGCACTCATCGCATTGGGGTCCGAGTAGGCGACACCACCCGGTGCGTGGTGCAGGTAGTGGAACTCGCCGACGGCGGTGTACCCACACAGGACCATCTCGGCGAACGTCGCCGTGGCCAGCGCGAGATAGGAGTCGGGGTCGAGACGGGCAGCGACGGAGTACATCTGCTCCCGCCACGTCCAGAATGATCCTGTGCCGCCGTGGGTCCGTCCGCGGAGTGCCCGGTGGAACGCGTGGGAGTGCGCGTTCGCGAAACCGGGCAATGCAGCGCCACGAACGACTTCTGCGTCGGAGGGGGGTGCATCGACGGTCGAAACGTCCGTGAACACACCGTTGTCGATGGAAAGGAGCACGCCCCTCGTGAGCAAGTCACCTCCCAACCAAGCACGCTCGCACCACAGTTGCACAGCGCGCTTACGACCCCACGCGCTCGACGAACGCGGTGATCCGCTCGATGAACGCATCGCGATGGTGCAGCTCGAACTGCTCCCAGGTCGTGAAGGTCGTCGGATCGGTGACGCGATCGACGAACAGCTTTCCGTCGAGGTGGTCGCATTCGTGCTGCAACGTGCCGGCGGTGAGGCCCCGCCTGATCTCGTCGCGAGCGACGCCTTCTCGGTCGAGGTAGCGGATGCGGATGTTCACGTGGCGCATCACGTTGCCGCGCAGGTTCGGCACGCTGAGGCAGCCCTCGTTGATCTCGACGAGTTCGTCGTCGAGGAACTCGATCTCGGGATTGACGAGCACCGTGAGAGGGATCTTCGGCTTGTACGGATAGCGCGGATTCTGATTGACCTCCACGACGGTGATCCGCACCGACTCGTGGATCTGGTTCGCCGCGATCCCGGCACCGTTGGCGGCCCGCATGGTGTCGATCAGATCGTCGATGACACGCTGGGTCTCGGGACTGGCCAGCTCCTCGATCGTCACCGTTCGCGTGGGGACGCGCAGGATCGGATGGCCGATGTGGACAATCGGACGGACGGCCACCGGCGTTCAGCCCTCGCGCATCGGGATGCGGACACCACGCTCGTCGGCGGCCTTGACGGCTTCGGGATAGCCGGCGTCGACGTGGCGGATAACGCCCATGCCCGGATCGCTCACCAACACACGGGAAAGCTTCTCTGCGGCCAGATCGGTGCCGTCGGCCAGGGCCACCATGCCGGCATGGATGGAACGACCGATGCCGACGCCACCACCGTGGTGGATGCTCACCCATGAAGCCCCGCTCGAGGTATTGACAAGTGCATTCAGCAACGGCCAGTCCGCGATCGCGTCGGAGCCATCGGCCATTGCTTCGGTCTCGCGATACGGCGAGGCGACCGAGCCGGAGTCGAGGTGGTCGCGTCCGATCACGATCGGCGCCTTGAGCTCACCTCGCCGGACCATCTCGTTGAAGCGAAGACCGAGCCGGTGGCGCTCGCCGTAACCGAGCCAGCAGATCCGCGCCGGGAGTCCCTGGAACGCCACGCGCTCCCCGGCCATACGTATCCACTTCGCCAGACCGTCGTCGTCCGGGAACTCCTCGAGCACGGCACGATCGGTAGCCGCAATGTCGGCGGGATCACCGGAAAGCGCAACCCACCGGAACGGGCCCTTGCCTTCGCAGAACAGCGGGCGGATGTATGCCGGAAGGAAGCCCGGGTAGTCGAAGGCACGGGTGAATCCACCGAGCTTGGCTTCGGCGCGAAGACTGTTGCCGTAGTCGAACACCTCAGCACCACCGTCCATGAAGCCGACCATTGCGGCGCAGTGGGCTGCCATGGATTCGCGGGACCGTCGAATGAGCTCAGCAGGATTATCTGCGCGCAGACGATCGGCGGCCTCCTGGGTGAGGTCGTGGGGAACGTAGGAGAGCGGGTCGTGCGCACTGGTCTGGTCCGTCACGATGTCCGCAGGGAACCCGGCCTCCAGGAGTCGCGGAAGCATGTCTGCGGCATTGCCGACGACGCCGACCGAGAGCGGACGCCGCCCGCGTTTGGCCTTCTCGCAGCGAGCGACAGCATCGTCGAGAGAGTCGGCGATCTCATCGAGATACCGGGTCTCGACCCGGCGCTGGACCCGCGTCGGGTCCACGTCGATGCACAACGCCACTCCGTCGTTCATGGTCACGGCCAATGGCTGGGCACCGCCCATGCCACCGAGTCCGGCGGTGAGGGTGATCGTGCCGGCGAGCGAACCACCGAACTTGCGGCGCGCGATCTCGGCGAAGCACTCGTAGGTCCCCTGCAGGATGCCCTGCGTCCCGATGTAGATCCAGGACCCGGCCGTCATCTGGCCATACATCGTGAGGCCGAGCTGTTCGAGGCGCCGGAACTCGTCCCAGTTGCCCCACTCGGGCACCAAGTTCGAGTTGGCCAGCAGCACCCGCGGCGCCCACTCGTGCGTGCGGAACACCCCGACCGGCTTCCCCGACTGCACGAGCATCGTCTCGTCGTCGGCGAGGGTCGTGAGCGTGCGGACCATCGCGTCGAACGCATCCCATGACCTCGCCGCCCGGCCGGTACCCCCGTAGACGACCAGGTCGTCGGGACGCTCCGCCACCTCGGGGTCGAGGTTGTTCATAAGCATCCGCTGGGCCGCCTCTTGGCCCCACCCCCGACAGGTCAGCGTTGATCCACGATTGGCGCGTACGGGGCGGGGTCCGGAAGGCACCCGCTCAGCGTATGCCTTGGGTACGGGCCGCTCCCGCGCGGTTGCGTGCCGATGTCGAGCTTCGAAGAAGGCTGCCGAGCATCATGATGCGATAGTAACTGATGCTATGCTGTGACCGTGAGAACGACGGTCACCCTCGATCCCGACACCGAGGCACTTCTCCGCCAGCGCATGGCCGCCGAGGGGGTGCCGTTCAAACAGGCGCTGAACGACGCTGTCCGCCGCGGCCTGCGTCAGAACGACCAGGCCACCCGGGTGGAAACGCCAACCGCCCGCCTCGGCACGCCCACGGTCAACCTCGACCGGGCCATCCAACTCGCTTCGGAGCTCGAGGACGAAGAACTCCTTCGCAAGATGCGCTCGTCATCGTGAACCTCGTCGATGCGAACGTCTTGCTCTACGCGGTGAACGAAGACGCCGGACATCACGAAAGCGCGAAGCGCTGGCTCGATGGTGCGCTGAACGGGTCGAGCTCCGTGGGCTTCCCGTGGATCTCGCTGCTGGCGTTCCTGCGCCTCTCCACGAAGGTCGGGCTTTTCCCGGCGCCGCTGCCCGTCACCCAGGCCCTGTCCATCATCGACACGTGGACCGGCGCACCATCGGCGATGGTCGTGCACCCGACCACAAAGCACTTCGAACACCTGCGGGAGTTGCTCTCGGTCGCAGGAACGGGTGGCAACCTCGTCTCCGACGCCCACCTGGCCGCGCTCTCCCTCGAGCATCGGGCAACGGTGATCACCTACGACGCCGATTTCACCCGCTTTCCCGGAGTTCGGAGTGAACGACCCTCGTAACGTGGACCGGCCCTACTTGGCGAGCACGCTCGAAGGGAGGCGGTACTTGGGTGACTTGATCAGGGCGTCGATCAACCGGAGCTGTCGATACGGGAAGCCCGGCTGCAGATAGGCATCGGCAGGTATCTGGCTGGCAATCGTGGCGTGGATGGACGGAACCTTCGACCAGTGAGCGCTGGGGCGGAAGTGATGGGCGGTGTGGTAACCGAGGTTGCCGGTCCAGAAGTTGTAGAGCGGCTGCACCACGTTGGTCGTGGCACCAAACACGGGGTCGGTCGGCCGACTCGAGTGGTGATCGTACGTGGCCCAGGCGGTCCCGAAGAGCATGAACGCCGGCATGACGACGAAGATCATCGTCCCGGCGAACGGCCGCAGGTAGACGACAACGGCGATCGCGGCGAAGACCGGGATGAGCATGCGGACGAACACGGCCCGATACTTCGGATAGCTCTTCCCGGCTTTCCACGCCCGGTAGTACGCGGTGATCCCGGTGACGAACGAGTACTCGATCCGGCCCATCGGCAGTCCGCTCCGTCGCCGCCACCGCGACTCGTCGGCGCTCTGGTCGAGGTAGTTCTTGTGGTGTCCGACCGTGTGGTGCAACGTCCAGGTATGGCTGGTCACACCGGTCTGCAGGGCGTAGACGACTTCAAGCGCGCGATTGAGGATCCGGGAGTTGAACGTAGACAGGTGCTGATGGTGATGATTGAAGGCGCAGGTCATCCCCTTCGGCAGGATTGACGCGGCGCAGTACAGGACGACCAGCAACGAGTTGCCCACGAACAGGCAAACTGCGAGATCGATGAGGCCGATCGCGAGGAACACCGCCACTCGTGGACGATCCGACGGGTAGCGAAAGGCCGATGCCATAAGGCATAGATCGTACGGCAGCCCCGCGCCTTACCACGTGCAGGTCGACTTTTCAGTCAGCGCGCATATGAGTCACGTCCCACACGTGGTGGACGGGATCGTGGAGCATGTAGCGGGCGAAGCTCTCGACGGTGAACCGCTTGTTGTCGCTTCGGTTGCCCGTCCGCTGCCACTGAGCACCGTCCACCCCGGCGAAGGATGCGCTCAGCCGACGCTGGGCCTCCACGAGTTCGGCGGACACCGCCGCGGGGTCCTGCTCCCGGTAGCGGTCGGTCACCGCGGTCTCGTCCTGATCCCAGTTCGGGTAGTACGGGTCGTCTTGACCCAGCATGAGGTGCAGGCGGTAGTCGTAGAGGCGGAACACGTCACGAACGTGACAGGCGTACTCGAGGGGGGACCACACTCCCGCGGCGGGACGATCGCGGACATCGGGTCGCGCGAGCACCTCCACCCACGTGTCGGCGTTTCCCTCGAGTCGGCCCGGGACGGTCGCCAATTCAAGTCCGGGGGCATCGAACCCGCAGTCGTCGCACTTCGCCTCGAGCACCCAGGTCCAGTCCTTGGTCTCCGGCACCACGTCGTCGAGTTCGCTCATGACGCATGACGGTAGGCGCGCTGGCGCCCAAGGGTCGGTGGAATTTCCCGGACCAGTAGCCTCCGTGACGATGACCGCACCGCCTCCCTCCACCTCCATTTCCCGGGTGATCCTCCACGGCCCCGGCGTGACGATCGACGACGTCGTCGCCGTTGCCCGCCACGGCGCAACCGTGGACCTCAGCGACGAAGCGATGGAAAGGATGGCCACCGCTCGCGCGATCGTGGAGCGCCTGGCCGAAGGCGATCCCGTGTACGGGATCTCCACCGGGTTCGGGGCGCTCGCCAACGTGTCGATCCCCCAGACCCGGCGGGCCGATCTGCAGGTCGCCCTCGTGCGGTCGCACGCCGCGGGTATGGGACCCCTGGTCGAGCGGGAAGTCGTGCGTGGGCTGGCCTTCCTCCGGGCCCGCACCCTTGCCCTCGGCTCGAGCGGAGCGCGGCCGGCAACGGCGCAGGGTCTAGTTGATCTCCTCAACCACGACATCGCCCCCCATGTGCATGAGCACGGATCACTGGGCGCAAGCGGTGACCTCGCGCCGCTGGCCCACGTGGCGCTCGCCCTCATCGGCGAGGGAACCGTGGATCACCATGGGACCGCCAAGCCGGCCGCGACCGCGCTCGCCGAAGCCGGACTCCGGCCTCTCGTGCTCGCCGAGAAAGAAGGCCTTGCGCTCACAAACGGCACCGACGGCATTCTCGGCATGCTCTGCCTCGCCGTGGCCGATGCGAGGTCGCTTCTCACGCACGCCGATATCGCCTGCGCGCTTACTGTCGAGGCCCTGCTCGCCACCGACCGACCGTTCGCGGCAGATCTTCAAGCGCTCCGTCCCCATCCCGGACAAGCCGCGAGCGCGGCGAATCTCTGCGCGTTGCTTGCCGGCTCGGAGATCGTTGCCAGTCATCGCCATGGCGACAGCAGGGTGCAGGATGCGTATTCCGTTCGCTGCACACCGCAGGTGCACGGCGCGGCGCGTGACACGCTCGAGTTCGTCATCGGGGTCGTCGAGCGAGAACTCGCGTCGGCCATCGACAACCCGATGGTGCTCGCCGACGGACGGGTGGAGTCGTGCGGCAACTTCCACGGTGCTCCGCTCGGTTACGCCGCCGACTTCCTCGCCATCGCCCTGACCGACGTGAGCGCGATCTCCGAGCGACGCATGGACCGCATGCTCGACCGCACGCGGTCACACGGCCTTTCGCCGTTTCTCGCCGAGGACCCGGGCGTCGACTCCGGAATGATGATCGCCCACTACACGAGCGCAGCGATGCTGAGCGAGAACAAGCGTCTCGCCCACCCGGCGAGCATCGACTCCGCACCTACCTCGGGCATGCAGGAAGACCACGTGTCGATGGCCTGGGGGGCCGCTCGCAAGCTGCGCCTCATCATCGACAACGTCCGCCGCATCCTCGCCGTGGAATGTCTCATTGCGGCGCGTGGCATCGACGCCCGCGCACCGCTCACGTCGGCCGTCGGGACGGGTGCTGCGCACGCCCAGATCCGCGCCATGGTCGAAGGCATCGGCCCCGATCGTTACCTCGCCCCGGAATTGGCGCTGGGTGAGGAACTCGTTCGTTCGGGCGCGATCATCGACGCGGTCACAGCAGTCGTCGGTCCATTGGCCTGAGGCCCGGTGGTTCGCTCAGTCGATGAAGTCGACGAGCCGCCGCGCGCCCGCCAGGATGGACGGCCATGAGCGCATCGTGGCCCGCCAACGCTGACCCGAACGTGTTGCGCCTCGGCGCCCACGTCGGCCAGCAGAACATGTCGATGGACGAGATGCGTTCGCTGTGGCGACGCCTCGACGCCCACCTCGACTGGATCTCGTGCTGGGACCATCTCTACGAAGCCCCGCCGGCCGGTGGCACGCTCGATCACTTCGAGGCCCTCACCGTGCTCGGCGCGCTTGCTACCTCCACCGAACGAGTTCGGGTCGGATGTCTGGTGTTCTACGTCGGGTACCGCTCCCCCGGCGTGCTCGCCAAAGCGGCAACGACCCTCGACCACATCTCGGGCGGACGATTCGACCTCGGCCTCGGTTCCGGGTGGCATGAGCAGGAGGCGAGGGCGTTCGGCTATCCGTTCCCGCCGGTGAAGACCCGCTTCGACATGCTCGACGAAGCCGCCACAATCATCCGCAGCCTCCTCACCAACGATCGCACGACATTCACGGGCGAGCACTTCTCCGTCGACGACGCATCGTGCCTTCCGCGACCGATACAAGCGCGCTTACCGATCTGGATCGGTGGGGCCGGCGAACAGCGAACGCTCCGTCTCGTGGCCAAGCACGCCGACGGGTGGAACGTTCCCTACATCACTCCCGAGGAGTACAAGCGGCTCAACGGCGTGCTCGACGATCGCTGCGCCGAGATCGGCCGGGATCCGTCGACGGTTCGTCGCACGATCAACCTCATGTTCAATCTGCAGTCGACCTCCGCTGCAGCCGAGAGCGAGCTCGAACGGCTGCGAGGCGCCTGGGGTCCCGCGTTCGATCGGGTCACCGGTGGCGCGCTCCTCGGCACCCCGGACCAGGCGATCGAACGGATCCGCGCCTACCGGGCTGCCGGCGCGCAGGACATCAACATCGCGCTCCGGGCACCCTGGGACGAAGCTGCGCTGCGCGTCTATCTCGACGAGGTTGTTCCGGCGGCGAAGGCTGACAAAGCCTGAGGGTAACTTCTCCTTGCGGCGCAGTGAATCGGCGGAGCCTTCGGGCGCGTCGGTCTCGGCCTAACGGAATCCGCAGAAGGCAGGAGACCGGC
>JANOJN010000295.1:0-38751 GCA_031418775.1 Acidimicrobiia bacterium
CGCCCGGCACAGCGAACTGCGCGAAACCATCTCCATCATCGGCGGCTCGTGCCTGCACCTCGCGAGGAATGTCGCGACAGCCGGCCTGCTGATCTCGTTCCTCGACTTTGCGGTCCAGAAGCGCCGGATCCTGAAGTCGCTGAAGATGACCAAGCAGGAAGTGAAGGACGAATACCGCCAGAGCGAAGGCGACCCCCAGATGAAAGCCCAGCGGCGCGCACGCGCCGCCGAGATGAGCAAGAACCGCATGCTCTCGGACGTGAAGAAGGCCAGCGCGGTCGTCGTGAACCCGACCCATGTCGCAGTGGCCATCTCCTATGAACGAAACAGCGGTGCGCCGCGGGTGATCGCCAAAGGGACCGGCGATCTCGCCACGAAGATCCGGGCCGAGGCCGAGCGGGCAGGAGTGCCGCTCGTGCGCAATGTCCCCCTTGCCCGTGCATTGCACGCGGTCTGCGAAGTCGGTGAACAGATACCTGCGGACCTCTACGAGGCCGTCGCCCGCCTCCTCGCCTTCGTCATGTCGGTGGGTCGGCGGACCTCGTTCGGCGGGACCCTCACGATGTCAGGACCTTCGTATCTCCCGCCTGAACTCGCGCAGCTTGGCGAACCTTCGGCCGATCGGAGATCTGGAGCCAGGAAGGCGCCGAAGCGACGAGGCCAGGGACGGTCACCATCCCTACGACCCGACCCTGCCGTCTCCCGTCCAACGGGAGCGACTTCGGCCGACAGACCTAGCGAGGTCCTGTGAATTCCAACCGAAGCGCGCAAGTCGGCGTTCCTGCGACGGGTGAAGGCCTGTGAAGACCAATCGGAGCGCGCAGGTCGGGGTGCCCGCAGCGATCGTCTCGATCGTCGCCATCATGGTCGTGCCGCTCCCGACGATGGTGCTCGACTTCCTGCTGGTGATCAACCTCGCGGCAGCCGTGATGATCCTGCTGGCGACGATGTTCGTCCAGCGGGCGCTCGACTTCTCCGTGTTCCCCTCGGTCCTGTTGGTGGCCACGCTCTTCCGCCTTGCGCTGAACGTCGCCGCCGTGCGACTGGTGCTGCTGCACGGCGATGCCGGGCGGGTGATCGAAGCCTTCGGTCACGTGGTGATCGGCGGGTCGGTTGTCGTCGGTCTCGTGGTGTTCATGATCCTCGTGGTGATCCAGTTCGTCGTCATCACCAACGGTGCCGGTCGAGTCGCCGAGGTCGGTGCCCGATTCACGTTGGACGCCATGCCGGGCAAGCAGATGGCGATCGATGCCGACCTGAACGCCGGAGCGATCACCGAGGACGAGGCGCGTATCCGACGTCGTGAGGTCGGCGCGGAGGCCGACTTCTACGGAGCAATGGACGGCGCGTCGAAGTTCGTGAAGGGCGATGCGATCGCGGCGATCATCATCACCGTCATCAACCTCATCGGCGGGTTCGTGGTCGGCGTCCTGCAGCGAGGGATGACGATCAATGACGCGATCAACCACTACTCGCTGCTGACCGTCGGCGACGGTCTGGTCTCACAGATTCCGGCTCTGCTGATCTCGATCGCCTCGGGTCTCATCGTCACCCGCGCGGCAACGGAGAACGATCTCGGCACCGACCTGGTGCAACAGTTCGGCCGTCATGCGAAGACTGCGAAGATCGCCGCTGGCGCCCTTGTCGCGATCTCGCTGATGCCCGGTCTGCCGAAGCTTCCGTTCTGGGTCGTTGCCGCCGCGCTTTGGGTGGGGGCCTCACGCGCCGCGAAGACCCGCTCGGCCGAGAAGGCTGCAGCCACTCAAGCCGATACTCCACCGGTGCGCACGGACTCCCCAACGGATCTGGTCGGCGACATGCGCATCGAACCGCTCGAGCTCAACATCGGCTACGGGCTGATGGACCTCGTCGACGCGAATCGTGGAGGTGACCTCCTCGATCGGGTCCGGGCGCTGCGCCGTAAGACCGCAATGGAGCTCGGCATCGTTCTGCCGCCGGTACGAACGCGCGATTCGATGGCCCTCAGCGGCAACACCTATGAGATCAAGGTCCACGGCGTGGCCGCGGGGCGGGGCGATGCTCCGCCCGGCGTGTCTCTTCTTCTCGGCCCGTGCCCTCCGCACATTCCCGGCCAGGCAACGACGGACCCGGTGTTTGGCATGGAAGCGTTCTGGATTCCTGTGGAGTTCGCGTCGCAGGCCGAGCTTTCGGGTTCGACCGTCATCGATCGCGGCTCGGTGATCACGACGCACCTGGCCGAGGTCATTCGGACGAACGCATCGCGTCTGCTCAGCCGGCAGGACGTGAAGCTGCTCGTCGACGGAGTCCGGGCATCGGACCCCGCGGTCACCGAGGAACTCGCCGCGGTGTCGATCTCCCTCGCCGAGGTGCAGCGCGTCCTGCAGAGCCTGCTCGAAGAGGGAGTTGCGATCCGTGACCTGATCCGCATCCTCGAAGTGCTTTCCGAACGTGGCCGCGTCACGAAGGACCCCGAGGCCCTGGTCGAAGCCGTTCGGGCTTCGCTGGGTCCGGCCATCTCGGTCCCCCTTGCCGATGATGCGCGACTGAGTGTGATCACTCTCGACCCGCTCGTCGAGCGCACGCTTCTCGAAGGGCTTCGCTCCGGGGAGAACGGGACCTTCCTCACCGGTGACGCGGCGGCCCTGGAGCGCATCGTCGCGTCGATCGCGGCACTCGTCGAAGAGGTCGAGAACCGGGGTGTCCGACCGGTGATCGTCTGCAGCGGTCCGCTGCGCCCGGCGATGCGCAAGCTTGTCCGAAGCGCCGCGCCGGACACCCCGGTGCTTGCATATGCCGAGCTCGGGTCACGGCTCACCATCGAAACCGTCGGCGTCGTCCAGTCCGACCACTTGGTGCTGACGTGAGCGTTCCCGTCGGCCAAACGTGCATCGTCATCACATCTGCACTGCACCGAGGTCGGCCGTCACTACCAACACCAACACAAGAACAAGCACGAACACCAGCACGAGCAGGAACCACGATCGGAGATCGACCATGACAAAGACCCGGAAGTACGAAGGACAAGATCTCGGCGAACTGCTCGAACGCGTGCGCACCGAGCACGGTGCCGACGCCAGGATCGTCGGCGCGAACCGATGCCGCTCCGGCGGGATCGCGGGGTTCTTCGCGGTCGAGAGCTTCGAAGTGATCGTGGAAGTCGCGGACGCGGAGTCGAAAGCCGTTGCGAAACGTCGGACCCGCCGTGTCGATCGCGCGGCGCAGGCCGACCCGGCCTCGGGAGAAAACGTTGCGGCGACGGGCGCTGCCTCGATCAGCCGGCGGGGGGTGCGATCCCGAGTGCGTCCGACCACGGCCGTAGCGGTGTCTTCAGGTGATGCCGATCCGTCGCCGGCCCTCGCCGCTCTCGTCGCCGCCGCGGATGCTGCCGAGCGCGACGCATCTCGACCCGGGCGCAGACAAGCTTCAGCGTCGAGCGACGACTTCTCCGCGGTCCTCGACCGGGCGGCCGCTCCGATTGCCCGCGACGGCCGGTTCGACCGGTGGCTCGGCGACGGTGCTTCGGCGGAAGCATCGTCTGGTGATCGATCCGGTGATCGGCCTCCTCGGCGCATCCTCGGACGTCGTACTCGCATCGACCGCAAGCGAAGCTCGACCCGGGCGGTTCGGCCGGCTGGTTCCGACCAACACGTTGTCGACATCGCCGCACTCGAACGCGCCGGCCTCGTGCCGTCGCTCGCTCCGATGCCGTTCGAACCGAGTCCGCGGCGTCTCGCGCCCATTCGGCGCGGCGACGAGGTGTCTGCCGCGGCCCTGACCGATCTTGGGATGCCATCCCGTTGGCTCTCGGAGGATGTCGACGGGCACACCTCACTCGGCGCGGTTCTCGGCAACGTCACACCCCCGCCCGCAATGATCACCTCAGCGGGCGCGACTATCGCGGTGGTCGGCGAACTCAGCCTCGTCATCGATGTCGCCCGGGCGCTTTCCGTTGCCCTACGCCAAGACCCGAGTACGTGCGTACTGCTCACGACAGCGTCTCGTCCGGACGGCTTCCGTGGTGAGCTGGTCACTGTCATCGATGAACTTGCTGACCGACGCGAGCAATGGGCCCGCCGCTCGACGGCGACCGTGGTCGCCGTCGACATCGGATTCGCATGCCACGACATCGCCTGGGGCCGCGTCGCTCTCTCGTCTCTGCGCCCGACGATGCGATGGGGTGCCGTTTCGGCGACGCGCAAGGCCGAGGATGTCCGCGCTTGGGCTCGCGGGGTCGGGGGCCTCCACGCGCTTGCGGTCACCGGGATGTCCGAGACGACCACGCCGGCGGCGATCTTCGACGCGGGGGTTCCCGTCGGACGTGTCGACGGGCAGCTGGCGACGCACGAGCTCTGGCTCCGGCTGCTCAACGATCGCATTGGTGATGCCTCGCGCACCCCTGACCTCGTCGCCAACTGATCGTCGGGTTCGCATGGCTGCTTGCGCTTTCGCCGCCCCGTTGCCGGCATCGGGTCCATGACACCTTTTCTCCGGCTCTCCCTGAGCCTTTCCCTGACCCTGTTGGTGTGGGGTCCGAACGCAATCGACGAGTTCGGGAACGGGTCGGTCAACCTTGGGGACCTCGCTCTGCGCTTCGTCGTGACGTTTGCCTTCTTTCGCTCGTCGGTCTGGGGTGTCGGGCGACTCCTCGACGCCTACCGGGCGTCGGTGCCGACGTCGAAGGACGTGATACCCGCCGCACCACCGTCCAGAGCGCCGCTCATCGACGCGCGAACGAATCGACGCGCCACGGACTCCGGGTCGAACGCAAAGGCCGAACGAGACCAACCGGGCCTCCCTGCGGGCCGGTCGCGATAATTCGCGCCCGCCAATCGGGAAGGGTGCACCTCGCGTTCCAAGATCGGAAGCTCTCGCGATCTCGGCACGAAGACGTCGAACGTCGTCGAACTCATCTCATCGATCGCCGAGCAACCAGCTCGCCGTGATGCTCGCTGAGGGTAGTTGAAGGCTGAATCATCTCGCGCTTTCGGTGCGGGGCGCCCTGGGTCGCCTACGAGTGGTTCCCAATCCACGATGCCCGATATCTTGAGGAATTCGTGAGCAGGAAAGCAGTTTCTTTCCTCGGCGAAATGCCAAGCTCGGTGCTACCTTTCCAACCATTCCCTCTCCACAAGGGCGCCACGTTGCTCATCACTCACTGTCGTACGGCGAAGACAATGGTGCCGACCGGGCTCGCTGACCGATTCGTGCGATGAGCGCCGCAGCGAAGTTGCGCGTTCTTCTGTCGAACCACGCGGGTTCGACTCGTGCGAAGCGCGAAGGTCACAACGTCGAGTTGTTGACCATGTCGCGACTGAACGACCAGAAGACGGCGCTGCTCTACACCGCGTCACACGAAGTGCGTGGGTCTCTCCACGGGATATTCGGACTGGTCGAGCGACTGCGCGACGAGCAGTCTTCACCCGACGCAGATCCTCTCCTGGACGCGCTCGCCGACGCCTGCAGCGGTTTACGGTCGACGGTGCAGCAGGTGCTCGATGTGGCCCAGTTGGAGGGACGCGACGTCCAGCCGAGCGTTGCGGTGTTCGACCTGCGCGTGCTGCTGCGTGAAGTGGGCGCGGTGGTCTCAGGGGTCTCGGGACGTGACGTCGCCGTTCGCACATCGATCGACGACGACTGTTCGGTGTTCCGATTCGGTGACTCCGGCCGGATCAATCAGATACTCACCAACATTGCCACCAACGGTGCGAAGGCCATGGAGCACGGTGTCCTGTCCATCCGCGCGTGTGAGTTGGCCGATGGAGTCGTTCGGTTCATCGTCCGCGATGAAGGCGATGGGATGCCCCCGTTCGCCCGCTCGCGGCTGATCGCTCAATCCGCCGACGGAAACGTGTTGCGCCAGGATCGACGGCAACGAACGGGCGACCGCCGATCGACGGGCGGGCTCGGATTGCTCATCGCACGCGAGTTGATCGAATCGCTCAACGGGCGGGTGGACGTCAGCGTCGAGCGGAGCGCAGGCACGACGGTGCAGGTCGATCTACCGCTCCCCGTCCGGGCGAGTTCCCCGCATCCCATCGCCGACCCTGAGGTCGATCTCACGATCAGGCGCGCGTTGATCGTGGACGACGCGCCGGAGGGATTGCAGTTCCTGGCCCACTCGCTCGATGCGATCTGCCAGACCTGTGATGCAACGATCGATTCGGAAGAGGCACTGGCGCTGGCCCGGAGCGAAACCTACGACCTCGTGATCCTCGACGGGATGATGTCGCCCCACGACGGCGCGGACCTCTCGCGGGCACTTCGGCTCTTCGAAACCACCCGTGACAGCGTCATCATCGTCGCCACCGGGAACGTCGAGACGGTGAGTTCGTCCCGCTACCTGGCTGCCGGTGCTGATCTCGTCTTGGTCAAACCGTTCTCGAGAATTGAACTTGTCCGCGCCGTCCGTCGTACCATGGCGCTTCGTTCGGCCGAGGCCGCCGGATTGGTCATCGACCTGCGGCCGACGGAATCGAGTGGAGAGCCGTCGATGTCGAGCCAGCCCGCTGCCGTGTTCGCGGCCCCCCTCCAGTTGTTCGATTCTCTTCTGCCCGGAAGGCTCGAAGCCATACGAGACGCCTTCGCGAGGGGCGACGCCGGAGCGTTCGCCCGCGCGGTGCACACGCTCGGCTCGCCTGCCGTGGTGCTCGGCGTCGACGGCCTGGGCCGCTACTGCCTGGCGCTGGAAACGATCGTCAGGGCCGTCGGTATGGAGGGTGTCGGGGCGGGTGCCCTCGACCAGCTCGCCATTCTGGCCGCCGCACAGCGTCCCGTTGTGGGGACCGCCGCGTCATCTTGAGCATTGCCGGGCACTTGCGGAACCCGAGTGGATTCTCCTCGCCGCTGCTGCCTGATCACGAGATCGTGATGTCGGCCCGGATCCGGTAACCGACTTCGCGGATCGTCTGTATCAGCCAGCCAGCCCCGATATCGGCCAGCTTCCGGCGGATGTTCGACATGTGCACTTCGACGAGGTGACCTCCGCCGTGCCACTCCGGGCCCCAGACCACGGCCTGCAGATCGCTTCGGGAAACCACGGAGTTCGAGCGTTTGGCAAGCTCGCGGAACAGAGCGAATTCCGTTCGGGTCAGCTGGGTCGAGTGTCCGCCAATGGTGACGATCCGAGCCGGTGAATCGATGCTGAGGGCGGTATCGGCCGGAAGATCGGCGGGTGACCGGCGCGTTCGTGTCGACTGCTCCGACTCGGGCGCAACGTCGTTTGTCCGGGTGGACCAGTCCGAACGGCTGGCCTGTTGCGTTCTCGCTGCTGCCTCGCTGCTCTGCTTGCGGCGGGCGACGGAACGAATCCGAGCGGCCAGCTCCCGCATCGATGCCGGCTTCGTGAGATAGTCGTCCGCGCCGATGGTGAAGCCGACGAGCTTGTCGACCTCGTCGCCGCGGGCGGAGAGGATGATGATGTGGACATCGCTGATCTCGCGCAGCCGCCGGCAGGTCTCGAACCCGTCGATGCCGGGGAGACCGAGATCCAGGATCACCGCGATCGGCTTGACATCGTTGAAGATCTCGAGTGCTCTCTCGCCGTCGATCGCCGTGTCGACGGCAAATCCCTCGGATTCGAGTGATGTCTGCATGAGCAGGGTCACCTCGGGAGTGTCATCGACCAGCAGTAGCCGGGGCCTGTCGATTGTCGGGGCGCTTACACTCATCTGGGTCTACTGTCACTGTGAGCGCCGTCGTGGAGACGGACGCGGGTGGACGTTGTGTGCTCGTCCGTGCGGCCCCGGAGATGTTCGTCCTTGAGGACGACCCCCAACGTAACGCGTGAGCGGCGTCCGGGGTTGGATATCGTTCACAGAAATATGTTCGGAGGCACGCCGGCACCGTCCAAGTCAGTCGGCCACCGACACGGCGCCCGTGTTCCGCCCGCCCGCTACCGGGTTCGCCGGCGACGGCTCGCAGTGTGCACCAGGAATGCTCCGCCGACGGCGAGGGCGAGCCCGAACATGATCAGGGTGCCGAGCTCCGCCCCGGTGAATGCGAGGCGTGATCGCACATCGGTGGCGAGCTTCGGCTTTGCCTTCTTCGCAACGGTGTCGGCCCGACCCGGGGCACCGGTGGTCGTTGTCGTCGGTCGACCGACGATGGTTGTCCCTGCCCCGGCAGCGACGGTCGACGTTGCCGCAGCGGTCGTGGCCGGACCGGCGAGTGGCGCTGTTCCGACGGTTGTCGAAGGGGCCGTCGTGGTGCTGGGCACGGTTGCCCGAGTCGTCGTGACCGCCGTCGAGGGAGGAACGATGAACGGGGGGCCGAGCAGGTTGAGCAGTCCTGCATCGACGTGGCGGACATCGGCAAGTGGCGAAACGACGATCACCGAGGTGCGGAACGTCTTGGTGTCGATGTCGGAGTCACCGGTCGGGTCGCCGACCCCGCGGCTCGTGACCTTCAGATCAGACGGCACATCGAAGGCGACGCTGTAGGGGCGGGCCACGATGTCGTCGAAGAGGTAGGTCCCATTCGGACCGCTCACGATCGTCAGAGGTGATCCGTCGCCCGCCAGCGCGGGAGTGCCATCGGGATACAGGAGACGCACCACCACGCCGGAGATCCCCGGTTCCCCCGTTCCCTGTCGTCCGTCGCCGGTAGTGGTTCCGTCGTTCCAGACGCGTCCTCCGAGGCTGCCCTTCGGTAGGAGTCCGGCGTCGACGTCGGAGCGGTCGAGCCCCGAGACGAGCACGACGTCGGCCGCATGAGTCACCGGATCGATGTTGGAGTCGATGGGTGCGTTGGTTCCGCCGCCGGTCGGATGGCCAGCGGCAACCCCTTGTGGTGAGTGTCCGTAGCGAGGCGGCGGGTTGATCACGATGCGGACATTGCCGGGCGCGACCCCCGCGAACAGGTAGGCGCCCGAACCATCCGTAGTTGTCGTCGTGATGCGGTCGTCGGCCGTGTCGAACAGACCGTCGGGACCGGCATGGCGGAGCGTCACCGTGACGTTCCCGACAGGCGGCTCTCCGGCGTCCTGCATGCCATCGAGGTCGTCGTCACGCCAGACGTAGTTGCCGATACTGATGGGTGTGTAGAGACCACCGTCGACGTCGCGGTCATCCGAGGCCGTGGATACCAGGTCGATGTTGGCCCGAAGCTCGAACGACGCGGTGGAACCGTTGGCCGTGGCATCGGAATCGGTGGCCCTGGTCCCGGCGGCCACAGTGGTCGCGGTGGCAACCATTCCTGGCTTCGCGAAGGTCACGGTGTAATTGCCGGGCCGTAGGGTGTCGATGAGCCACCCGCCTGCCGATCCGGCCGCGCTCGACGTGGTGGTGCTGCGATTCACCGGGACGCCGCGATCGTCGATGCCGACGAGGGTCACCGAGACGCCGTCGATGCCGGGCTCGCTGGGTTCCTGGATGCCATTGCCGTTGAGGTCGTCCCATACCCGGTCGCCAACGGCGACGGGGGCGAGTTCACCGAACCGTCCGACCGGTGTCTGCTCGCCCGGGGCGAGGACGACGCCGCTGACGACGTCGTCACCGATGGTTCCGTGCACCGACGACGTGTCGAGGCCGTCCGCCCAACCGGTGGGTTGGGTCTCGGTCACCGTGTAGCCCGTGGCATCCGACGCCAGGAGACCTGCGAACGAGTACGTACCGTCGCTGAGAGTCGTCGCCGTGCGCGTGACGGCGTTGTTCGCCCGGTCCTTGCCGGCCAGTGTGATCGTCACGCCGGCGATACCGGGTTCGCTGCTGTCCTGGACACCGTTGTTGTTGGCATCGGAGTACACCGTGCCGATGATGGCGCCGAGCGTTTCGCCGAAGTTGACACCCGTGAGGCCGGTTGCCGGAACCGTGAGCGAGGTCAGCGTGTTCGGGGTCGACGATCCGTAATTCAGAGGCTGGATCTCCTCGACGGTGTAGGTCCCCGGGGCGACGTCCGGGAAGCTGTACGAGCCGTCCCCGAGTGTCGTGGTCCGAGCGACTTCCGCTCCGTTCGAGTCCCGCAACACGAGTGTCACGCCGAGCACGCCAGGCTCACCGCTGTCCCGGACACCGTTGGCGGTGAGACCATCGGCGCCGCGGTCCACGAAGACCACGCCCGAGAGCGTGGTAGTGACGGCGCCGGACGGTACCCGTTCACCGAACGTGTACCCGGTTGCCTGGACGTCGAGCGGCAGGCTGATGTCGGCGGTCACGTCGTTGCCGACCCCACCCCCGGCGGTGCCGGCGGCGTCCTGTCCATCGGACCATCCGGACGGCTGCGTTTCGGTGAGGGTGTAGATCCCCGCGGGGAGATCGGTGAAGGCGTACGACCCGTCAGGAGAGGTGGTCGTCGTTCGGGTGACGGCATTTCCGCCAGCGGTTGTGCCGTTCAGCGTGACCGTGACACCGCTGATGCCGGGCTCCGCCGGACCGACGACCGAGGTCCGTTCGCCGCTGCCGTCGACGTCGTTGTACACCGATCCGGCGATCGACGACAGTGTGTCACCGAAGTCGATATCCGAGACTCCACCGCTAGGCGGTGCGGTGATGGTTTGGGTGTTCGTCGAGCGCAGCGATGAACCGAAACCGATCGGCTGCACCTCGGTCACGGTGTATGTCGCTCCAGGCGTGAGGCCGGTGAACAGGTATATGCCGTCGGCACCGGTTATCGATGTGCCGATGAGGACTCCCGAGCCGTCGCGCAACTGCACCGCCACCCCGACGATGACGCCGTCGCCGGGTCCTGCGCTGGAGTTCCGGTCCCGGTCGAGGAAGACGGTGCCGCGGACAAAGACCGTCGTCGGCAGGGTTTCCTGCTCGCCGAAGAGATGACCGGACGAGAGACCACCGGGAGCGACCACGATCGCCGTGATGGTGTCGGCTCCAGCGACGCCGGTCGAACCTGCCGTGTCGATGCCGTCGGCGTATCCTGCGGGTTGGGTCTCGATGACGCTGTACGTTCCGGCGGGAAGGCCCGTGAACCCGAATGAGCCGTCGGGGCCTGTCGTGGTCGACGCAGAGACGGGCACGCCATTCACGTCGACGCCGCTGAGATTCACGCCCACGCCGCCAATACCCCGTTCGGCCGATGTCGGCGCCTTCGCCCCGTCGTTGTTCGCATCGACGTACACGAAGCCGGTCACCGATGCCGTGGTCTCGCCGAAGTTCACCCCGGCGAGGCCCGCAGGCGGAACACTAAGTGTGCTGAGGACATTCGGTGTCGAGGATCCGTACGCCGTTGGCTGCGCTTCGCTCACGGAGTACGTTCCCGGCGCGAGATTGGTGAACGCGTAGGAGCCGTCGGGGTTGGTCACAGTGGTTGAGACCGATGCGCCCGCGGAGTCGAGCAACGTGAGCACGACACCACCAAGGCCGGCTTCACCTGCGTCGATCGACCCGTTGGCGTTGCGGTCGATCCAGACCGATCCCCGAAGCGATGTCGTCGTGCCGGTCGTGCCGGCACCAAGCCGCTCCCCGAAGTTCTGGTTCGACAACCCGCCGCCGGGCACGATGGCCGAGGGAATCGAGTCCGGTGTCGTCGAGATGTAACCCGAAGGCTGCGTCTCCGCCACGGAGTACGTTCCCGGCGCGAGGTTGATGAAGCGGTACCGGCCATCCGGGCCGGTGAGCGTGGTGTCGATCACCACGTTGGAAGAGTTCCTAAGGGTGAGGAGCACGCCGGCGAGGCCGGCCTCGCCGCTGTCGATCGTGGCCGACGAGTTGGCATCGACCCACACCACGCCTTCGAGGAATGCCGTGCCCGCCGGCGTGGGGCGGACCTTCTCGCCGAAGTCGTACCCCGCCCCGATCCCTTCGATGGGAAGCGCGATGGCGGTGACCACATCGTTGCCCAGCGTTCCCGGAGCGACCGACGGGTTCGGGCCGGTGATCGCACCGACCGCGTCGAGCCCGTCGAGGTACGCCGAAGGCTGGGTTTCCGAGATGCTGTACGTCCCCGCGAGGAGGTCGTCGAATCGATACGTCCCGTCCGGCGCCGTGCTCGTCGTACGGTTCACCGCGGCGCCGTTGGCGTCGGTACCGCTGAGCGTTACGGTGACGCCGGCGATGGCCGCCTCGCCGGGTGCCTGTCTGACGCCGTCATTGCTCGTGTCGACGTAGACCTGGCCGGCCAGTGACGCGCCGATCTCGCCGAAGTTGACGTTGGCCAGGCCGCTTGTCAATACCATAAGTGAACTTAGGGTGTTCGGTGTTGTCGATCCAAGCCCGTTCGGTTGGGTCTCGACGATCCGGTATGTCCCGGGCCGGAGTCCGGCGAACGCGTACGTCCCGTCGGGCGCTGTTGTCGTCGTACCCACGAGGTTGCTCAATGCGTCGAACAGCGTCACCGTCACACCACCGAGACCGGGCTCGCCACTGTCCGGCGATGAGCCTGATCGGTTCCGGTCGAAGAACACCGTGCCGTTGAGGGTCGCGCCCGTGACGGTGGGGCGGAGGAGCTCGCCGAAGTCGTACCCGACGCCCACCGACGCGGCGCCCGGGGGCAGAACGATCGATCCGATCGCATCCGTGGGCACGAGCACACCTGTGCTCGATCCGTTCACCGTACCGACATGCTCACGTCCGTCGTCGTACGCGCCGGGCTGGGTCTCGGTGACGGTGTACGAACCGGCGGGAACACCGGTGAACACGTACGAGCCATCCACCCCCGTGGTGGTCGTGCGGCTGAGTGCAGCGCCGAGCGCGTCGGTTCCGGTAAGGGTCATGATCACGCCGGACACTCCCGTCTCGGTCAGGTCCGCCATGCCGTCGTCGTTGGAGTCGATGACGACGCGTCCACCGAGGGACGAGAGCGTCTCACCGAAGTTCTGGTCGCTTCGACCGGTCGGTGGCACGTTGAGATTGGCGATCAGGTTCGGCGTCGACGAGCCGTGCGTCGCCTTCTGGGTCTCGCGAACCGAGTACACGCCGGCCGGGAGTACCGCACCGGCGTTGTTGGTTCCGAGGTTGGTGATCCGAAAGGTGCCGTCGGCTGCGCTGGTAACCGAGGCGACCACGCTGCCGGCGTTGTTCAACAACTCGATCGTCCAACCGCCGAGCCCGGTATCCCCGGTGTCGAGGGAGCCGTTCGCCCCGTTGTCGAGAAACACGAGTCCGGAGACAAACGCGCCGGTTGGTGGGACCTGGCTCTCGGCGAAGTCGTATCCGACGCCGACCCCGGCGGCCGGAATCGTGATCGCCGTGACGGTGTCGTTGCCGAGTGTTCCCGCGGTGACGGCGTTGATCGTGCCGATGCTGTCGATCGCGTCGGTGTACCCGCCCGGCTGGGTCTCGCTCACGACGTAGGTGCCGGCGAGGAGGTCGGTGAATTGGTATGTGCCCGTGGCATCGGTCGACGTGGCCCGGGAAACGGGACCGTTGACGTCGGTGCCGGTGAGGGTGATGGTGACGCCGCCGATGCCTGTGCTCTCGCCCGCTTGACGCACACCGTCGTTGGTCGTGGCGACGTAGACGTGACCGGCGAGCGATCCGGTGGTCTCGCCGAAGTTGATGTTCGCGACACCCTCGAGTGGCACGGTCACTGTCGGGATCACGTTCGGCGTGGAGGAGCCGTAGCCGTTCGGTTGGGTCTCGGTCACGGAATACGAGCCGGGGACCAGGTTGGTGAAGACGTAGGTGCCGTCGGGGTTCGTCACGGCGGTGGCGATCACGTTGTTCCCGGCGTCGCGGAGGGTGATGACGACCCCGCCGAGCCCCGTGTCGCCGGACTCGATGGTGCCGTTGCCTGCGGCGTCGATGAACACGCTGCCCGAGATCGTGGTGGTGTTCTGACGCTCCCCGAACAGATAGCTGGAAGCGTCGATTCCCGCACCGATCGAGATCGTCGCGATCCGGTCGTTGGTGACCGCTCCTCCAGCGGTTCCTGCGGTGTCGCGCCCGTCGGCGTAGGACGGCGGTTGCGTCTCGACGACGGCGTACGTCCCGCTCAGCAGGTCGGTGAATGTCCACGCCCCGGACGCATTGCTCACCGTCGTGCGGCTGACGGTGCTGCCGCTCGCGTTGACGCCTGACAGCGTGATGGTCACGCCGGAGATCGGCGTCTCGCCGGCATTGCGCGCTCCGTTGTCGTTGGCGTCGACGTAGACGAATCCCGAGATGGTCGAAACCGTGTCACCGAAGTTCTGTCCCGTCACACCGATCGCCGGTAGGCCGTTGACGTCGATCGCTGTCGGGTTCTGGCTGCGCCCGAATCCGGTCGGGGTCACCTGGTCGATGCGATAGTCCGCACCGGCGATGAGGTTGTCGAATCGGTACGAACCATCGCTACCGCTCGTCGTTCTGGCGATCTCGTCGCCCGACGTGTTTCGGAGTACGACGACGACGCCGGCCAAAGGGTCGTCGACACCGGCGTCGCGAACGGAATCGCGATTGCGATCGAGGTAGACGCTTCCGCTGATTGCCGCGGCTGAGCTGATCTCGCCGAAGTCGTATCCGGTTCCGTCGGCACCGACGCCGACGGTGATGCCGGTCACGGCGTCCGTGCCGATGCCGTTCCCGGGGCGTGTTCCGCCGAGCGTGCCGATGGCATCGCGCCCGTCTCCATACCCGACTGGCTGGGTCGGCTCCGTGACCGTGTAGACGCCCGCAACGAGCCCGTCGATGCTCCAGGAACCGTCGACCGATGTGGTCGTCGCTCGGTCGACCGACCGGCCGATGACGTCGATGCCGGTCACGCGGATCGTGATACTGCCGATCGGCTGCTCGCCCGAGTCGAAGGTGCCATTGTTGTCGGCATCGACGAAGACCCGACCGGCCAACGTGGATGTGGTGTCGAAGAAGTCCTGTCCCGAGAGTCCGCCGACGGGTGCCGTGACGCTCCGCGTGTTCGGCGAAGAGCTCCCATAGCCAATCGGTTGTGTCTCGGTGACCGAGTAGTCGCCGACCGGAATACCGGAGAACGAATAGTTGCCGTTGACGTCGGTCGCGGTCGTGGCAACCACTGCTCCGCCGACATCGCGCAGCGTGATGACCACCCCGGCGATCGTTCCGTTCTCTCCGGTGTCTCTCGTGCCGTTGGTGTTCGGGTCGACCCGAACCGCGCCGCTGATGGACGTGTACGCGACCGGTGCGGGAGGCTTCTCGCCGAAGAGGTTGTCCGTCGATGTCGTGCCGGAAGCGATGGTGACACCGCTGATCTGATCGTTCGTGGTGATGGTGCCGCCGGCGGTCCCGGCCCGTTCGGCGCCGTCTAGGTACGACGCCGGCTGGGTCGCCTCGGTCACGACGTAGGTGCCCGGACGAAGTCCGGTGAACGTGAAGCTGCCGTCGGTCGCGGTCGTGGTGGCGCGATTCACCACGTTGCCGAGATCATCGGATCCCGTCAACGTGATCGAAACGGCGGCGATGCCGGGCTCGCCGACCTGTCGGTTCCCGTCATCGGTGATGTCGACGTAGACGGAGCCGGAGATGGAGCCGGGAACGAGCTCGCCCAAGTTGTTGCGGGCCGAGTTCGTCGACGAGCCCACGACGATGCCGGTGAGCACATCGCGCGACGGGACCGGTCCGCCGAGCGTACCGCCGGCCGTCCCGACGGTGTCACGACCGTCGAGGTAGCCCAGAGGCTGGGTCTCGGTGAGCGTGTACCCAGCAAGGTTCGACGCTTCGAGACCGGTGAACTGGTAGTAACCGTCGGCTCCTGAGCTCACTGCGATCGTGATCGACGTTCCGAACACGTCGACTCCTGTCAAGGTGATCACCGCACCCACGATCGGGGCTTCGCCCGTGTCACGGATTCCGTCGTTGTCGGCATCGACGTAGACGTAGCCGGAGATGATCGGAAGGTTCACGACGCCGGCGTCGATGGTGAGATTCACGTCTCCGGAGCCGAGCGTGGTGGAGCCGGAGATGCCACTCGTCTTGTTGAGGTCCGAATCTGCGGTGTTGGATCCGACGTTCCCGGCGGTCAGCGTGAACCCGGAAGGGGCGTCGATGCGGATCCGGTAGATGCCGGGAACGAGACCGTCGAAGCGGTAGTTGCCCGTTGCGGTGGTGAGCTGGGTGACGGGTACGCCGGAGTCGTGGAGGATGGGCGTACCGGCGGTGTCGAGGAGACGGACGCGCACGTTCGCCACGCCCGGCTCGCCGATGTCCTGCACGCCGTTGCCGTTGAGGTCCTCCCACACGCGATCGCCGAGGCTGGCCGTCCGGAAGAAGCCGGCGTCGACGTCGGTCGGCGACTGTCCGCTCTGCAGAGTGAACGGCGGGGTTGTTCCGGTGACGAGCGACGCGTCGGAGTTCGTTGCCGCGGAACCCCTTCCAACTGGCGATGGCGTCCAACCCAAAGGTGCGGTGAAGTGGATGCGGTAGAACCCGGGCACGAGATTGTCGAACACATACGCACCGCCGCCCGACGTGACCGTCGTGCGGACCACCGAGGCGCCTTCGAGGAGCTCCACAGTGACGCCATCGAGACCGGGTTCGCCGCCGTCCTGGATGCCGTTCGCGTTCGTGTCATCCCAGACCCGGTCACCGACCGATGCAGCGGCGAAGAACCCGGCGTCAACATGGGTCGTGGTGACACCATCGGGCACCCCGAAGACCGCAGTGCGGCCTGTTGCGAGGTCCGCATCGGAGTCGATCCCGCTGGCGCGCGGACCGGTCGACGATGTGGGAGACGGAAGATAGCCGGAGGGTCTGACGAACTCGATGCGGTAGTCGCCTTCACGGAGAAGTGCACCGCTGTTGTCGAGGCCCGCCCGGGTGAAGGAGTAGGTGCCGTCCGACGCAGTCGTCATCGTTGCGATGACCGCGGCCGAGCTGTTCAGGAGCCGCACCGTTACGCCTCCGATGCCAGTGGTCTCGGTCAGCTGGCGGGTCCCGTCGGCGTTCGTGTCGTCCCACACCTGATCGCCGATCACGACACCGCGGAAGAGGCCGGCGTCAATGGTCGAATTGGTCTCGCCGGAGACAACCGACACCAACGTCGTGGCGCCGGTGCCATCCGCGTTCGAGTCTGTCGACGTTGTGGCTCCGCCGGTCGTGACGGTCTGATCGGTGAACACGTAGCCGTTGGGTGCCGTGACCAGAACGCGATAGGTGCCCGGTCGAAGGTCCGCGAACGAGTAGCTGCCGTTCGCGTCGGTGGTGGTTGGGTCGACCGACGAACCTGAGGCGTTGAGCACCGGATTGCCCGCAACGTCGACAAGGCGGACGGTTACTCCGGCGATGCCGTCCTCGCCGGCCGTCTGGATGCCGTCGCCGTTCGTGTCGTGCCACACGCGGTCGCCGACGGTCGCCGGCCGGATGAGCCCGGTATCGACCGAGGTGTTTGCCTCGTTCGACCTGAGCGTGGTCGAGGGCGATGCCCCCGACGGGTTCGCGTCGGAGTCGGTGGTGTCAGTCGCAGAGTTGACATCGCGGAGGGTCACGACCGTGCCGCTCGGCGGAGTCACCATGACCACGTAGACACCCGGAACCACATTGGCGAACTGGTAGAGACCGGTGCCGGCCGCAGTCGTCGTCGTGCGAGAAGTGATGACGACACCCGCACCGGTCGTTCCGGTCAGCGTGACCGTCGCTCCGCCGACGCCAGGCTCGCCGACATCCTGCGCTCCGTTCCCGTCGGTGTCTTCCCAGACGTAGTTCCCGATGGACGCGAACCGGTAGTAGCCCGCATCGGCTCCGTTGTCGATGACACCGGAGTCCAGCGTGATGACCGGGGTGACTCCGGTGATGACATCGGCGTCGGAGTTCGTCGCAGGAGCCCCGAAACCGGTCGGTGTGGGCTGCCATCCGGCTCCGGTCGGGGCGGTGAACGCAACGCGGTAATCCGCCGGACGGAGGTTGGCGATCGACCAGAGTCCTGAACTGTCGGTGGTCGTGGTGACCGGGACGGTGAACGGCGCCCCGGCAGCGTCGAACAGTTCGACGGTCGCTCCGGAGATGCCGGGTTCGCCGGAGTCCTGGATGCCATTGGCGTTCAGGTCTTCCCACACGCGGTCGCCGACAGTGGTGCGCTGGAACAGGCCAGCGTCGAGGTTCGTCGTCGTCTGCCCCTCCGTGAGCGTGATGGTTCCGGTGCGCCCGAAGGTGGGTCCGACGGTCGTCGACGCGTCCGAGTCCGTGTCGCTCGAAAGGGGAGCGGCGGCGCTTGCTGTCGTGAACTCCCAGCCGATCGGCAGGCCGAACGTGACCTGGTAGACGCCGGGGGCGAGCAGGGCACCCGTGTTGTTGATGCCGGCCCGCGTGAACGTGTAGATCCCCGATGCATTGGTCGTGGCCGAACCCGTGACGTCATCGGCCGTGCCGAACGTGGCGTCAAGACCGGCACCGAGCAGAGCTGCAGTCGCACCGTTCACACCCGCGGTCTCGGTCCCGCTTCGCGTACCGTCGGCATTGGTGTCGACCCACACCTGATCGCCGATGCTCACGGGGCGCGCCATGCCGACATCGATCGTCTGCTCCGCCGTGCCCGAGGTGAGCGGAATCAAGGCGGTCTGGTTGGTGGTGGTGTCGGCGTCGGAGTCCGTGGCCGACGTCGCACCGTTGATGGTGACGAGCGCGGGGGTGAGCTGGTATCCCGACGGTCGCGTCACCACCACGACGCGGTAGCTGCCGGGCGACAGATTGGTGAACGCGTATGCGCCGGAGCCCGTCGTCGTCTGGTCCGCAATGGAGGTTCCCGAAGCATCGATGGCCCGCACGCCGAGGGCATCGACGAGGCGGAGCACCGCGCCGGCCACACCGTTCTCGCCGGTGTCGCGAACACCTGAGCCGTTGGTGTCAACCCACACCAGATCACCGACCTGCGACGTGCGGTACATGCCGCCGTCCACGGAGTTGTTCGTCTGATCCGAGATGAGCGTCACCGGATCCGAGACACCTGTCGCCCGGGCGATGTCGGAGTCCGTGAGATCGGTGGCCGACGACGAATTGAGGACGGTGAAGGCCCAGCCCAAGGGCTTCACGATGCCGATCCGATAGGTACCGGGAACGACGTTGCTGAAGGTGTAGATGCCTCCGCCCGCGGTTGTGGTCTCAATCGGGTTTCCGGCGTTGAGGACCGGGTTTCCGCTGCTGTCGAGCAGTCGCACCGTGATGCCGTCGACGCCGCCGTCGACGACGTCACGCACGCCGTTGCCGTTCACGTCTTCCCACACGAGGTCGCCGAGCGTTGCGTACTTGTAGAGACCGGCGTCGATGGTGAAGTCGTCCGTGCCCGAGACGACGGCAAACGTTGCGGTGATACCCGTTGCCGGGTTGGGGTTGCTGTCGGTCGCCGCGACTCCCGCGCCGGTCAGGCTGAAGTTCCAGCCGGCGCCCACCGGAGGTGTGAACCTCACCCGGTAGTCGCCCGGCCGGATGCTCGGGATCGTCCAGGCGCCGAATGCATCGGTCGAGGCCGTGATCGGCACTCCGAACGAGGATCCCGTCGCGTCGAGCAACTCCACCCCGACGGAGCTGACGGGAGGCTCGTCGACGTCCTGGATGCCATTGGCGTTGAGGTCCTCCCACACGAAGTTGCCGAGCGTGACTCGCTTCCATACCCCCGCGTCGACACTGATCGTCGCCTCGTTGTCGTTCATCGTGAACGTCGCCGTCACACCGGTCGTCTCGTTCGCGTCACTGTCGTTGTTCGACGACTTCGGAGCGCCGACAGAAGCCGGCGAGAACTCGTAGGTCGCAGGCAGAGCGAAGGTGAGACGGTACTCACCGGGCGGTAATGGTGCGCCGGTGTTGTTCACGCCGGTTTTCGAGAAGGAGTATGCGCCGCCCCCGGCAGTTGTCGTCGAGCCCGAGAGGTCGTCCGCGGTGCCGAACACGCCGTCGAGACCGGCACCCTCGAGGGTCACCGTCGCCCCGCTCACACCCGCCGTGTCCGCGGCGTCGCGGGTGCCATCGGAGTTGCGGTCGATCCAGAGCCGGTCGCCGATGGTGATGGCGCGGAAGAAGCCGGCGTCCACCGTGTTGTTGGTTTCGCCGGGGATCACGCTGACGCTCGAGGAGCGACCGGTCCCCGCCAGCACATCGGAGTCGACGGCGTCGTCGCCGAGACGATCATTCGGACTGAGCGTGTAACCGACGGGGGGTACGGCTCGAACCTGGTAGGTGCCCGGTGGGAGTGCGCCGAACGAATATGCCCCGGCCGATGATGTGAGCTGTGAGCCCACGGTGTTCCCGAGGCCGTCGGCAACGGGCCCGCCGCCCACATCGGTGAGGAAGGCGGTGGCTCCGGCCAGACCGGTTTCGCCGACGTCCTGGATGCCGTCGGCGTCAGCATCGAGGAACACGAAGTTGCCGATGACCGCGGGTTCGTAGAGGCCGGCATCCACCTGGGTGATGTTCTCGTTGGCGAGCACGACGAAGCGCGCCGTCTGGCCGCTGGCGATCAGGGCATCGGAGTCCGTGTCGGAGGTGAGGGGTGTCGCGACGGCCCGCGGCGAGAAGTACAGCCCGGGAGGTCGGGTGAACACGATCTGATAGCCGGTAGCGTTCGACGGCATCAGGTTGTCGATGACGTACGTGCCGGTGAGTGCGTCGGAGGTGGTGACCCGATTGACGGCGTTGCCGAGGATGTCGGTCCCGGTGAGCGTAACAGTGACCCCGCCGGGGAGGACCAGCCCGTTGTCGCCGGCGTCGCGGACACCGTTGCCATTGACGTCCTTCCACACCAGATCGCCGACCTTCGAGAGCGGGTAGACGGTCCGTGTCGCGGTGGTGTTGGGGGAGATGACGCGGATGTTGGGGTTCGACGGGTTCGTCGGCAGGGTGCGGTATTCGGTGAGGGTGACGGTGTTGGTCAGGCCGGGGGTGAGCAGCGGCGACGGAGTGACCGGGGTGTCGACGGTCGCGGTGTAGCGGATCTTCTTCGAGATTCCCGGAGCGATCTCATCGATCTGTGCACTTAGCGTCTGGCCGGCGAACGATGCGCCGTCGGGACCGGTGACGGCCGCGCCGTCGATCAGAATGCTGGACGGGTTGGGGGTGAGATTGACCGGGACGACGTCGTTCGCCTTGACCTCGAAGGCTTTGCCGGTCCCGGTGTTCGCGAGCGTGATCTCATAGGTGACCACATCTCCGGGGAGCACACCCTGCTGCGGGATGCGCGCCGGTGATGTCGACGCGATCGCCTTCGCGATGGTGACATTCGGGACGGTGACGTTGACGACGGTGTTCGCCGACGTCCTCACGACCGGAGTGCCACCGATGGTGGGGCGCGAAGAGAACGCGGCCGTGTTGATGATGTCGAAGCCGTCGACGTTCCCGACGACATCGGCGACGACAGCGTCGACGTCGAGCGTGAGCACTGCCGTCTCGCCGACGGTGCTCGTGTTGTCGAACGGGTCGATGACGGCAACGTCGATCGCGTTGCCGCTGCCGCTCGTTGCGACGAGGTTCCCGGCCGTGATGTCGGTCGCACCCCGCTCGAGTTTCGCGGTCCACGTGACGTTCGTGAGGTTGATCGGCACGGTGTCGAGCAGGTGCGCGTCGATCAGTTTCGTACGCGGGAGATCCACCGTGATGCGGTACTTCACCGGGTCGCCGATGCGGACGTCCGGGGTGCATCCGGAGCCGAGGCACGTCGGGAGGGTGACCGTCTTCGTCGGGGTCGGGGTGACGACGACGACCGATACGGTGTCGTTGAGAACGGCGCTGATGTTGGAGGTCTGGGTGGCGTCGAGGTTCGAGCTCGGCACGTAGGTGAACGTGCCGGCCGCGGTGTTGATCGGGTTCTGGTAGCTGGTGATGCCTGCGGTGTTGGTCTCGACGGCGCCGGAGTTCACCGTATCGGGAACGGCCACGCGGTACCGAAGCGTGACCGCCGGGCTGATGGCGGGGCTGACGGCGACCGTTGGGACCGTCCACTCGATGTGCGGGAACGGAGCGGCAACGCAGCTCCCCCCGGCGGTGATGGAAGCCGAGACCACGTCGGCGCACGTGATGGCCAGGGGCGTGCTCGGGAGGCGGTCCCAGACCGTCACGGTTTTCGCCGCGATGTCCCCGGTGTTGTGGAGATCGATCCGGTACGTGACGTGGTCGAAGGCCTGCACCGCGATGCCGTCGCCCTGATCGGGCCCGGTCGAGCTGAACACGGCGGAATAGTCACCGGGATAGGCCGGGGTGGCGTTGGCCGGACGCTGAATCGTGTCCACGCCCTTGCGGAGTTCGGGGAGGGGCATCGACCACACGATGCCGGTGTTCACCCGTTGCGCGAACACCTGTCCGGCGGTGTTGACGGAGGTCAGCTTGAGCAGGTTGTCGGTGAGGTCACCGGCCGTTGCGGTCTCGGGGTTCACGAGTTCGACGGCGATGGTCACTTCGAACGTCTCGCCGATGTTGTCGATGCTGCCGATCGACCACTCGAGCGTTCCTCCGCCGTCGGTCAGCGAGACGCCGGACACGTCGGGTTCGGGGGAAGCGGCGACCGGTGCGGTGGCGGCCGGAATGGTCACGGTATTGGCCGCCGTCGTGCGTGCCGAACCGGGGATGTATCGCATCCCGTTCGGCAGGAAGTCGGTCACCTTCACGCCCGACGCGGAGATGTTGACGGGCACGAACGCCCGCAGCTTGAAGCACGCGATGTCGCCGGTGGCGTAGTCGCCCGTGCTCGATGACGTGAAGGCGACTGTTCCCGCCGCGCAGTTGACACCAACCGCACTCGACACGGCCATGCTGTTGGGTAGCGAGGACCGGACCGCGACCTTCTTGTCCAGCTGGACGTTGACGCCGGCGACACCGGCGCTCGCGTCGTCCTGGATGGACTCACCGTCGGCCTGGCCGCCGAGTTCGGTGCCGGGAGCGGTGTCACCCGGCGCCTCCTTCTCGATCTGCCCGTTCACGTAGGAGTAGTTCGTGAAGTCGTCGTTGGTGAGGACGGCTTGGCCGTTCTGGTACGTCGGGCGGACTCTCGAGATGAACGTCACGACCACCGTTGCGTTCGGCGGTACCGACGCCAGCGCCGGCACGACGGTCGAGTCCCACGTGACGGCGTACGTTCCGTCGCCACCGAGTGCCACGCTCGCGTAGAACGGTGGGTTGACGACGACCGGTGTTCCGTTCACGGTAATCACAGGAACATTTCCTGAGGTGCAGTTGGGGTCTGACGGGACGGGCATGCCCTCCGGGCAGGTGCCGTTGGGGAGGCGATCGGTGATCGTCATTCCGTTCACGCGTCGGTACTCGCTCGTTCGCGTCGTCAGCGTGCTGGTGATGAGCGCGGCGTGCACGACACTGCCGGATGCCGACTTGTCCGTCGCGAGGTCCTCGGCCTGAAAGGACGACGATGCGGTGTCGCCGTAGAACGTTCCCGCACCGAGAACCCGGGGCCCGTTGTACGCAGCACCGGCGCTGGCCGAGTTCGTGCCCGTCCGTTCCGCTCCGTCGGCGAGGGTCGACGGAGCGACCTGGCCCTCCTCGGTCCACGGACCCGTGTTGTTGCCGAGGTTTGCGCCCTGTTGCCCGCTCGCCGGTGTCGGCACGATTCCGGTGAACGGTCGGTTCTCCCGCAACGGGATGCCGGCGCGATAGGTGATCGTCTGGGTTTCACCGGCGGCGAGCTGGGAGCCCGGACCGGTGGCGGGGAACGTCCAGCGAACCCATGTGGTGCCGATGGGTGGTGTGAACACGGTGCCGGCCGCGTTCCCCACTGGTGTCGAGCCGTTCATGGTGGTGATCGTCACCGTCGGGCTGCCGAGCGCTCCGACGTAGCTACAGGCGCTCGGGCTGAGACGGGCCGAGCCGGTGTACTCGAGCGCCCCCGCCGGTGTGTTGTCCGTCGTGGTGCAGCCGAGCAGTTCGAGGCTCGGGGGCAGGAAGTCGTCCACCGTGAACGCCCCCGTGGGGGCGATCAGGTTGTTCTCGATCGTGAGGCTGAACGATGTCGAGTTGGTGTGAGCGCCTCGGAGCAGTTCGCCGCCGCCGGACTTGCGCAGCTGATACGGGATGACGGTGGTGCTCACCGAACCGCTGGTCCCCGAGCCGGGAGCGGTCGACGAGTTGACGGTCCCGTTCGCGAGGAACTTGACCAGTACACGCGGATCGGTGTTCGAGAACGCCTGACCGGTGGTGGCGAAAACGCTGCCGACGGGATGGTTGACCGGATCCACTGCGACGCTGATGCCGATCGACTGGCACACGTTGGTCTGGAGGTCACTCACGTTGTTCCACACGAGCGTCGTCTGGCCTGCTGCCGGGCTGTTCGGGTACGTGGTGGGGGAGGTTGCCGTGCCGCTGGTGCTGACGTACGAGAGGCCGGCGGGGAGGACTTGGCGGAAGGTCAGGTTGTACGTGTCCGGGCCGAAGGGATTGCACGCGCGCAGGGTGTACGACACGTTTCCCCCCTGGAGCACCCGGCCGGTCCCCCCGAGAACCACGGAGAGCGTCGGCGCCGCCTCGACGCGCATCGCCGGGCCCACGACCAGGCCGGTGAGCAGCACGAGGGTGGCCGCGGCGAGTCTGCGGACGCGTCTGCCCGGCAGCCGGGCGCGTGGAGAAGACATGACGGGACGGTCATCGACATGACGAGGTCCCTGCTGTAGGTCGGAAGGACCGGGCGGATGGATCGATCGGCCCAGCGACCGGCGGTCGGTCGGGCCGAGGACGGGGCGAGCTCCCGGACCTGGGTAGGTCCCCCATGCAGGCGTTCACGTGATCGCGGGCAGCGTTCTGTGGCGCGTCTTCCGCGCGGACGAGTGGTGCTACCGGGAGATCGGACGCGGTTTGGCCAGAGTCATGCAGAAGAGTGGGCGGACGATGCGCAGTCTCGTCAGCACGCGTTCGACCCGGAGCGCGAACCGCACCCGGTGGCCGACCGACCAAGTGGACGCGTCGATTTTGCGCGCGTTGCCTTCGAGAAGGGGATACATGAGCGATCCGAACCGCACCTCGTGCAGGATCTCGAAGTGGTGCTCGAGCTCGGGGATCAGCCGATCGGAGTTGCAGGCTTCGGACGGATCGAACCGCTCCGGCGGGTATTGCAGGAATGCACCCTTCTTCTCGCCCCCGTGCGTCGTGCGCTGTTCGGCGGTGAACAGCAGGAGCAGCAGCCGGGTGACGAACGCGTTGCGCCGTGGGATCTGCAGGAAGGGGGGCCCGATCCACTCGTAGAGGAACAGCAGGCCGTCGGGGGCGAGGGCCTGGTTCAACTGGTAAAACGCGTTTGCGAGGTTGTGGATGTGGTGGATGCCGTGCAGGCCGACGGCGAAATCCAGGGATCCGGGATCCAGGTCGAGCCGGTTGGCGTCGGCCAGCACCCCGTGGAACGGCAGTCCGGCCATGAGCTCCGTCGCCCGTTTGAGGGACTCTCCCGACAGATCGATGCCGGCCACCGATGCATATTCCACGCCGTCGCGAGTCTCGAAATAGCCCTTCTCCGCCGCCATGTCGCCACAGACGAGGGCGAGGCCTCGGAGGTTCTTCGACCGTTCGCCGAACGTGGCGCGGAGCCGGCGATTGATCAGGCCGACGGCGTCCATCGATGGGTCGAACCGCCAGGCGTAGTGACGATTGAGCCAGTCCATCGAGAGCCAGGAGACGTCGCGCACCACGTCGACGTCGATGTGGTCCCAGTGGGCCTCCGGAAGATCAACGGTCACCGCAGTCAACGTACCAAAGCGGGCGATGCAGCCATCGCCCTGGCGGTCAGCGACGGACCACTAAGGGACAGCCGCTGCCTGGCGAATGCAGAAAAGAGACAGCAGCAGGAAGAGAGCGATTGCCGAAAAAAGGGTTCGTGTCGTTCCGTCATGACTTTGCGAGGTGACCGTGCCGAGAAACGCGCCACCAATTGTCGCAATGGTGCCGAGAATTCCCGCAGTCAATCCGATCGACTGACCGTGAGCGGCCATGGCTGTCGTCTGCACGTTCGGGGTGACCAAGGTCTGCACCGACAACAGCAGCGCCATGCCGACGGCGAAGACCGCGAACGGCGGCTTCCCGTCGGTCAGAAACGACGAGGCGGCGAGCGCTGAAGCCACCACCGCGGCCACAGCCGGGACGGTTCGCAACATCGGTCGGATGCCGACTCGGCCGACGAGCCGGGCGTTGAGAAGGGTCGACGCGCCCATCGATGCAGCGATCGCTCCGAAGATCAACGGGAACTGCGCCTTGCGTCCGTAGACGTCGTCGATGATCGTCTCGGCCAGCGAGATGTACGACGAGATGCATCCGAACAGCAGGGCCATTGCGACCGCGGCGTACCGGGTCGACCGATCTCGCAGCACGCGGGTCGCGGCCTTCCACACCGCATCGACATCGGCTGAGCGTCGATTCGGGCTCGCAAGCGTCTCCGAGGCCCATGCCGACCAGATACGCGGTGACGAGGAGCGAGACCCTGGTCGAATCGGCCGCAAGACCCAGATGGGCGCGGATGTCGCGAAAGGCCGGGAGGATGGTATCGATGGCCAACGCACCCATGGCGGTGATGGCGCCGTGACGGCTACGAACTCGGCTGGCCGGATCTGTCGCTCGTGTCGGCGCTTCGGTCGGTCCCGGCTGACGGGACCAGGAGCGTGGACGGGGAGCACTGTTCTGCCCTTAGGGTCCGGCCGGAGGGTGAGCGATGCGCGGACGCATGCTCCGCGCCTCGGGGTCGGCGCGCCGCTAGGGTCTCGACACCGTGACACTCGCTGACGACGGTCGATTCCCTGAACTTGGTCCGGTGATGGTGAGCGCCGCGGAGCTCGCCGAGATCGTGGCGCGGTTGGGCGAACGCATTGCGGCCGATTACGCCGGGCTGAATCCGCTCATGGTCGGGGTGCTGCGAGGGGCTTTCGTGTTCATGGCGGACCTGGCCCGGGCCATTCCGATGAACGTCGAGGTCGACTTCATGGCGGTCTCCTCCTATGGCCACGCCACCGAGTCGAGCGGTGTCGTTCGCATCATCAAGGACCTCGATACCGACATCACCGGGCGCCACGTGATCCTCGTCGACGAGATCATCGATTCAGGACTCACCATGAACTACGTACGGCGGCTTCTTGCCGATCGAGGAGCATCGAGCGTCGAGGTATGCGCGCTTTTGATTCGAGAGTCCTTGTCGCACGTTGACACCTCGACGCTTCGGTACTTCGGGCGCACCATTCCGGCTGATTGGGTCGTCGGGTACGGCCTCGATGCCGGGCAGCGGTGGCGCAACCTCCCGGACGTCCATTTCTGGCGAGGCTGAGCCACTGTCCGACCGATGTGCCGGCGTACCGGGACCTGTCGAAGAGCGGGACGGTTTCAGCTGGGATTGGAAAGGCTCGGCGAGCAGACCGTGCCCGGTGGTGGAGCAATCGTGTCGACGAGGAAACGGGCAGTGGCCTCTCGTACGCACGCACTCTTCGTCACGGCGACGTGCCCTCCGCCGTTGCGGGTGAGCAGCGGCACGCCGAGGGTTGCCGACAGGCTCTGGGACCAGCGGTACGGCGTCGTCAGATCCTGGGTGTTGCCGATGACGAGCGCCGGTGCCGACGCCTGGGGGCCGAGCGGAACCTGGGGTGTCAGGGGAGCAGGCCAGTTGATGCAGGTATAGGTGAGACGGGCGTCGCCACGAAGACCGCTGAAATGAGGTGCCACGACGGGCGTCTGGTCGTACACGATCTGGTATGCGCCGACGTCGCGGGGGAGCAGGCCGTCTCGACAGTTGACGGCGAAGTTCGTGGCGGTCGAGAAGCGGTCGAGCGGAACGAGGCGTTCGGTCGGGTCGTTCGATCGGCTGTCGGCCGCGGTCGGGTTGAAGTTCGCCGGCTGTCCGGTGGCGAGTTCCTGCAGGGCACGTCCGAGGATCGGCCAACCATTTCGCGGGTAGCCGACGAGATCGGCCACGGTCGAGTCGAACACTTCCTCGCCAGCGTCGCGGCCACGTCGTGAGGCGCTCACGTAGTGGTTTCGCACGGTGTCGTACTTGGCCCGAAGGTCGGTGCCGTCGTTGAAGTTGCAGGGGAGGAGTCGACCCGAGGCGCATTCGTCGAGGAAAGCAGCGAGCGCGGCCTCCGTCGCTTCCACCGGATCGAGCAGCTGGTTCACGCCGAAGCGGGCGGGATCGACTGCGCTGTCGAGGATCATCGATCGCACGCGGGTCGGAAAGAGGGAGCGGTAGACGGCGCCGAGGTAGGTGCCGTAGGACATCCCGAGAAAGGAGATCTTCTCCTCGCCGAGTGCCACGCGCACCGCGTCGAGGTCGCGAGCCGCGGTCTCGGTGTCCAGGAACAGCAGCCGGTCGCGATCGGTTCGGTCGCAGGAGCGGCCGAACTCGTCGTAGTAAGCGGCCAGGCTCCCTGAGGTCTCCGGGGCGAACAGCCCGACGCCGCATCGCAGTGGGGCGCTTCGGGTGGTTCCGCGGGGATCGACCCCGATCACGTCGAACCGGGCGAGGACCTCCGGCGTGAGAAACGTCTGAGCGCTTCGTACGAGGTCGTACGTCGGACCACCGGGGCCGCCCGGATTGACGAACAGCGTCCCGATCCGCTGGCCGGGGTCGGTGGCCCGGCGACGACTGACGAACATCGACACCCGTTCACCGGCAGGGTTCTTCGGATCGAGCGGTACCGCGACGTTCGCGCACTCGAAGCTGGTGTCGATGCACGGGCCGAACACGGCCGGAGCGGCGACCGGCACGAGCGTGGTGGTCGGAGCGGTCGTCGGCGCGACGGTCGTGGGCGGCGTCTTCGGCTTCGCTGTGGCTTTCGGCTTCGCTGTGGCCTTCGGCTTCGCTGTGGCCTTCGCCTTCGTGGTCCGCTTCTTCGTTGCGGCGTCGGCGTCGACCGATGCCAGTCCACCCACCAACAGCACGATGGCAACAACAGCAATCGGGACGCGGAACCGACTATTGCTCGTTCGGACGATCACGGGGTCGGCCATTCCCGCACGCTAGGTCCGGCGCGATGAAACAACCATGAGTCCACGGCGAACGCCCGATGAACTGATGCCGATAGAACTGCGCGTGTCGGCCCGACGACGTCTCGTGCGCTACCGTCCGCGGAAGTTCGGCGTGCGCTTCTCGACGAAGGCGAGCATCGCCTCGGTCGTGTCCTTCGACGAACCGATCGTCACGGTTTGGGTCCAGCCTTCGGCCTCGAGTGCCTGGTCCATCGTGAGCAGGGACCCTTCGTTGAGCAGCTTCTTCGAAAGGCGCAGCGCCAGCGGCGGTCCGCCCGCGATCCGTCGCGACCACTCGCTCACGAACGCGTCGAGTTCTGCCTGTGGCACGACTCGGTTGACGAGCCCGATGCGCTCGGCCTCGGCGGCGGAGATCACGTCGGCGAAGAACGCCAGTTCCTTGGCCCGGTGCAGGCCGACGAGGCGGGGCAGGAGCCAGGTGCCGCCGAAGTCGAGCGCCAGCCCGCGTTTCGCGAAGATCTCGGAGAACCGGGCGCGGTCGCTGGCGACGATGAGGTCGCACCCGAGGGCCATGTTGCATCCTGCGCCGACGGCGACGCCGTCGACCTTGGCGATGGTCGGCATGGGCAGACGGTGGAGTGCCATCGCCACTTCTGAAACCTCGCGCATGGCGAGGAGTTGATGGCGCGCCGGACCGTCCCCACGAGCGGACAGGTCTGCGCCGGAACAGAACTCTCCCCCCGCGCCGGTGAGCACGACGCATCGGGCCGCGTCATCGTCCACGATTCCGCGGAGAACCGTCTTCAGGTCCTGCCACATCTGGGCGTTGATGGCGTTCTTCTTCTCCGGCCGGTTGAGCGTGATCGTCACGATTCCGGCATCGGCGGAGTCGGCTGCACCGTGGGTGAGCGTCAGTGTCTCGAAGTCCATCCCGCTGAAGCTAGTGGTGGATCGCCCAATTGCGTTGGGCGTCGACAATCGTCCCGTCTGCGTGATGTGGATCACAGACGCGCCCGCAGACGTCCCGGATGCTGTTTCGTAGGCGTCGCGGCGACGCCCTCGACAAAGGGAGAACACATGTACATCCTCACCACATGGAAGAGCCGGCCGATCACGCCGGAGCAGACGAACCGGATGATGGCCATCTGGGGACGACAGGAAGCTGCCCTGGCCGCCGACGCCACGAGCGAGCGGGTGTGCTGGTTCATGAACGTCGACGGCAGCGGTGGGATCCTCGTGATCAAGGTCAAGGACGCGGATGCGGCGATCGCCAAGGGGCTCGCGGATTCGCTCGCCCTCGGGGAGTTCCTCGAACTGCGCTCGGAGATCGTCCTCGACCTCGAGAGCGCGATGCCCTCGATCATCAAGGGAATCGAGGAAGTGAACGCCAAGTAGGCGTTGGCCGGTCACCGCGTTGGGCGGTTGACGCCGCCCTGTCTGGGGCGTCGACCACCCAAGCGGCGGGCGAGCCGGGCCTCGGCGGGTTCCGGTCAGAGTTCGTCGGTGTTGAAGGTGTCGCACTGCGTCGGCTCGCCCGACTCGAAGCCCTTGAGGAACCAGCGCTGGCGCTGTTCCGATGATCCATGGGTCCAGGACTCCGGGGTGACCCGCCCCTGCATCTTGCGCTGGATGCGGTCGTCACCCACTGCAGATGCGGCATCGAGGCCGAGGCGGATGTCCTCGTCGGTCAGTTCGACGATGAGCGGGTTCGGACCGCGGGTGGCGTTGTAGGCCCATGCACCGGCGTAGCAGTCGGCCTGAAGTTCGAGACGGACGGAGCTGCTCTTCGGACCCTGGCGGTCTCCGGACTTCTGCACCTGCTCGGAGGTGCCCAGCAGGTTCTGCACGTGGTGCCCGTACTCGTGGGCGATGACGTACGCCTCGGCAAACGGTCCGCCCTGGGCGCCGAATCGTGTCTGCAACTCCTCGAAGAACGACAGATCCACGTAGACCTGTGAGTCCGCCGGGCAGTAGAAGGGTCCCACATCGCTGCTGGCGTCGCCGCAGCCGGTCTGTGTCTGTCCGGTGAAGAAGTTGGTGACGGCCTTCGTGTACTCGAGATTCGATCGGGCGAACTCGTCGGCCCAATAGGCCTGCACGCTGTTGACCACGCCCACGTTGCGGCAGTCTTGGCGGCGGTTGGCATCCGCCCCGGTCTTGCATTCGGTCGCGAGGTTGGTGTTGCCACCCGACGAACCGGCCGGAGACGGGCTACCTGCGTCGATACCCGACTGCGTCGGCGACGGGAAGGCGCCGTCGATCCCGCCGTTCCCTCCGCCGCTGCACATCTGCAGGGCCACGACCACGATGATGGCGATGAGGCCGACGCCGCCACCTCCGGCCTTGCCCATGGGGAAGCCCCCGGCTCCGCTGCCCATTCCCCGCCCGAGGCCACCGAGCCCGCCGCCGCCGCCTCGAGCGCGGCCGCGTTCGTCGTCGACCTGTGTCGTGTCGAGTTTGGCGTCGTCATCAAAGCGCATGGGGGATGTTCCTTCCGGCCCGCGGGGTCGCAGGGGAGACTATCGGCCAACCATTCGGTAGGCGGGCGGGTGGGACGATTGCCCGTTGCCGTCGTGTGCGACCGAAACGTCACCTAGGCGGACGAGTTCGTTGAGGTGGGCGAGGACGCTTCGTCCGGCGGCCTTCACCAGTCTCGGATCGATACCGACGTACATCGCCATCACGAGCGACTCGATGGTCGCGTCGCCGGCGCGGAGGATCCCGATGATCTGCTCCGTCCGCCGGTTGCGGTGCCCTATCAGCCCGGTGACGAAGTCCTCGGGCTCCGTGATGACCGTGCCGTGCGTCGGCCAGTAGCGGGCGTCGCCGGCACCCTGGAGAAGGCGCAGCGACTCGAGGTAGTTTCGCAGGTCCCCGTGAGGCGGCGAGATAACGCTTGTCGACCACCCCATCACGTGGTCGCCGGTGAACAGGACCTGCTCGTTTGGCGCGGTGTCGAACCTGACGCGGAAGCACAGGTGGTTGCTGATGTGACCCGGCGTGTGCACCGCCTCGGCACGCCAACCGGTGCCCTTGACGAAATCGCCATGGCGTAACACGCCATCGGGATTGAATGTCCGGTCGCCCGACTCTTCGGCGTTCGGGGTTGGCGGTTCAGTGGACGTGTCGTCGCCGGTCTCGTTTGGTGGCATCGGTTCGACACCGTCGTCGGCGGGCGGGTCTTCCGGATGAGGCCCGAACCCGAAGGTGGACGCATCCGTATGTGCGCGAAGTGGAGCGCATCCGGGTGAGTGATCGGGATGCGTATGGGTCACCAGCACATGGGTGATCGTCTCGCCGCCGAGCTGACGCATGAGCATGGCGATGTGGCGTTCGTCGTTCGGGCCGGGATCGATCACCGCGACATCTCCCCGCCCGATCACGTAAGTTCCCGTCCCACGGAAGGTGAAGGGTCCGGGGTTCGCGGCGACGATGCGGCGGATGCCCGGAGCAACGTCTTCGAGAACGCCGAGCGCAGGGTCGAATCCAGTGGTGAAACGGGGGCCGGCGCTCATGGCATCGCATCCTCGTCCGTCTTCGACCGTCCTGGCCAGTTCGTGATCTTCGGGAGCAGAGCACCGATGGTACGTGTGCGTACTGAACCGATCCAGACCCCGATCCCGTATGCGGCGTCGTCACCGGCACGAAGCGCGAGGAACACCGGCAGGCGGAGGGCCGGGCGCCGCCGGCGGTGTTCGCGCCAACCCTGACCGACGATGCCGGCGGCGAGGAGCAGTCGGCAACGCCGGCTGAAGATCGCGCCGACGATGGTGGCCGGAAACCATGTCCGCGCTGCGGCGTTTGCGATCTGCTCCCCGGCGGCGAGGTGGCCCCGAAGAGCCAGCGCTCGCGCGTCGCCGCGGGAGAGTTGCGGAAGGCGCGTCGTCAGCCGTTCCGCGGTCACGAACGCCACGCCGGTGCCGACGACCGCGCCGATCGGATGAAGGAGCGCCAGTCCCCAGACGAGCACGCTCCACGGGGACAGCACTGCCGGAGGGACGAGTCCCGGGTGCCGCCGATCGAGCGCGCCGGCCGACGTGCCGTACTGCATCCGCCGACGCAGCAGTGCGGCGGGCGCGGTGCGATGGTCGTGGGCGACCTCGGCCAACGGTTCGTATCTCATCACCGAGCCGGCGGAGTGCAGCCGCCACAGTAGGTCCACATCCTCACCAACGTGGAGAGCGGCGTCGAACCCTCCGACCGAGCGGAACACGTCGGTGCGCATCACGAAGGCAGCCGCCGGAACGTAGGCCACCTTGGTGAGCGGAGCGATCAAGGAGGGCTCGGTTCCCAGGTCGAGAGGGCTTCGTACGTGCTCGTACCTTTCGATGGCAGATCTGCCCGGGTTGGCAAGACCGATGATCCGCGGAGCCACGAGGTCGGCGCGCGCCGCGCCAGTGGCGTCGAGGTGGGCGAGACAGGTGTCGAGCCAGCCGTCGTTCGGCACGACGTCGCTGTCGAGGAAGGCCAGGAGCGGCGTCGTGACAAGAGCGGCTCCAGCGTTGCGGGCAGCGGCAGGACCGACGGCCCGTTCGTTCCGGATCACCGTTGCCGCGCCCGTCCGCGCGACGTCTCCGCTCCCGTCGGCCGACCCGTCATCGACCACGACCACCGTGATGCCCCGTTCGCGCAGTGGACCAAGAGCCAGGAGCAGTCGCCGCAGAGGCCCGGCGCGGTCGTGGACAGGGATCACGATGGTGACATCAGCAAGGGAGCGGGTGCTGTCGCTCGTGATCACCGGATGTACCAGCGCTCGCTGGAGGAGGGTGTCGACCAGCCGCGATGCGGCTCGTCGTCGATCCGGAGGGACCGCGGCGAGGACTTGGTCGAGGTTCCCCCCGGCGGCGAGCGCATCAATCACGGCGTCGGCCGGTGGGCGGAGCCGGAGGAGCCGAAGGGGCGAGCCTCCCAGGGCCAGCGGTGTTCCGTCGGATCCGCGGAGTCGCCGCACAGTGGCGTCGAGGCGCAGATACGGTTCGACGCCGGACACGTACCGATTCCATCACGCCACGGTCGCTCGGTATGCTCGGCGTGTCGCTGAGGTCGCCAACCCAGCATCGTTCCTCGTCTGCAACTCGGAGCAAACGCCATGAGCCCAGCAACAGCCACCGACATCCTTCCTGCGTCAGCTGATGTCGTGACCGACGCCGATCTTCTCGACGACTCCGACGAGCTCCTCGTGGAAGAGATCTCCATCGACGGGATGTGCGGCGTCTACTAGCTCTGTCAAAGGCTGCGACGGGTGGCAATGCCCTTTTCGTCCGGGGTCAGCTGACGTCGTTGGGTCGGCTGCCGTGCGTAGGCGCACAAATCCCGACCCAGCGAACGAAACCCGACCCAACGTCGCTGAGCTGACCCAGGCTGCACAGCTGCGGTCGTTCCGGTACCGTCGCAGACCGATGTCTGAACGGAATCCACCCTCACCCGCAGTACAGCCCGGCGCGAGCCAGGGAACGCTGGCCTGGCCGATCCGGCGGGCGATGCAGGTCCACCACGACCGCGAGGCCGTCATTGACGGCCCGACGCGGCTGACGTACGCCGAGTGGGGCCGCCGTGTGCTCGGCCTGGGCGCAGGACTTCGATCGCTCGGCCTCGGCAACGGCGACATCGTGGCGGTCGCAGCCCTCAACGGATGGCGTCACCTGAGCTGTTGGGTCGGTGTTCCGGCCGCCGGTCTCGTCCTCAACGATCTGAACTACCGACTTGCCCCCGCGGAGCTCGTGTTCATTGTGAACGACTCGGAGGCGAAGGCGATCATCGTCGATTCGGCGCACGCGGATCTGGCTAGGACTCTACGAACGCAGTGCCCGTCGCTGCAGCATCTTGTGTTCGCCGACTCCGGCGATACTCCCGAGGGATTTGTCGCCTTCGATGATCTGTGCACCTACGAGCCGCTCGCGGCCGCGGTGACGGACTGGATCGTCGACGACACGCTCGCGGCAATCTCCTACACGGGCGGCACGACCGGGCTTCCCAAAGGCGTCATGCAGAGCCATGCGAACCTGCTGGCCAACGCCAAGCACATGCAGTACGCCTACGCCTACACCCCGACCGACGCGTACTTGCATGCGGCTCCCATGTTCCATGCCGCCGATGCGTCGTGCACGTTTGCCGTCACCTGGGTCGGGGCACGACATCTCATGATCCCGGGCTGGGATCCGCAGCGCTTCGTCGACGTTGCCGTGGCGGAGTCGATGACGATCACTCTTCTGGTCCCCACGATGATCAACTCGCTGGTCAATCATCCCGGTGTCGCCGACGCCGACCTGTCGTCATGGCGTCTTCTCGGTTACGGCGCGTCGCCCATGCCGGCGGAGCTCCAGCGCAAAGCGATGTCGACGCTCGGGTGCGGCTTCATGCAGCTCTACGGGATGACCGAGGCGTCGCCCTTGCTCACCGTGTGCTCCGCCGACGACCACGCCCGGGCCAGTGTCGGTGAAGCCGGCTACGTCGCCCGTCTCAAGTCGGCCGGCGCGCCGGTGCCCGGTGTCGAGTGTGAGGTCCGACGGGAGGATGGCAAGCCCGCCGACATGGGTGAGCCGGGCGAGATCTACGCGCGCGGACCGAACATCATGCTCGGCTACTGGAACCGTCCGGAGGAGACCGCGAAAGCACTCGTGAACGGTTGGTACCGATCGGGTGACGTCGCCTATGCCGACGATCACGGGTATCTCTACATCGTCGACCGGGCCAAGGACATGATCATCTCGGGCGGCGAGAACATCTACACGACCGAAGTGGAGAACGCGCTGTATGCCCACCCGGCCGTGCTCGAAGCGGCAGCCTTCGGCATCCCCGACGACAAATGGGGTGAAGTGGTCCACGCCGAGATCGTCCCGAAGCCCGGTGTGGTCGTCGCCGCTGACGAGTTGATCGCGCACTGCCGCTCGCTCATCGCTGGCTACAAGGTTCCGAAATCGATCACCGTGCGGGTCGACGCGCTGCCGAAGTCCGGTGCGGGAAAGATCCTGAAACGCGACCTTCGTGCCCCGTTCTGGGAAGGCCGCGACCGCTCGGTCAACTGACCGAACGGACTGAGACGCCGGCGACGTTCAGCCGAGCTTGAGTGCGCTGTTGTAGCGGCGCTTCGAGCCGAGGTCTTCGTGGATGCTCCGGGCGATCTTGGCGTAGGCCACCGACGCCTCCGATGTGGGGTCGGCAACGGCGATGGGTTCTCCGATGTCCATCCCGGCGCGGAGTTCCGGCACCAGCGGCACCTGGCCGATCAACGGGACGCCGAGCGTGTCGGCGAGGTCGGCGCCGCCGCCGGACCCGAAGATCTCATAGCGCTTCCCGTCGTCGCCGGTGAACCAGCTCATGTTCTCGATGACGCCGTGGACCTTCATGTTGATCTGGGGGGTGCGGGCCATCGAGGCCGACCGTTGGGCGACGCGCTGGGCGGCGGGTTGCGGAGTGGTGACCACGTAGACCTCCGAGCGGGGGAGGTACTGCGCCATCGAGAGGGCCACATCACCCGTGCCCGGCGGCATGTCGATGAGCAGGAAGTCGGGCTCGCCCCAGTACACGTCGACGAGGAACTGCTCCAAGGCTTTGTGGAGCATCGGCCCCCGCCAGATGATGGCCCGGTCCTCTTCGACCATGAAGCCGATCGACATCGCCGCGACGCCGTGGCGGACCGGCGGGATGATGAGACCGTCGACGATTGTCGGAACCTGCTCGATGCCGAGCATTTTGGGGATCGAGAAGCCGTAGACGTCGGCGTCGAGGACACCCACGCGCAGGCCGCGCTGGGCGAGCGCGATGGCGACGTTGACGGTCGTCGAGGACTTCCCCACGCCACCCTTGCCCGACGTCATCGCAATCACCCGCGTCTTGGAACCCGTCTGCATGAACTTCGGTGCCCGGGTCGGCCCGGCCGCATGGCCGTGCCCACCCTGCCCTGCGTTCTCGTGCGAGACGTCGTCGGCCGTGAGCCGCGCCCGCAGGAGCGCCCGCTCCTCGTCGGACATCCACGTGACGTGGACGTCGCCGCGTGCGGCACCGGCGTTGGCCGTCGCCGCTCGGACCATCTCCGCGAGCTCGGCGGCGACCGGGTCGTCCTCGGCCTTGCACGCGATGACGATCTTGGCGTGGGTGCCGTCCACGTCGACGGACCGGACCATGTCGAGGTCGACGATGCTGCGGCCGATTTCCGGCTCCTGGACATGGCGCAGGGCGTCGATGATGGCGGCTTCGAGAGCCGTTCCGCGGGGGGGCATGTCCTCCAAGCTACGGGCCCTGCCGTGCTTCGTGGTTCGCGGGCCGTCCAAAGACGTCCGGTCTTCTACGCTGGGGACATGCCTGAGCTGCGCGGTTCGCCTCGCCCGATCCGACTGGGTGTCCGCCCGTCGAAGCGCGCGGCAGTGACTCCGGCGAGGATCGCCGCCGCCAACGCGGTGCCCGGTCCGAGTGTCGACGAGTTCAACTCGGTCGTGACCGCGGCTACCTCGATGTTCGGCGACCCGACCCGACGGCGGATCTACCTCATCGCCCGCGATGCACCGGGAGGGATCACCTCGGCCGAGGCGGCTGCTGCTGTCGACCTCCACCCGAACGTGGCCCGCCATCACCTCGACAAGCTGGCGGCCGGTGGCTATCTCGACGTCGTCTCGGTGTCCCCGGTCCCCGGCGGCGGTGAACGCAAGAGCGGACGGCCGTCGAAGCGGTACCGCGCGTCGGGAAAACCGATCGATCTCGAGTTCGGCGCGCGGAAGCATGACCTCGTCGTCAGCCTGCTCTCCAAGGCGCTCGACCTCCTGCCGTTCGACGTGGCCTCCAAGATGGCCGAAGACGTCGGTGAGCACTATGGCCGCGAGCTGGCCGCGCAGATGAACCCGGGCGATTCGCACCGGTCGATGCGCTCCGCTCTCCACGCGGTCGCCGACGCGCTCACCGCCCACGGGTTCTCGGCCCACACCGAGGCCCGTGAAGAGGGTTTGGCGATCGTCGCCGGCCACTGCCCGTTCGGTGAGCTGTCGGAAACCCATCCGGTCATCTGTGCGGTCGACCGGGGGATGGTGCGGGGCATGCTGTCCGCGCTCTACGGTGACGCTGCGCCGTCCACCACGGCATCGCGCCCGCAGGGCGACGACGTCTGCGTCACGACCGTCTGAGCGGCGAAGGCACCGGGCTGCCGACCCGGAGTGACGTCGGACACCGAGGGCTCGTTCGGGGTTTTCCCTGACCGATACGCCACGCCACGTGGACGACAATGGAGGTCATGTCCCCCAGCATGACCACGCTCGATGCCGCTGCGCGCTGCGTCGATCTTTCGAAGATCTACGGCAAAGGCGAGAGCGAGGTGCGGGCGCTCGACGGCGTGACCATCAGCTTTCCCAAAGGGAAGTTCACGGCGATCATGGGCCCGTCGGGCTCCGGAAAGTCGACGCTCATGCACTGCTGTGCCGGTCTCGACGAGGCCACTTCCGGTCAGGTCTTCGTCGGTGACGTCGAGATCACGACCCTCCCGGAGCGGGCGCTCACGCAGTTGCGGCGCGATCGGCTCGGCTTCATCTTTCAGGCCTACAACCTCGTGCCCACGCTCAACGCCATCGAGAACATCACGCTGCCGATGATGCTGGCCGGGCGCAAGGGTGACCAGGCCTGGATCGACGAGGTGGTGAGCACCGTCGGGCTGGCCAATCGGCTCAAGCACCGACCCTCGGAATTATCCGGCGGACAGCAGCAGCGTGTCGCCGTTGCCCGCGCTCTGGCGAGCCGCCCCGACATCATCTTCGCCGACGAGCCGACCGGCAACCTCGACTCGAAGACGGGCGCCGAGATCCTCTCGTTCATGAAGCGCGCCGCCACCGATATGGGGCAGACCATCGTCATGGTCACGCATGATCCCATCGCGGCTTCCTACACCGACACGGTCCTGTTCCTCGCCGACGGCAAGCTCGAGGGCGAGATGAACGAGCCCACTGCGCAACGCGTGCTCGACCGCATGCGCGGTCTGGGCGACTGAAGCCGTCATGCTTCGTCTCACCCTCAAGAACCTCTGGGCCTACAAGAAACGTCTGCTCACCAGCGGCCTCAGCATCGTCATCGGCAT
>JANOJN010000296.1:0-19040 GCA_031418775.1 Acidimicrobiia bacterium
CGCCGGCGTCGGTGCCGAGCAGAGCTTCCTCGGCGGCCGCAACCCGTCGGATGGTCGGTGCCAAGGCCGTCATCGCCACCCGTGCGTATTCGACAGTTCCCCTGGCGTCGAAGCGGACGACGGCAGCGGCACCAACGATCGCAATCTCCATCTGGCGGCGATACTCCAAGCGCACATACGATCCGCCGGTGATGGGCCCGCTCGGTGCCAGCTCCACCCCCACCAGAAGCTCTCCGGCCACTGCCGTGGTCCGGCCCGGCCCGACGAAGAGCTCGGTGAGCGGGACGCGCCGCTCGCTCGCTTTGCTCCGCAACACCGCGATCGCGTCGTGGCAGAGCAACGGAGCGATCGTGTCAGCGGCGGGAGACGCGTTCATCACGTTGCCGCCGATCGTCCCCGTGGCCCGAGTGGCCATCGAGCCGACGATCGAACTCGCGTCTGCAAGGGCCGGGTAGCGAGCGCGCACGCGCTCGTCGTTCACGATGGTCTCGTGATTCGTAAGCGCGCCGATGAAAAGCGACCCATCATCAGCCTCGACGATGCCGCGCAGGTCCGCGACGTGGTCGAGGTTCACGAGCGCGTCGGGCAACGGGCGCTTACCCTGGCGATGACCGACGACCAGGTCGGTCCCGCCGGCGAGGGGGACGGCTCCGCTCGCCAACGCGTCGAGCACCTCGGCGAGAGAGGTCGGTGCAGTGAATTGAGCCGATGGACGCTCCGTGCCACTGCGCGCTTGCTGCAACTGTTGAGGGACAGTTGCGCTCATAGCTCGACCCCGTTGGCGACCGACCACACCCGCTCCGGCGTGGCGGGAAGCTGGTGGACTCGCCTGCCGATGGCGATGGCGATGGCGTTGGCGATCGCGCCGGGTGTCGGCACCGTGCACGGCTCGCCGACACCCTTCGAGCCGAACGGGCCGGCGTTGGGCGTCGGGAGATCGACGAAATCGACGTGCATCACGGGCGTGTCGCTCGCCGTCTGCAGCTTGTAGTCGAGGAGGTGGGCGTTGCGACGTGCACCGTCGGAACCGTCGACCATGCCTTCGGAGATCGCCTGTCCGATCCCCATGAGCACGCCGCCACGCACCTGGCCGATCGCGCCGTCGGGATCGAGGATGTGACCGGATTCCTGCACCGCGGCCACCTCGAGCACCCGGACCACTCCGGTGTCGCGATCGACCTTCACGCGGACGGCATGGGTCGCAAACGTGGGCGCCGTGAATGACTCGGCGCCGAGACGGCCGATGCAGCCTGAGGCATCGCTCTCCGGTATCGGCGCAGGGTCGCCCGATCCGCGCCCGAGCATGAGGTTGCCGCCCTGAGCGGTGGCGGCGAGGTCAGCGATCGCGATCGTCCGGCTGGGGGTGCCCTTCACCCGAGCGTGACCTTCGACAAGCTCGAGGTCCTCTGGCGCCGCTTCGAGCTGATCCGCCGCGAGCTCACGGAGCTGCACAGCAATCTCCTCCGCGGCAGCGACAACCGCTCGTCCGTTGTTGAAGATCGTCTGACTCCCGGCGGAACCGAAGTCCCAGGGTGCCGCCGACGTGTCCTGATACACAAGAGAGAAATCTTCGGCGCGCATACCAAGTACGCGGGCAGCGAGGAGCGGCAGGGCCATGACCGAGCCCGACCCGTTCTCCTGTGCGCCGGTGATGATGGTGCCCGAGCCGTCTCCGTTCAGCTTCATGTAGGCACCCGACGCCATGGGGAACGACGGCCAGAACGCACACGAGACACCGATCGCCTCATCGGCGGGGAGCTCGCGTCCGTAGCCGATCAGCTCGGTCGCCCGGTCGAGACACTCGAGCGCCGCGATCCCGTCGAACACCTGGCCCGTTGCCGTGGTGTCGCCGGCATGCACGAGATTGCGGCGCCGGAACTCGACGGGATCGATACCGACGGCCGCCGCCACCTCGTCGAGATGCTGCTCCAGACCCCAGCACACGGTCGGTGCAGCAGGGGCGCGGACCGATCCGGTGGGCTGGGTGTTCGTGTAGACGAGGTGGGTCCAGACGTCGACGTTGGGGATGCGATACGGACCGACAGCGAAGTGGGCGGCGAGCTGCGTCGAAACCGGCTCGTCGGCGGAGTACGCACCGTTCTCGATGAGGACCTTTGCGCGTCGGGCAAGGAGTGTGCCGTCGCTCGCCACACCGGTCTCGAATTCGAGCACCATGCGCTCGCGCCGGTGGTCGGGCGCGAGGAATTCCTCTTGCCGATTGAACACCACCTTCACGGGCCGTCCGGCGGCGCGCGCCAGCGCGGCGACGTGCGGCTCGAAGTGCGGTTCGCACTTGCCCCCGAAACCTCCACCGAGCAAGGGCACGATCACGCGCACCGTGGACTCGGGGATGCCGAGCGAAGCGGCCACGTGTGAACGCGCCGGGAAAGGTACCTGGGTGGACGAGTGGATCGTGACCTCACGGCCCGACCACTCCGCCAGGATCGCCCGGGGCTCCATGGGTGTCGGCTGCGAACCATCGGCGACGTAGCGGCTGCGCACGACGCGGTCGGCGACGGCGAACGCCGCATCGACATCGCCCTTGACGATCGCGCACCGCGTCGCTTCGTTGCGGTCACGGACGACATCGCCACTCACGGTGTAGTCCGCCCAGTCCTCGTGGACGAGCGCGCTCTCGGGGAGCAGTGCTTCCTCCAGGTCCACGACCGCGGGGAGCAGCTCGAAGTCGACCTCGATCAGTGCCGCCGCGTGGCGGGCCAGCGCCGGCGTTCGTGCGGCGACGACGGCAATCGCCTCGCCCTCCCATCGCACGACTTCGTGGGCGAAGAGGGAACGGTCCTGCACGTAGACACCGTGACGCCGGGTGCCGACCTCCGCGGACGTGATCACGGCGAACACACCCGGCAGCGCCTTCGCCGCCGTGGTGTCGAGGCGCGTGATTCGAGCGTGAGGTACGCCGGCGAAGCGAAAGGCGCCGTGCACCATGCCGGCCACGGTCAGGTCCGCCACGTAACGCCCGGCACCCGTCACCTTCGACCGGCCGTCGGAGCGCAGGCGACCCGTCATCTGAAGCGTTTCGCTAGCCATCGTGTGCGTCCTCTGCAGCGCTCAGGTGGCCCGCCGTTGGTCGGGATTCGGGCCTCGACGGCGACGCCTCAACCACCGTCCGCCGTAATATATCACTGACCGGAACGGGCGGACCGGGCGAGCCGACTCCCGTCCCCGCGTCAGACGGCCGCAGCCTCCAGGTTGACCTGCATCCTGCGGAGCTGCTCGATGGAGAGATGACAGCGCAGGTAGTGGCCCGGCTCGACCTCGAGGAGATCCGGCTCCACGGTGTCGCACAGCTGCTCGACCCCGCTGCCCTCCCGACGTGGGCAGCGCGTGTGCAGGACGCAGCCGCTCGGCGGCTTGGCCACGCTCGGCACCTCGCCGACGAGGCGGACACGATTGGTCGCCTCGCCGTCGACGCTCGGCAGCGACGACACCAGCGCCTCGGTGTAGGGGTGGTGCGGACCGGAGAACACCTTGTCGGCCGGACCGAGTTCCATGATCCGTCCGAGATAGAGGACGGCGATTCGATCGGACAGGTACCGGACGACGCCGAGGTCGTGGGAGATGAACAGGTAGCTGACATTCTCGGTGCGCTGCAGATCGACGAGAAGGTTGAGGATCGCTGCCTGCACGGAGACGTCGAGGGCCGACGTCGGTTCGTCGCACACCACGAGCCGAGGGTTTCCGGCAAACGCCCGGGCAATGGCAACACGCTGCTTGAGACCGCCGGACAGCATGACCGGCTTGGCCGCGTGGAGTCGAGCATCGACGCGCATCTCCGTCAGGAGTTCGTCGGAGCGCTCCGCGCCCTTTTCCTTCGTGGTCCCGGCGAGCTTGACGACCGCCCGGCTCACGATCCGGCGGACGGCATGGCGGCGGTTGAGCGCCGAGTCGGGGTTCTGGAAGACGATCTGCACGGCGCCGACATCTTTGGGCGTGCGCTGGTCGAGAGACGCTCCGAGCGCCTTGCCGTCGAGCTGGACGATGCTGCCGCCGTCGGGATGGGTGAGGCCGAGCAACACCTTGGCGAGGGTGGTCTTGCCCGATCCTGACTCACCGACGAGTCCGAGCGTCTCACCCTTGGCGACGGACAGCGCGATGTCGCTGAGCACACGGACTGTCTCGTCGTCCTTGCCAAACGTCTTCGAAAGTCCGGCGAGCTGGATGAGGGACTCGTCGTGGGTGGTCGCCACCGGCTCGTGCTGATCGACCATGATCTCGGTGATCTGGAGCATCTCGGTGTTGCGGGGGATGTTCGGCGCCAGATCGGGATGGAAGCAGCGGCTCCGGTGACCGTTCGCGAGCTCGACGACGGGCGGCTTCTCGGTACGGCACTGGTCGGTGGCGATGGGGCACCGGTCGACGTAGACGCACCCGGTCATGACCGTTCCGAGGGGTGGCAGGGTGCCGGGGATGGTGTCGAGGCGGTGGAGGTCCTTGCGCAGGCCCGCCCGTGGAATGCATCGGAGGAGGCCGACAGTGTAGGGATGGCGGGCCTCGTTGAGCAACTCAACCGTGCGGCCCTCTTCGACGAGCTGACCGGCGTAGAGCACCCCGACGCGATCGCACATGGACCGGATGACGCCAAGGTTGTGGCTGATGAAGAGGACCGACGTGCCCATCTCGGCGCGCAGTCCACGGACGAGATCGAGCACTTCGGCTTCGACCGTTGCGTCGAGACCGGTGGTCGGTTCGTCGAGGATCAGCAGCCTCGGGTTGGTCGCGAGCGCCATGGCTATGACAACGCGCTGGGCCATGCCGCCGGACAGCTCGTGGGGGTAGCGCCGCATCACCTTGCCGACGTCGGCAATCTGCACGCGGGTGAGCGCCTCCTCGGTCCGAGTCATCGCCTCGTCCTTCGACGCGCCTTCGATGGTGAACACCTCGGCGACCTGGGTGCCGACCCGAAGGGACGGGTTGAGCGCAGCGATCGGACTCTGGTACACCATCGAGATCGCGCTGCTGCGGAGCTTGCGCACCTCCTCCACGCTCATCGTGATCAGATCCCGACCTTCGAAGCTGATCTTGCCGCTGGTGATCTTGCCGTTGCGGGGGAGATAGCGCATCGCCGCGTAGGCCGCGGTGGACTTGCCGCAGCCGGACTCGCCCACGAGCCCGTAGGCCTCGCCCGGCATGACCTCGAACGACACGCTCCGCAGCACCGGCCGGTCGATGCCGCGCACGGTATAGGCGACCTCGACGTCTTCGAAGGCGAGGGTCGGAACTGCGTTCACGGGTGTCTGGTTCATCGGTCGAAGGCTTCCGTGAGTGCGTCTTGGATGAGGTTCACGGCGATCGCCAGGCTGGCGATCGCCAGCGCCGGGAACACCGTCGCCGACCAGTTGAGGCCATTCAGAAAGCCGCGGTGGGTGGCGACCTGGGTTCCCCAGTCCGGCGATTCCGGGCTGGCACCGGCGCCGAGGAACGACAGCGTGGCGATGGCGAACACGGCGTACCCGAGTCGCACGGTGAACTCCACGAGCAGTGACGGCAAGATGTTGGGCAGCACCTCCTTGAACAGGATGTGCGGGGTCTTCTCGGTTCGCAGACGGGCCGCGGCGACGTAGTCGAGCTCGGTCTCACCGAGTGCCGACGCTCGAACGGTTCGGGCGATGATCGGGGTGAAGACCAACGCGATGATGCCCATCACGATGAACATCGACTTGCTGTTCACCGAGGAGGTGATGAGCAGAGCGAGCACGATGGTGGGCATGGCCATGAACACGTCGGCGGTGCGCATCAGCGCCTCGTCGACCATTCCTTTGAAGTAGCCGGCGACGAGTCCGAGCATCGTGCCGAAGATGGCGGCGATGATCGTTGCCCCGAGAGCGACGAACACGATCAAACGGGCACCGACGATCACCCGGCTGAAGACATCACGGCCGAGGTTGTCGGTGCCGAACCAGTGCGCGAGCGACGGTTCCTTGAGCTTGTTGAGCGGGTTCTGCACGAACGGATCCTGCGGCGCGATGACCGTGCCGAAGAACGCACATGCGATCCAGAAGACGGCGATCACCGTTCCGATGAGGAACGAGGGCTTGCGCAGCAGGAGTGCGATCCGCTCGCGCCGCTGCGAGCGGGCCTCCTCCTGGGCACGCGTGCGGCCGTCGGTCGGGCCGATCGGGGCAACCTGCTCGATGGTCGTCATTTCAGGACCGCCTGTCGGATGCGAGGTTTGAGCGGAGTCCGGCACTGATCGCTCATTTCAGGACCGCCTGCCGGATGCGGGGATTGAGCAGGGTGTAGAGGACGTCGGCGAGGAGCGTCGTGAGGACGAAGATCCCTCCGGTGAACAGCACGCAAGCCTGCAGGAGCGGGAAGTCGCGTTGTCGGACACTCTCGAGCAGAAGCAGGCCGAAGCCGTTGTAGTTGAACGCCAACTCCACCGCGACGAGGCCGCCAATGAGATACCCGATCTGTGTGGCCGTGACGGCAATCGTCGGCATCAGCGCGTTGCGCAGCACATGGCGGAACACGACGGCGCGGTTCCCGAGTCCTTTGAGTCGGGCCGTGCGGGTGTAGTCGGCGTCGAGACCCTCGATAACGCCGGCCCGGGTGATGCGGGCGATGTAGCCGAAGAGCACCATCACCAGGCACATGGCCGGCAGGAAAAGGTGCTTGTACTGCGTGAAGACCCCCGCACCCTCCGGTGGCGTGGCCGACACCGGGAACCACTTGAGCTTCACCCCGAAGACGAGGATGAAGAACACGGCCCACACGAACTCCGGAATCACCGCAGCGGAGAGCCCGCCTATGGTGATGATCCGGTCGATCGGCCTGCTGCGGCGAAGCGCGGCGACGATGCCACCGAGGATGCTGGCCGGCACAACCATAAGAAACGCCAGCCCACCGAGCTTGGCCGATTTGCCCAACGCAGTGAAGAGTTTTTCCGATACCGGGACGTCGTAGTTGAGGGACCGACCGAGATCTCCACGAAGCGTGTCGGTGAGCCACGACACGTACTGGACGGGAATGGGACGATCGGTGCCGAGTTCCTTGTTCAGCTGCTTGATGGCGTCGGCATCGGCAAAAGGGCCGAGGATCTTGCGCCCTACGTCACCCGGCAACAGGTGCGTCGCGAAGAACACGAGCAGCGAAAGCATGAACAGGGTGAACAGGGCGAGGAGAAGTCGGCGGAGAAGGAAACGCTTCATGCAGGTGAACTCGCTTCGGGCCGGGGCCTGGCAGTAGTGGAAGGTCGGCCGCGTCAAACGGCGCGGTGGCAGGGTGGAGCGGCCAGACGGCCCGTGCAACGGGTGTTGCGACGGGCCGTCCGGTCAGTGCTGAGTTGTCGACGGCATCAGGCCATCAGACGTCCTAGGCGAGTTTGGCCCGGGTGGTCTCGATGTTGCTCATGCCGTTGGTGTAGTTGCCGGTCAGCGCCTTCTTCGAAACGTCGAGGGCACTGGCGAAGTAAGTGAAGCCGACAGGCGAATCCTCGAGCAGGATTTCCTGGATCTTCTTCGCTTGCGTCTTCTGCACCGTGACGTCGCCCGAAGCCATGTAGGACTTCGCCGCAGCGTCGAACTCCGGGTTCGCATAGAACGCTGCGTTCCACACACCCTTGGAGATGAGGGCCGAGTTGAGGTACACGTTCGGAACCCCACGGTGGCCGAACTCGGTGATGCCGAAGTCGGAGTTCAGCCAGCTCGGCGAACGCTTGTCGTCGTAGTACGCCGAGCCGTCGTCGTCGGCAATGTCGATGTTGACGTTGATGCCGATTTCCTTGGCCGACTGCTTCACGACCTGCGCGTACAACTTGATGTCGGCGCGGCCCCAGGTAGAGAGCGTCACGTCGAAGCCATCAGGCTTGCCGGCGGCGGCCATAAGTGACTTGGCTTTGGCGATGTCCTTCTTCCGCTGGGCCGTTGCCTTGTCGTTTGTGGCGTAGACCGGCCCGATCGGCGTGTCGTTGCCGACGATACCGAATCCGTCGAGCACGCCGGCAACAAGGCCGGGGCGATCGAGGGTGAGCAACATGGCCTGACGAAGGCGCTTGTCGGCCGAGAAGGGACCCTTGTCGCAACGGAGGTGGAGTTGCAGGTGCCCGTTACCCGGCGATTGGCCGACGACGAAGTTGGGATCGTTGCGCAGCGTCGAGGAGGTAGTGGCCGACGCAAAGGCGTCCCAATCATTCTGACCCGACTGCAGAGCAGCAAGACGGGCCGAGTCGTCCTTGTATTGGGTGACCTGGAGGCGCTCGAAGTTGGGCTGGCGGGTCTTGTCCCAGTAGTTCGGGTTGCGCTTGAAGGTGACACCCTGATCGACGACGTACTTCTCCATGATCCACGCGCCGGCACCGATGAACGTCTTCTCCCAGTCGCCGGCATAGTCCTTCGGCAGGATGACGGAGTTGTAGTTGGTCGAACCGACCAGGTTCGGCCATGAGCCAACGGCCTGGAGAAGTTGGAACTGAACGGTGTATTCGTCGACCTTGGTGGTGCCGCCCTTGTCGAGGATGCCCTTGAACACGGACAACGCGTTGGACTTGTTGACCGGATCGGCGAGGCGGTCGAACGTGGCGACCACGTCGTCGGCGGTGAGTTTCTTGCCGTTATGGAACGTGATGCCCTTGCGGATCTTGAAGGTCCACACCGTGGAGTCGGCGTTGGGCTTCCAAGACTCGGCCACGCGGGGCTCGAGCACCCCCTTGTTGTTCTCCCAGGCCAGGTACTCACCGGCGATACCGAGGAGAAGCAGGGCGCCGCCGTTGTTGATGATTACCGGGTCGAGCTTGGAGCCGGGAGCGAGGGTGCTCAGCTTCAGAAGCGGCTTGCGCTTCGTGGCGGCAGCCTTCTTCTTCGTGGCGGCGTCGGCGCCGGGAGCGCCGAGAATGACGCCGGCCAGCGGAATGGTCATGCCGGCGGCCGTGGCGAGCCGCATGAACTGACGACGGGTGAGGCCACCGGACCGCAGTTCGTCGACGTAGTGGTTTTCGCGCTCGGTCAGCGATCGTCGGAGGTCGTCATTGGTCATGTTGGTTCCTCTGTTGTGTGGCGGCGTGGAGTGCCGGCGCCGAAGTGTTGGCCCGGCGTTTCTACCCCGGGATGTGACGTACGTCAACTGCCCCTCGGCGCGTCCTCTCAGCTCGGCCTGGTCGGAGCGGGGCGTCGGCGTGGCGCGAAACATGGATTTCACATAGCGACACGATTCATGAAGGGGATGCTCAATCGGTTGTTGTAGTGCGCAGAGACCGCAGGTCGGCACGCTCGGGATTGCGTCCCGCGAGGATGTCGTCGGCACGCCGACGGACTCCGTTCAGCATCTCCGGGTGGGAGAAGATCCAGAAGGTCTCGTCGACGACGGCATCGTGGACGAGGTCGGCGATGGCCGACGGCGGGAGCCCCGCCGCCAGCACCGACGCGACGTACTCACTTCGGGCCAGATCCTCCGGACGGGCGACGCGCTCGGGAACACCGGCTGGGCGATTCCGCGAGCTCTCGCCGATCCTCGTGTTGACCCACCCAGGGCACAGCACGCTCACCCCGATGGGTGAGCCGGCCAGTTCATGGAACAGGGACTCCGAGATCCCGACCACGGCGTACTTGCTGGCGTTGTACGGCCCCATGCCACTGAAGGCGAGGTGTCCGGCCATCGACGCCGTGTTGACGACGTGGCCCTCCTCGCCGCTCGCCACCATCCGCGGCAGGAACGACGCGATGCCATGGACGACCCCGTGGAGGTTCACGCCGAGCACCCAGTTCCACTCGGCGACGCTCAAGGTCGCCTGAGCGCCGCCACCGCCCACGCCAGCGTTGTTGCACAGCACATGAGCCGCACCGAAGTGCCGATAGGTCCGCTCGGCCAGGTCCTCGACCGCCGCGGCGTCGGATACGTCGACCCGCACGGGGACGACCTCGGCTCCACCGGTCGCGACAACTTCCGTCGCGGCCGAGTCGAGCGCCGACTGCTCGATGTCGGCCATCACGACGGACATCCCGGCGGCGGCGAAGCGCTTCGCCATCGCGAACCCGATGCCGCTCGCTGCGCCCGTGACGACGGCAACGCGTCCGTGGAGATCTTTCATGTGAGCATCGTCTCACCTCTTCGTCGGAGGTCAAAGCCGGCGCATCGTGGTTCGTTCGGCCCATTTTCGGCCGGAACTCCGCCGAAGCGTTCAAGCACTTCCGATACCCTCCCGATGTCTTCCGCCGTGCCCAGTGACTTGGATGTTTCGACGCCCGCGACACCGGACCGGCTCGACATCCCGATCACCGTGGTGACGGAGCTCTTCCTCCGCAAGACCTTCCAGGAGGACACCGTCAGCATCACCAAGCTCGTCGGCTGGCTGGGCATCAGCGGTTCGATCCTCTACGAGGTGTTCGAGACCTGCCGCTCGCGCAAGCTCATCGACGTGAGAGCGATGCAGGGCAACGACTACGTCTTCTGCCTCACCGATCTCGGACGCGAGTTCGCGCGGGAGCTCAATCTGAAGTCGCAGTACATGGGCATCGCCCCCGTAGCTCTGGACTCCTACATCGCCGCGGTGCAGCTCCAGAAGTCGAGCCTCAAGGTCAACCGGGAACAGATGGTGCAGGCCATGAGCGATCTCGTCGTCCAGCCGGAGATGCTCGACGAGCTCGGGCCGGCGTTCAACTCGCAGCATTCGATCTTCTTCTACGGCCCGGCCGGAACCGGTAAGACGAGCCTCGCCGAACGCCTCGTGCGTCTGTTCAAGGACTGGATCGTCGTCCCCCACGCGATCCTCGTCGACGGGCAGTACATCGTCGTGTTCGACCCGACCATTCACGAGTCGATCGAACCGCAGCCCGAAGAACTCGACCGACGGTGGGTCGCCTGCAAGCGACCGCTGGTCACGGTCGGCGGCGAGTTGGAGATGGCGTCGCTGCAGCTGACCTACGACCCCGTCGGTCGTGTGTATGTGGCACCGCTGCACGTCAAGGCCAACAACGGCATGATGCTCATCGACGACTTCGGCCGTCAGGTCATGACACCGATGCAGCTCCTCAACCGCTGGATCTATCCGCTCTCCAAGCGCATCGATTACCTACCGCTGGCGAACGGCACCAAGGTCGGACTCCCGTTCGAGCTGATGGTGGCGTTCTCGACGAACATGGCCCCTGAGGACCTCGGCGACGAAGCATTCTTCCGACGGATCCAGAACAAGGTGTACGTCGGTCCGGTCACGGCGGAAGCCTTCGACATCATCTTGGACCGCGTGTCGGTCAAGCTCGGCGTGAAGCTCCTGCCGCAGTCGGCCAAAGAGCTCCGGACGCTGTGCCTGGAGCGCGACTCCATCGGTCTGCGCGCGAACTACCCCTTCGACATGTGCAAGATGGCGAAGTCGCTTGCGGAGTACGAAGGCGTCCAGCCGGTCCTCGACTCCTACGCTCTGGCCAAGGCGGCACGCCTGTATTGGGGCGACCCGAACGCCAAGATGAGCGGTGCCGCGCTGAGCTCCGGAAAAGTCGACGCACCGACGCCTCCGAGGGCCCCCTCGCCGACATCGGCAGACGCCGCGCACGCTGACCCCCATGGCGTGAACACGGCGTACCTCCACGACAGCCAGCAGAGCCCCAGCGTGGCGACCCTGATGGAGATGGTCACCCAGAAGTAGGTCCTAGGGCTCGAGTCCCGCCGCGTCGTCACGCACGGCAGAGTCGGCGACCCAGCGGTAGCGGGTCCAACCGGGGACGGGCGTGGCGCCGAGTGCGTCGTAGAACGCGATGGACGGTTCGTTCCAGTCGAGGACCATCCACTCGACCCGGCCGGTGGTCGACGCACGCAGGAACGCGAGGAGCTCCTGGCCGTAGCCGTGGCCCCGGAAATCCGGCTTCACGAAGAGATCCTCCAACCAGATGCCATGGTCGCCCCGAAACGTGGAGAACGTCGGGAACCACAGAGCAAACCCGGCGACCTCGCCGGTGGCGTCGTGAACCGCCAGGGTCACCCTCGTCGAGCTCGCGCCGCTGAAGAGTTGTCGGCGGAGGTCGTCAACGGTCCACGCCACCTCGTGCGAAAGCCCTTCGTACTCGGCGAGGCCCGCGATGAGCTGCCCGATGATCTCCACGTCTTCGGCGGTGGCATCACGAAGCGTCACAACGTCCGCGCCTCGCCGTCGGCAGCGACCACTTCGTCAAGCGTGCATGGTGGGGCCGCCTCGATTTGGTCGTAGGTACAGGTCTCCGGCGAACGATCCGGACGCCAGCGGCGGAAGGTCGCAGCGTGGCGGAACCGATCTCCCTGGAGATGATCGAACGCCACTTCGCACACCCGCTCGGGACGCAGCAGCACGAAGGACAGATCTTTGGTCCCGGTCCACCTGCTTCCTGCGCCGGGCACGCGTTGGCCGGCAGCAGATGCCTCGTCCATCACCTCTGCCCAATGGGCCCACGGGTGATCCTCATTGTCGGTGCGCAGCGGCGCCAGCTCGGCGACGAGCTCACGCCGTCGCGCATCGGTGAACGCCGCGGTCACGCCGACGTGGTTGAGATGGCCGTCGGCGTTGTAGATGCCGAGCAGGAGCGAACCGACGACTCCTCCGTGCTTGTGCCACCGAAAGCCGGCAACGACGCAGTCCGCCGTGCGCTGGTGCTTCACCTTGATCATCGTCCGCTTGTTCTCGATGTACGGGTCGGCGAGCCGTTTGGCGATGATGCCGTCGCAGCCCGCCGCCTCGAAGCGGACGAACCAGTCGGCCGCCAAAGCACGCGATGTCGTGGCCGGCGTCACGCAGACCGCGCCATTGCTCTGCGCGCTTGCGTTCGCGAGCGCTTCGTTCAGGAGTGCACGTCGTTCACGAAGCGGTGCGCGCCGCAGATCACGGTCGCCGAGGGCAAGCAGATCGAAGGCCACGAAACGGGCCGGTGTCTCGGCCGCAAGCCTGCGGACCCGCGAGTCGGCCGGATGGATCCGCTGTCCGAGCTGATCGAAGTCGGCGACCCCGTTGTGCTCCACGAGGATTTCGCCGTCGACCACGCAGCGATCGGGAAGCGCGAGCCGAAAGGCCTCGACGAGCTCGGGAAAGTACCGCGTGAGCGGCTTTTCGTTGCGGCTGCCGAGCACGATCTCATCGCCGTCGCGGAACACGATCGATCGGAAGCCATCCCATTTCGGGTCGTAGAGCCACTCCGGCTCCCCGGCGCTGTCGGACCCCGGGAGCCCACCCATCGGCTTCGACAGCATCGGTGCGACGGGGGGCATCACCGGCAGATCCATGACGTCAAGGTATCCGGTACGTTCGACTCCATGGCGATGAGGGCCGAGCGACTCACGGGCGACGCGAACGTGCTGACGCGCGCCGACGCCGTCGAGTGATTGGCCCGAATCGTCCCAGGCGGGGGTAGCGTCTGGGCATGGCCACACAGTTCGAGTCCGCCGACGGTAGGGTGATCCGCGTCCGGCTGCCCGGCGACCCGGAGCCCGATCCGGAGAATCCCGACTCGTTCGACGACCTCGACGAGGGTAGCGAGACCGAAGCGGTGATCCTCGTGCCCCAACACAACACCATGACCGTCGAAGGCGCCGTGTCCGGTATCGGATCCATGGTCCGGGGCATGTCGAAGGGCGGGGCCAATTCCATGCAGCCCGGCAACTGGTGGCACGACTGGGGGAAGTACGTGATCCCGATGGTGGTGCTCACGGTCGGCGTCATGGTCGGGTCGGTCCTGCTTCGGTGAGCCCGGCGTCTGTCTCGCCGGCGGCGACCGAGCCCGACGAGCCCGTCCTCGGTCCGATCATCGAACGAGACGGAACGCGCACACTGGTCGGCACCTGTTCGTGGGCGGATGCGTCGCTCGTGAAGGACGCCGACTGGTACCCACGTCGATCGATGAAGGCAGCCGAGCGATTGGCGTTCTACGCGAGCCGCTTTCCGCTTGTCGAAGTCGATTCCACGTACTACTTCCCGCCGACACCGGAGCTGGCGATGAGCTGGGCGGATCGCACGCCCGACGGTTTCACGTTCGATGTCAAGGCGTGGTCGCTGCTCACGGGACATCCGACGTTTCCCCATTCGCTCTGGGAGGACCTCCAGGGCGAGGTGAAGCCGGAGTTTCGCGATAAGCGCAACATCTACGACAAGCACCTCACCGACGAAGCGCTCGGCGAATGCTGGCATCGCTTCCGTCATTCGCTCAGTCCGCTCCACGATGCCGGAAAGCTCGGAGCGGTTCTGCTGCAGTGGCCACCGTGGTTCGGGCCGAAGGGCGAGCATTGTGATCGCATCCTCGATGCGGTGGCGATGCTCGCCCCGTATCGCTGCCTGATCGAGTTCCGCAACGCGAAATGGCTCTCGGGCGAGCAGTGCGAGAACACGCTCGGATGGTTGGAGGCGAACGGGCTCACGTTCGTGTGCGTCGACGAGCCACAGGGCTTCGCCTCGTCGATCCCGCCGGTCGTGGCGTCCACGGCGTCGCTCGCCGTCGTGCGGTTCCACGGGCACAACGCGGAGAACTGGGAGGCCCGCGGGATCACGGCGGCGGAGCGCTTCAAGTATCTCTATGACGACAACGAACTCGACACGTGGGCGAAGAAGCTGCGCGAGATGGCAGGGTCTGCCGACGAGCTCCACGTGCTGTGGAACAACTGCTGGCAGGACTTCGGGGTCACGAATGCGCAGCAGATGATCGACCGGCTGAGCTCAACGCAGTCCGGCAACGATCCAGCAGAGCCCAGCAGATGATCGACCGGCTGCAGTGAGAAAACCCGGGCCGGGCGCGGCCTGGGGTGCAGCGCCGGGGCATCGGTAGGATCGACCCCCGTGTCGAATTCCGCCTCTCCCCTTGCTGCGCTGCTGACCTTCCCTGAGGTCGAGCACATCATCGATGCGCCCGGCGGGATCAGCATGCACGCCTACGACTGGGGCGGCACCGGGCCCGATCTCGTCTTCGCCCACGCGACCGGTCTCCATGCCCATGTCTGGGTGCCCCTCGTCGCCCGTCTGCGCTCGTCGTTCCGGTGCATCGGGGTCGACCTCATGGGCCAAGGGGCATCGTCGTTGCCGAGCAACGGCGACCACAGCTGGAACGGCGTCGCCACCGGTCTTGTCGCCGTGCTCGACCACTTCGGTCTGGCCGGACGAGGTGACGTGCACGGCATCGGTCACTCGCAGGGCGGCTACGCCGTGCTCGAAGCCGAGCTCCGCCGACCTGGCACGTTCGCGTCGGTGTTCGTCCACGAGCCGGTGGTCTTCCCGCAGGTCCCGGGGATGAACCCGGGAGATCCGTGGCCCGACAACCCGATGGCCGTTCTCACCAGTCGACGTCGGCGCACCTTCGCCAGCGCCGAGGTCGCCATTGCCAACTTCGCCAAGAAGCCACCGTTCGGCCAGTGCGACCGCTCCGTCGTCGAGTCGTACGTGTACTGGGGATTTCGTCCGACGGGTGTCGTCCACGACGGCCACGCCGAGATCGGGTTGGTCTGCTCACCCGAGACCGAAGCAGGGCTCTTTCGGGCATCGGTCACCGACATCTTCGCCCGACTCCCTCACCTGACCTGCCGGGTGACGTACGGGCTCGGCGAGGAGGCCGGGAACTTCGGCGAGATCGTCCCGCTCGCCGCAGCCGCAACACCGCACGGAGCCCTTCTACGACTCCCGGGACGTACCCACTTCGGGATCCTCGAGGGCATCGACGAGATGGCCGTGATTGTTCGAGACAGCCTGCTCGGATCGTCCGACACATCTGCCCATGGGTGAGCGATGACCACCACGCTGCTGCTCGCGGTCGTGGTTGCGGCGCTGGCCGTGCTCGCGGCGCAAGTTCTTCGGCGTCGCAAGCCCGAGCCTCCGACGCAAACCGCGTGGACGGTCCCGGCCCAGCTCGACCGTCATGACTTCGCCCGACCTGACGCGCCGTGGCTTGTCGTCGCGTTCACCTCCGCCACGTGTGATGCCTGCGCGAGCACGGCGACGAAGTGCGAGGTTCTCGCCAGTGATTTCGTAAGTGTGCAGATTGTCGACTACCAGACCGACAAGGACCTCCACAAGCGCTACGGCATCGATGCCGTGCCCACCGTGGTGATCGCGGATGCCAACGGTGTCGTCCAGCGCGACTTCGTCGGGCCGCCGAACGCCACCGACCTGTGGGGCGCCATGGCCGAAGTCCGCGAGCCCGGCTCGATACCGCCGCCCGAGGCACACACCCACGGGCTCGCCCCGAAGTAGCAGTCGCCGACAGGCGATTCAGCGGGCCGGCGCCACCAGCGGCCACGGGCGGATGCGCTCAGCTGCATACGCGATGTCGAGCAGGAGCGCGTCACGATGATGCGGCGCCAACACCTGCAGGCTCACCGGTAGACCATCCACGTCACCGGCCGGAATGGCAATCGCCGGATTGCCGTACAGGTTGGACGGCGCCGTCAACCGACCGTTGTTCCAGCCTCCGACCATCTTGCCGGCGAACACCGAGGGCAACGGCCCGTTCGCGGCGAATGCGGCATCGGGGTTGGTCGCCGTCATCACCAGATCACACTGCTCGAACATGTCGGCCATCGCTTCGTTGTGGGCAACTCGGCGCTGCTCGCACTTGTAGGCGGCAGCAGCGTCCCACCGACCCTCGGCCCATCGGAGCCCGTAGGACATTTCCGGAGTGAGCTGATCGGCGCACGCCGGCCAGAGATCGCCGAGCTGACCGCGAATGGAGATGAGACCGGATAATGACCATGCCGTGCCCATGCTCGGGAACTGCGCGACGACATCAACCTCTCTGAGCGCTAACTCACGGATCAACTCGGCAGCAAGTGCGCGTATCAAGTCCCATGCAACCGGGTTCACATATGCCCCGCCGAAATCAGCGGCGACGCCGACCCGCAGACCGCGAAGCTCGTCGCGATACGAGCCGAGGCCGGCCTCGAAGCCTTCGACCCGTGGGAGTGCAAGAGGCGTTCGGAGATCCGGTCCGTTCGTGACGTCGAGCCAGCGGGCGGTATCTCGGACACTGCGAGAGACACAACCCGGTACGGCGGTCAGGTTGCCCATCTCCGCGCTCGGGCCGTTCGGGATCCGACCGTACGTGACCTTCAGGCCCACAAGCCCGCAGAACCCGGCGGGAATGCGGATCGACCCGCCACCGTCGCCTGCCGTCGCCGCAGTGAGGATCCCGCCGGCGACGGCCGCCGACGAACCTCCCGACGAACCTCCCGGCGTCCGTTCGGTGTTCCAGGGATTGAGCGTGGCGCCGTTCAGCACTGTCCGGGTGAGGTTCACTCCCCCGAACTCCGAAGCCGTGGTCAGCCCTACCGGAATCGCTCCGGCATCGATCAGGCGGGCGACCATCGTGGACGTCTGGGTAGCAACGTGGTCGCGCAGCGGGACGCTTGCCTCCGTCGCCGGCCAACCGGCCACGTTCGTCAGTTCTTTCACACCCAATGGGACACCGCCGAACGGAAGCGACACATCGGCGTTCGCCGCTGCAGTGCGAGCGTGGTCGGGGTTGAGGACCGAGAACGCGTTCAGGTCGCTCGACTCGATTGCCGCGAACACTGCGTCGACCTCCTCGACCGGCGAGCGCTCACCCGATCGGAATGCATCGACCAGCGAACACTGGTCTCCCTGCCATGGCTGCATGCTGGTCACACCGACGAGTCAACACCGATTCTCGGAGTCGTGCCTGTTGGTCGCCCGGGAGGAGCCCGGCCACATCGGCCACGAGAAGATGCGCTCAGCTCGGTTCTGCCTGTTGGTCGCCCGGGAGGAGCCCGGCCACATCGGCCACGAGACGATTCGCTCAGCTCGCTGTCGGCCTTGTCCCTTCGTCGGTGGCCTGTTGGCCTGCCGCGCCGAGGACATACCGCCAGCTCCGCATGTGGGCCCTCAGCGCGTCGGGAACCATCGAGAGCGAATCCGGGCACCACGTGAGCACGTCAATCAGGTCGGTGAACTCCTCGGCGGTGACCCACCTTGCCTCGGCGACCTCACCGTCGTTGAACACAACGGCGCCGTCGTGACGGGCGATGAAGCAGTGCGTGATCACGCGGACGGACTCGTCCTCGAAGCGCTGTTCGCCGACGAAGTGCAGTGGCGCGTCGATGACGCCGAGCTCCTCGGCCAGCTCGCGATGGGCACCCTCGAGGTAGGACTCGCCCGAGGCGAGGACACCGCCGGCCGCCAAATCCCAGTATCCAGGCCAGACGTCCTTGTCGTCGGCGCGGCGGTGGATCAGCAGGCGATCCTCAGAGTCGAGCACGGCGATCCCGACGCCTCGGTGCCGGAGGTTGTCCCGACGCATCAACTCCCGAGTGGTGACCCGCTCGACCCGGTCGAACTCATCCACCACATCGACGAGATCGTCAGCAGCCATCGGAACACCATACTTGGTAGTTCGAAATTCCTGAGAAGGTTTCGGAGTTCTTTGTTCGCGCATGGTCATTTTGTCATACCCCTCTCGTACACTTGACCCCATGGATGTTGTCGACCCAATAGAACTGATGGAAGGGTTTCGGCGCGTCGAGCTTTGCACCGTTGAGTCGATCTCACTCCGGGGTGTTCTGGACGATATTCGGCATGTTCGTGCGCGTCTCGATCACGTCGAAGCCAAGGTAGCCAAGCGACTCAAGGAAGCATCCGGCACGCCCGAGCGCGATGTCTCGAAGTCGGCGCAACGTTCGAATCGCCACGGGCACAAGGTGATGGCGCGTGCTGCTGCGATCGAGAACGAACCGACGCTGAATCGTGTGCTGGAGGCCGGGGACCTCGGCGGCGAGCACGTCGATGTGTTCGCCAAGGTGCTCGGATCGCTCGACGGCCCGATCAAGGAGGGATTCGCCGAAGCTGCGCCGGCGCTGATCGAAGCGGCAGCTAACTCGGGATCCACACCGGAGGAGTTTGCCGCCAGTCTCCACACTGCGGCCGAAGCACTCGCGTCCGATGGAGGGATGACCCGACTGGAGCGCCAGCGTCGCAACACCAGGCTGCGCACCTGGACCGACCGAGCGACCGGCATGTGGCACCTGTCCGGAGCGTTCGATCCAGAGTCGGGCGTGATCCTGCACGGTCGCCTCGAGGCGGCTATGTCCGCCATGTTTGCAACGAAGACTCCCTCCACCGCCCCAACCCATCCGGGAGA